>CBDUQU010000091.1:0-12522 GCA_965369445.1 uncultured bacterium | reverse complement strand
TCTTCGACCCTGCACTTCGTCCCGAGGCTCAGTGTCGAGGGAAGGCTCAGACCCGAAGGGAGCGAAGTCGAAGGACTGTGGTCTGCGGACGGTTTTCTCTCAATCATCCTTTCAAGAACCGACACCGGATCAGGTTCCTTTTTGTCCGACCTTTTGCCTAAAACTTTCGGAGCAATCCAGGCGAATCGACCACCTTCTCTGGTCACGCAGTCGACTCTCACTCTGATTATCTCCCCCTGCCTGGCCTGAACGGAGGTGGAGTAAGTGCTTCCCATGCGGATCGGACCGGCTTCGGTTTCGACTGCACAGGTGTAATTGAAACTGCCCCCTTTATTCTTCTCCACCCCGGTCACCAAAACGTCCAGTTCAAAATGTCTTTTCCATTTGTACCATTCCTGGTTGTCAAAATAGCCGGAGCCAGCCCGTTTGATCATTGCTCCTTCGGAGGTGGATAGGGTTTTGATTCTCGTGGGAAGATCATCGGCGGAAACCTTCTCGTACTTGACGGCCTGAATGAGTTTGCTGTCCGGAAATAGACTCTCCAGCAGCTTTTTTCTTTCTTCCAGCGGAAGAGAGGTTTCGTTTTCTCCGTCTATGTAAAGCAGGTCGAAAAGCTTGAACCTGAGACGAGAGTCATCCGGAGAGTTGCTTCTTTCCGGGAAGGAATTGTCCGGTTCCTGGTCAAGATGGGATATCACGTCCTTGTGCGGAAGACGTGAATTCCCTTTGTATTTTACCAGCTCGCCATCCAGTATGAAACTCTCCTGAGGACTCAGGAGAATCTCTTTCACCAGACG
The DNA here is from genome assembly GCA_965369445.1 of uncultured bacterium. Classification (GTDB taxonomy): domain Bacteria; phylum Zixibacteria; class MSB-5A5; order MSB-5A5; family SM1-73; genus SM23-73-3. The sequence goes on along the minus strand of CBDUQU010000091.1, from coordinate 11,725 downwards.
AGGGAGTTGGTGCTCGATTCGCTTTCCCTCATCGGTAAAGATTTTCACCTCATCCCCGCTCTTGTGAATCTGCGCCCTGACCCCATCATACTTGGGCTCTATAAAGAACTCCCCGGAGAGGGAAGAAAGATCCTCGAGATGGAAGATTTCATTTGAGGTTGAGGTCGATTTGTACGGTTTAGTGGGGATAACGAATACGAGAGGCGAGATCTCATGGGTTGTGCCTGCCTGGGAATCCGGGGATGGATCTTGATCCCCGCCTTCTTTCTTCAGCCCAGACTTCCGGTACAGTCCTAACTCGTCGGACATGGAGGTGTTGGGTACTGCCCCCCGATAAACCAGTGACGTTTCAAGTACTCTGGTGACGTTTCGGTAATTGAAGTGAGCCTCCTTTTCTCCCTCTTCTGCCGGGTACGATTTGAAGGGACCGTGAGAACATCTTCTCATGTCTTGGCCGCAGATCGAGCATTCAGGAAGCTCAAACACAAAGCCTAAGGAGCATTCCTTATAGATTCCGTGATCGACATTCTCCTTTAGGGAGAGGGCGTCTTTGGCATTCTTCATCCAGTAGAACCACACCTTCACCCAGTTGTCCCCGTCTCTTTGGACCATCTCAGCTTTGAAGTTTCTGGCGATGGGGAGTTTCTCTTTGGTATGCCCCACCATAACCGGCGAGTCGATCACCAATTCAGCGATCTTATGAAGCTCCTCCAACGGGAAACGCCCGCCGTAGGAGTTTATCTCATCGGAAACCAAGAACATGGTGCGTATGAAGATCTGTTCCTTAGTCACCGGCCTGGGAGGTTTTATCCTCGAGTTGATCAAAAAGACCAGCTCGTCGGATATCTCTTCTTCAGGCTTCTTTAGCTCTGCTCCAACGTGTGCTAACAGTTCTTCCACCTACACTCCTGGTTGTATGGCGAGATTCATCGCAAATACACTTAACACCTGCGTTGAAAAAACACACTTCCTTTCACCTATCCTCGACCCATCCTTTTCACCACAAAAGTCCCTTTGTTTTTGACGTGAAAAGACTGAGCCTCTCCACCATCAAGCCCCTGAACACTTAAACTCTTTAACTTTTGAACTTTTGAACTTTTGAACTCTTGAACCTTTGAACTCTTATCTTTCCCCGCGTGAAGACTCTCTCACACATTCTGCACTCGCTTGCACACAGACTGCGGTAATTCTTAAGGTGGAGGCACGTCGTCGCCCGTGTTTCCTGAACTGTCACAACCACTTAGAGTTCGGAACTCAATTGTCATAGAGCACCGGCATTAGGTTTGCTCAAGTAGGAGGGTGAGACGAAAGGCAAAGAAGCGAAAGGATTGAAAAGATGCACTTCACTTTTGATCACAGTCACGGAGTTCCAGAGGAAATTGGGAGGTACACCTCAAAACTGGTTCTACTTGCACTGGGTGTCGTGGTGATACTCCTTGTCATCCTCTTGAGTTTTGAGAACGTGGACGGTGCGACCATCACCGCCTATCTGTCTTTTGATGCACCAGCCGGCCCAATGGAAGCGAACGCAGTTGACGGCGGATTGGAAATCGATTTGGAGCAGAATTCCTGGAGATCCGAGCTCAAAAACTCACCCCCAGAGGGGTGGGATTCGCAGAGTCAATAAGCCCCAAGAGTCAGATGCTCCCCCCAAGTAGACCCCGCCTTTTTTCGCGGGGTTTACTTTTGAAAAGCACGTTTTCGGAGGTTAGGCTAATTCTTGGAGAAGACAGGGGAATGCAAAAAAGAAAGGGGACGGACGATGAGATTTAAGCCTTTGTGTTTGCTGATAGTTCTTTTACTGGCCATACCAAGCCTGTCTCACGCTTGGAACTATCCCCGGGACGGAAAATTCAAGCAGCTTGCTCCCAGCCGGGACGCCTGGTTCTTTGTGGATGAGGAGAACTGGGACATAAAGAACCCGGATAAGTGGCAGCACTTTACTGGCTTTTATGTTACCCAGAAGCTCCTGTCCAGGCACATGAACAAATACGTTTCCGCCGTGGTAGCTTTCTCCCTCGGGGTCGCTAAGGAATGGGAGGATGGTTACCGGGAAGGCTGGAGCGCCAGAGACGTGCTGGCTAACACTCTGGGAATAGCTGCCGCTATGTACGACAAACCCGAAGCCAAAGTCCTCTGCGCCTATGATCAGGAAAAGATAATGCTGAATCTGGTTTTCTCCTTAAAGTAATCCTCTGGAGTGCCTGCCTTTAGGCAGACCCGAAAGGTCAGGCTGAAGGAGATGATTAACGTATGAATCCCGCTGTTTCCAGAGCCTAACTTAAGTTAGGTTCTGGCAATTGGCGGGATGGCCGTCTTTTTTTCCTCACAGCTGATTATCAGGATTAAACAGACACGAACGTCTTTTCTCAAGATCCTGCGGGCAAACCCCGCCAGAGGCGGGGCAAAAATCCGCTAAATCAGCTTCATCTGCTGTGAAGAAAAACTCGGACAAGGACACTTCCCCCGCCAAAGGCGCGGTCAGTGCGAGCAAGCCCTGTCCCTACTCTTTGATACTCCATTGGAAGGCTGAAGCTCATTTGTCCATCTGGATCTCAGTTGAGTCAAATGACCATAGGAAGTCAACTGACCTTCCGCTACCTAATCCGCTTCATCTATTTGATCCGTTGGCCGATCCTTCCCTCTTTTTCCCTTGACCAAAAACCACTTAAATGGTATTATAGAATTAAGTCTATAGCTTTAACATACCATTATCAGGAGGACTCTATGCGCAAGAACAGGAGTTTTCTCCATGGTATCTTGATCATTTTGTTGTCTTTTCCCTCTGTGTGTTTTGCGCAGTCCAACTCAGTGATCGCTACCATTAGGCTGCCGGATGAGTTAGGCGGAGTGGCTAATCCTTGCGCCTTTACACACAACCCTATTAACAACAGGATCTATGGTTGCCCGCTGGTGTGATGGAGGTTGAATACAGACTTAATGGTGAATTCTGATAGGATGAGTATGAATTTATCAGACTAAAAATCGATCGATTTCTTCAATTATTAGGAGGAGCGATGAAAACAAGAATAATGTTTCTGGCCATATTGCTTGGTCTCGTGCCCACCGCTGTATATCCTATCGGGTTGTCGCCGGCGCGAGCTGTGGCAATGGGGGGCGCCTACACCGGCTTAGCCAAGGGGGTGTATGCACCGTTATATAACCCAGCCAACATTGGACTGTCGGGATACCGGCAGAATGGCATTGAATTGGCCGGCATTGGCGCGGAACTCTCAAATAACAGTTTCTCTCTGGATGATTATAACGATTACACCGACGTCATTCTGACCGAAGAAGACAAATCAACCATCCTGGGAAAGATACCGGCCAAAGGGTTAAAGGTAACGACTGATATTGAAGTCAGCGTCATGTCGTTATCAGTGGGGCCGGTTGTCTTATCCCTCAACGGCAACGCCGCTGCTGAGCTCAATCTCGGCAAAGACGCTCTAAAGCTGTTTATGAAGGGGAAAGATGACTTTGACGATTCATTCTCCTTTGACGGTAAGTATAACGAGGCGATTGCCTATGCTTCCGCTGGTCTTTCTTACGGAACTTCCATTTACAAATCCGGAACCCGGCAATTAGCTGTTGGCGCAACCTTTAAGTATATCCGGGGATTTGGATATGGGAAACTAACTGAATTTAACGGGAGGGTAGATACTCTTCTCATCGGCTATGAAGGCGAGGGAACCATGATTGCCCAAACCGCCACAGGAGGCAGTGGGTATGCCGTCGATATCGGCGCTGCGTTTAAACTGTCAGACAGCTACACGGCCGGTGTGGCTTTCAGAAATATTTTGAGCAGTATTACCTGGGATAAGGATACCGAAGAGCATAGGAACTATTTCCAGTTCAATACTATAGAAACACTGGATGATATTGATGACTGCTTCGACGAGTCGGATGAACACTCGATCGAGATTCCCAGTTTCAAATCAAATTTGCCTACGGTTATGAAAGTCGGTGTGGCAAACACCAGCGGTAAACTTCTCTGGGCGGTAGATTGGGAACAGGGGTTCAAGCAGGCCGCCGGGGCTTCACCTAAGCCGCGTCTTTCGGCCGGCGCCGAATACCGACTTATCGGATTCCTGCCGTTGAGGGCCGGCTACTCCGTCGGTGGCGGTAAGGGATCGGTAATTTCTGGCGGCCTCGGTTTTGATTTGTCTTTCTTCTACCTTGATCTGGCAGTCTCCAACCATGGTGGTTTCAACTTCGGTGAAAAAAGCAAAGGGATTCATTTAGCCGTTTCAACCGGGCTCAGGTTCTAATTGAGGAAGTGCAGATGAAATATACGGTAATCTGACGAGGAAATCAATCTTTCTGCTGGCAATGTAGGATGTTATCAGTTCCTATAGGTCGGTTTGTGATCCCCCGCCGCTGGCGGGGGAAAGCTACCCAATAGATAGGCGACCAATCTGTTCCATCTGTTTAATCTGTTGGGAATCTTTTTTCCCTCTCTTTCCCTTGACCAAAAACCACTTAAATAGTATTATCGAATTGAGTCTATAACTCTAAAAGAGGAGGTTTCTATGTTCAAGAACAAAAGTTTTATCCCCTTTATCTTGTTCATTTTGTTCTCTTTTCCCTCCATCTGTTTTGCCCAATCCGACTCGGTCATCGCCACCATCTGGCTGCCGGATGACTCAGGAGGAGTGGGTACTCCTTGCGCCTTCACTTACAATCCCATCACCAACAAAATCTATGTTTGCGGAAGAGAAAGGGTGGTAGCTATCGACGGTGCAACCAATCAAAGAGTGGCTAGCATTACAGTTGGGAAACGTGCGACTGCTCTTGTTTACGACTCCACCAACAATAATATCTACTGCGCCAATTCTGGGAGTCACAACGTCACCATCATTGATGGAGCAGGGGATTCGGTGATAACCACTTTGGGGGTAGGAGACCATCCTCGTGCTTTAGCCTACAATCCCATCAACAACAAAATCTACTGCGCTAATTATGGGAGTGACAATGTCACTATCATTGATGGAGCAAGTGATTTGGTGATAGTCACCCTGGCGGTGGGAAATAATCCTTGGGCTTTAGCCTACAATTCCAGCGACAACAAAATCTACTGCGCCAATTACGGCAGTGATAACGTCACTATTATTGATGGAGCAAGTAATTCGGTGATAACCACTGTGGGGGTAGGAACTAATCCTTGTGCTTTAGCCTACAATCCCACTAACAATAAAATCTACTCCGCCAATGCGAATAGTTACAATCTCACCATAATTGATGGTGCAACTAATTCGGTGATAACCACTGTGGGGGTAGGACATTATCCTCAGGCTTTAACCTACAATCCCACCAACAATAAAATCTATTGCGCCAACGCGAATAGTCACAATGTCACTATTATTGATGGTGCAACTAATTCGGTGATAACCGCAGTGGGGGTAGGAACTAATCCTTGTGCTTTAGCCTACAATCCCACCAACAATAAAATCTACTCCGCCAATGCGAATGGTTACAATCTGACCATCGTTGATGGAGCAGAGGATTCGGTGATAACTACTGTGGGGGCTGGAGAAGGCCCTCGCGCTCTAGCCTACAATCCCACCAACAATAAAATCTACTCCGCCAATGAGTATAGTTACGATGTTACTATTGTCGATGGCGCAACTAATTCGGTGATAACCACTGTTCGCGTAGGAACCAATCCATGTGCTTTAACCTACAATTCCGCCGACAATAAAATTTATTCTGCCAATGCGAATAGTGATAATGTCACCATCATAGATGGGGCAGGGGATTCGGTGATAACCACTGTGGGGGTAGGAGATTTTCCTTGGTCTATAGCCTACAATCCAACCAATAAAAAAATCTACTGCGTCAATGCGAGAAGTTACAATGTCACCATCCTTGATGGTGCAGGGGATTCGGTGATAGCCACTGTGGGGGTAGGAGATTATCCTCAGGCTCTAACCTACAATTCCATCGCCAACAGAATCTACTGCGCCAATTCCTGGAGTGACAATGTCACTATTATTGATGGTGTGACTAATTCTGTGATAACCACTGTGGGGGTAGGAGATCGGCCTCAGGCTTTAGCCTACAATTCCACCGATAACAAAATCTACTGCGCCAATTCCGGGAGTGACGGTGTCACTATTATTGATGGTGTGACTAATTCTGTGATAACCACTGTGGGGGTAGGAGATCGGCCTCAGGCTTTAGCCTACAATTCCACCGATAACAAAATCTACTGCGCCAATTCCGGGAGTGACGGTGTCACCATTATTGATGGTGCAGCTAATTCGGTGATGACCACTGTGGGAGTAGGAGATTTCCCTGGTGCTTTAGCCTATAATTCCACCGACAATAAAATCTACTGCGCCAATTATGATAGTGACGATGTCACTATCATTGATGGAGCAAGTAATTCGCTGATAACTACTGTGGGGGTAGGAGATTTCCCTTGCGGTTTAGCCTATAATTCCACCAACAACAAAATCTACTCCGCCAATGGGTATAGTTACAATGTCACCATCGTTGATGGAGTAGGGGATTCGGTAATAACCACTGTGGGGGCAGGAGATTTTCCTGGGGCCTTAACCTATAACCCCAACAACAACAAAATCTACTGCGCCAATTATTGGAGTTCAAATATCTCTGTTATCGCTTTCTCTCCACCTTCTGGTGTAGAGGAAGATCAGGAAATCCAGGTAATTTCAAATTTCTCTTTGAAGCAGAACTATCCCAACCCGTTTAATCCCACCACCAGTATTCAGTATGCAATCGGCAGTAGGCAGAGACCCGTCCCCACTACCCTTAAAATCTATAATATTCTGGGGCAGAAGGTGAGAACATTGGTAGATGAGCCAGAAATAAGCGGAAAGCATGAAGTGATCTGGGATGGGAAAGATGATAAAGGCAAAGAGGTGGCAAGCGGAATCTATTTTTATCAGTTGAAGGTAGGCGAATTCACCGAAACAAAGAAGATGTTGCTTTTGAAGTAACCTCCTAAGGTTCTAAATCTTCAATCTTCACTATGCCAACGCCTAGCAGAAGCTTCTCATCAACCGCTTTCATGGTGGCATCAGACAAAACGTATTTATGCTCGACTACCCGGTCCTTGGGAATCGTGTGGATTTGATGACAGATGATTATGGCTCCCCACTCGGTTTTTGATTCTTCTGGACTCACGATCACCTGCCAGGGATAGGGTTTTGGCTTTTCGTCTTTCTTGATGGATGTAAGAACCAGCCCCACAAAACTGTTGGCATTATCAACTATTTTGCCCTCCTGAAGACATAAAACGAATTTTTCTATAGGATTTTGGGGATCGTCTGGTGGAATGAATTTCACTAAATAAACGCAACCCCTTTTAAAGAATATTGGCATCTGGGTCCGACTTATTCTGAGTCAATTATGCGGGGGATGTCTTTTGCAATTACCCTGTTTATCTTATCCTTCTCTTCATCTTCCACGTCATCTTTTTCAAACGCTTCCACCTGCCCTTTGTATTGATCCTTCAAAGAGGTCGCTAGCTCATTCATTTTACCGTTGACTTTTATCTTGGCATGAAGATGAAGATCTCCGCTTTCAATCCACTTGGAGAAGTTCATGATATCTCCCTTCTCAAAACAGGTCAGAGGCGGATTAGTATATACGTAATGCAACAGATCTTCCAGGGAATAAGAAGAGAATTTCTCAATAACTGAGTGGAGAATCTCAAGAGTGTACTCATCCAAGTCCGTGAATTCGTAATCATTGTCCTTGCACCGATAGATATATTTCGTCTCGCCGTATGCGCTTTGCGTTTCTTCCACCTCGATGAAGTTTGGTTGGAGCCGTCCCGCGGCGTTCACGATGTCCCAGGTGAATGGACCATGGTCGCCAAATTGATAGACTAAGTCGGTTGTCTGGCGGAGATATTTTTTATAATATTCAACATCCGTCAGATATACCAACTTGACCAAGACCGTCCGGGTGAGTTCCCTGGGATAGTATTTGCAACAGAAATAGACAATGTCCTGCAATTTCTTGTTCATGAGCATTTGACTGAAATCCTCCCATAAGTAATATAGCGCTGTTTTTCAGGTTGTCAACAAAAAACGCTCTCTTCATGATCATCTTCCCACCATTATATGGATCGTCTGGTTCAGAGATATGTTTGAGAAAAAACTTATCCTCAAATCTTCTCCACCCTCGGCGACAAGACGAGAGACGGTCTATCTCCATCCCTGACCAGCCACAGAGCCAACGCCAGCGCCATCACTGCATCGCATTCGGAATTCTTATCCCAGTAAAAATCTCGCAACTCATCCTGCAAAGTCCACAATTCTCCATCCTCCTGAATGTGCTCTATGTAAGGATACGCCACCTGACCCAAGGCATGCATCTTCTCCAAGTTGGCGATCAGCTCCGATTTTGCCTTCCCTCCCCTCTCTCCGAAGTTGAATCCTTGAGGCCTTATGTCCGCCACCTCGGATATAACCACGTCTCCTAATCCGGTGGAATCTATGATGACTTCTCCTTCATACTCCTTGTGCCTTCCTCTGATCGCCGCGTATACGTCTCTCCATTCTCTTTGAAATCTTTCCAGCGCTACCACCTGGTAAGGCTTGTGGGTTATATCCAGCGTGACACCCACCGTGAAGGTTCTTTTGCGGGCCAAATCCCAGCCGTGGCAGTATCGGTGTCCTTGAATTGGTCCGGATAAGCCGGTCGACGCGGTCATGGCATTACGGATATACTCCTCCTTTATCACCTGATTGGCATCGTCTATGAACAAGCCTTTTATGTTCTGTTCAATCTTGCCTGCTGAAAGGCTCTTCAGCTTCCTATCCAGGTATTCTCTGCTGATGTGAGGATTTTCCCGCGAATCACCACTTTGAACGTAGCCAAGCTCGGAATTCTTCTTAAGCTCACAGCATTTCCGGTAGAACCAATTCTTCCCTTTGGGAGTTGAGGTATAGTCCAGCATTCCGGCCCGATCTGCCAGCCTCATCATTATCACCTGATTTACCACATACTCCGGGTGCGGCTCGAATGCCACCTCGTCGAAGTTAAAATAATCGTAATCCCGCCCCAGAAGATACTCACCTCTTCTCTGAGTCGAGCGTGCCCAGAGGATAGCGCCATTCCCGAAAACAATGTGGGGGAAAGGTGTGAATTTCACGTCCTTGACCAGCTTTTCTAAGCGAGGCTTTCCCTTGGTCAACCTGACCACATTTTCGAAGATGATCTTAGCTTGATCTAAGGTGATCGAGGCGTTCACCGCCTCGTATTTCGCAGTAGTGTTGTATTTGGGATCTCTGATCTTGAAAAAACAACGGTGGAGGATTTTGATGGCCTGCACCAGGCTCTTACCCCAACGATTGCCGGTATGGAGGGCGTTTTCCGGCTTGGTGGAGTTTTGAAGCCATTTCACCTGTCCCGGATGTGGTTCGATTTCCAGGAACTCTTCGGCAAATAGGACAGGATCGCAAACCGCCCTTCGCCAGAAGTTTTTTGGCAGTCTTCGCAAGTCATCAGCCCTTAGTTCCCATGTGGGTGCAGGCTGTCAGCCAGAGGCCGACGCTGCGGTTATTCTGTTATTAAAAACCAGGACCTAACTTAAGTTAGGTCCTGGAAACCAAGCTATCCGCTCAATCCGTCCGGACGGACGCCCCCAGACGCCCGGGCGTTCCCTCCGTTGACCGTCTCATCCGTTGACCCTTCTATCTCCCACTCCTCATCTTTCTTCTTGTATGATCTTTGATCCCCTGATACGAGTTTCTACAACGACGAACGAGAGCCGTCTGAAGTCTGCCTACTGAGTACTGCCTACTGCAAACTGTCTACCTCCCTCTTCGCTTGATCTTCAGTGACGAATCCCGCTTCCTTCTTGCGTATGATATTTTCCAGATGAACCTGCTCCGCTTTCCGCTGATCCAGCAAGTCAAAGAACTTGCGGTTGTCGAAATGGTGGACGTACTCCAGAGGGAGTCCCCATAACGCCAGTTCGATATTGTGTATCCACTCTAAGAATCTTTTAGCACAGCTCTGAATGGAAACGACGTTCCGCAGGATCAACTCATATTTCAGTTGCGCCCAGCTACGGCTGGGACCATAGGAGTAGCCTAAAATAAATGGGTCCAGGTGCACCCCCGCGCAGATGTCCTCTATTAAGGCTTTGTGATTGATATACCAATAATGCGACGAGGAGATGTGACCGGAAGCACCTATGTACTCGATCTGCACATCATTCCAGGTGATGGGATTGTCCTCCGGCGCAAGCTTTTTCATCATGTCCACTGTATCTTCGAAATATTTGTTAGCCCGGGCGAGGTAATTCTCATCCGATTCGCCGGAATACCTCTCCGGCGGTTTGATGGTCACGTGCAGGCGGTGATAGCCGGCATTATGCATGGTCTTCTGCATGTCCTCTAAGAGTTTTTGCTCCACCCTGGCGACAAAGGGAATGGAACCTAAGATGCTCTTGCCCCGGGGGTCATCAGGATCCGGGTCCAATCCCAGATAGAAAGTGGAATCTGGATTCAGTTTTACCTTTGTCCCCTCCACCTCCTGAAGAAGCTGCCAGGAGTTCTCGTCCTTCAGCTTGAATCTGACCGTGGTCGGATCGATGAAGTAGAACTTGTCCACTCTGTCCCGCGAAGGAGCCAAGACCAACTCACCGCAGACCGCTCCATCGGTAAATAACGACCGGAAGAACTGGGTCAGTACAGCGTCTGTCCCTCCGAATTTCTGGAAGCTGTGTTGATAGATGCGGCGATCCAAATCTCTTATCACATCAGTTGCCTTATCCAGAAGTGAGGAATCTTCTGAGCCTTTCAACTCGAAATGACCCGAGGAGGCGCATATGCGAGTCCAGGTCCAGACTGCGGAGTTTAAGACGGGGATATTGTCTCGCATGAAACGATAGAGTTTGATGCGAAAGGAGTTGTCGTAGAGGCTGGATTGCGGCAACAGAAGCTCTCCCCGATCCAGATACGAGGTTCTTTTGGAAACGGGTGAGCTGGGCAGACCTGTAACGCTCGGATCGGTTCTCTTTATCACTGGAAATTGTTGATTCAACGAGGTGTGAGAACTTGCCCGGCAAGACTTTGCCGAACCAGTATCTCGGCCCCGTTTGAGAAAAAACCCTTTTAGAATGTTCCTTACGGAAGTCAAAGTACCCATGCTGCTCCTTGCCTCGGAAACCAATACAACCTCTCATACACTCTGGAGCCATCCTTATCACCACAAAAGTGATGCAAGAATTGCAGGATTTCATCTCTTAGACAAGTATCAGTGAGATATTGCAAGATGTACGCGAAAAACTATTCGAAGGTGCGAACTGGAGTGTCCCGCTGGAGGTGGAACTCCTCGCAGTGACTGCCTGACTCCCTCTTCCACCAACAGAGGGAAGCAGGTTTCCTCTCCCCTTGGTATGCACCATACGGTTCATACCTTGGGGGAGAGGAAAAAAGGTGAGGGGGAATGAGAGTCTATCTCCCTCTCCCCCGTCGTTGGCGGGATCTTCGATCTGACGCTCTCCCGTAAAGGGAGAGGGAACCCGTCATGTCTCTTCGGCGGTGTCATTTCGAGCGAGCAGACGCTCCCGTCCCGGAAGCCCTGCACCTATTGGTGAAGGGCGAAGTGAAGCGATCTCCTGGTCTCGCCAGACGACTCCTCTCCTTCTTAAGAAGGGGATCAAGGGGAGGTTATGCCGCGGTCAGGCAAGCGATAGCACTATGGCGGGGGAGGCTACAAGTCTTTCACTAAATCTTCTTGA
>CBDUQU010000090.1:0-12526 GCA_965369445.1 uncultured bacterium | reverse complement strand
ACAATACACGGAAGGTCGTCAACGAAAGAACAGCCGACTCCATCCTGCGCGGGGTGATCACAAAGTACGAGAGGGAGGCCCACACCTTCGACGAGCAGGAGAACATAAAGGAATACATAGTTAGGATCTGGGTGAAGGTATGGTTTGAGCAAAAGAAGGGCAAGAAGATCATCTGGAAAGAGGATAATCTCCTCGGATGGGGAATCTACTCAGCCCAGGACGAGACAGAGGAGATGGGCAAGGAGAGGGCTATCGAAAAGCTGGCAGAGGATATCGTGAACAAGACTGTGAAGGGATGGTAGTCTTGTCGGAGCGATAAACCACGGTGAACATAGGAAAGCCGTACAGACCTCACCCCCATTGTTTCCCCCTCTCCATTTTATGGAGAGGGGGACCAAGGGGGAGAGGTGTAAGTTCCCGTAGGTGGGGTTTATCCTGAGGATCTACCCCGAAGGGCTCCCAGCCCCGTCCGATGTCGATTCTAAAAGCGTTGACTTTTGCCTCATCAGGAGTTAAATTTGCGGAGTATAACAAACGAAGAGATTCACGGACAGGTAATATCTTATGGTTTGTAGGAATCAAGCTTTTGAATAAGGAACTCGAGATGAAAAAAACGGTCGCAGTTGTAACTTCTGCATTGATCCTGGTGTTATCGATTTCGGTAACTGCCTGGGGAATCAACTCCAAGGTCGGCACCACCGCATACGGGTTTCTGAAAATAGACGTGGGAGCCAGATCCACCGCCATGGGGGGAGCTTTCGTCGGGTTGTCCGACGATGAGACTGCCCTGTTTTTTAACCCCGCCGGGCTGGTTCAGATCCAGACCAGGCGATTCTTCACCACCTACAACAACTATATCACCGATATCCAATCCGGGTTTTTGGGGTACGTGCATCCCTACAGTGAGGATACCAGGCTGGGTATCTCGATATGCTATTTCAACTACGGGTCTTTCGATAGGACAAATGACCTGGGCGAGAATCGGGGAACCTTTGGGGCGTCAGACTTCGCGCTGGGGCTTTCCGTGGCCAAAACGGTAAGGTCGCAGTTGAATCTTGGAGTGACCGGAAAGTTCATCTTCGAAAAACTGGAGGAGTTTTCCTCTGACGCTCTGGCTTTCGATGTAGGAGTTTTGTATCTTCTGCGGGATGGCCGCACCCAGATCGGCGCGGCGGGTCAGAATATCGGAGTCCAGCTAAGGGGCGCCACCGAATCGCATAAGGACCCGTTGCCCACGTCGGTCAAGGTGGGCCTTTCTCATAGGATGCGAGAGCTGCCCCTCACAGTAGCGATGGATGCAGCCAAGCCGGTTGACAATGACGTTTTCTTTAGCCTGGGGGGAGAGTTCACCGCCCTGAAGCCTCTCTACCTGAGGTTGGGCTGGAGCTCATTCGGCAAGAATTACAAGACCGATTCGGACAAAGATAACCTGGCCGGCTTTGCCGCCGGTTTCGGAGTGACATGGAAAGTCTACCACTTTGATTATGCCTTTTCCTCTTACGCAGATTTAGGCGGAGTACATAAGGTTTCCATCTCAGGGGAGATTTAGATATCTCCTTAAATTATCTTGAGGTTACGCCAGGCAGAGATTCGCAGTCGGTCACCACGGTGAATGTCTGCCCGACATGTAAGATCAGATTCTTTTTCCCTTCGTGGTTGGCGATGAGGGTGCATCAACCAATTCGTTAGATAAAGCAGCTTTTGAATTGACAAGGGATAGCGCAAATCCGGGATTATTCCGCTCGGAGAACTTTGGTGAACAGAACCTGATTATTCGCCATATAACCTAAAAACCTTTAAAGCGTAGCCAAGCCTTCATGGCTTGGTGGAGAAACCATAAAGACTCGATCCTATAACACAAACCCTTTAAAAGGAGGTAGGAGGTATGAACAAGCGTAACGTCTTGGTTCTGGCTCTCCTGGGCACGCTGTTGGTGGGCTGTGGCACCCAAGTTCCCTCGGGACATCACGGGGTGAAATATTTCCAATTCCGGGGAGGAACCCAGATGGGTAAAATCTACACTGAGGGTTTCAACTGGCACCTGCCCTGGAATAACATCTTCGTCTACAAGACCCAGACAGATGAGAGATTGGAGAACTTGCACGTTCTTTCGTCTGACGGAGCTTCCATCGGGTTGGAGACCTCGATCTGGTTTAGGCCCCATGTAGAGAAACTGGATAGCCTTCAGATAACGGTGGGACCTACCTATTATGACGTGGTAATCGGTCCCGTGCTCAGAGGCGAGGCACGCAGCATCGCAGGCAACTACAAGCCGGATGAGATTTACAGCACCAAGAGGGAGATCATCTCCTCGGAAATCTTGGAAGCAGTCAGGGCAGTGCTGAACGAAAAGTTCGTAGATGTGGAAAACGTGATCATAAGAAACGTGGTGCTGCCTCCCAAGATAACTGAAGCCATAAATGAGAAATTAGCCGCAGATCAGGAACAGCTAAGGATGAAGTTTGTCCTGCTCAGAGAAACACAGGAGGCAGAGCGAAAGAGGATCGAAGCCCGGGGGATCTCTGATTTCCAGAAGATCGTTACCCAGGGGTTGACTGAAAAGCTTCTTCTGTGGAAGGGAATCGAGGCCACCGAGAAGCTGGCCAAAAGCCCCAATACCAAGATAGTGGTGATCGGAAGCTCAAAATCCGGGCTTCCCCTGATCCTGGGCGGCGAAAAATAGCAAAAAGCGAGATTCTTCTCCATAAGACTGCCGGGTCTGGAGAGCGGAATTAGATTCGGGGCGGTGAACCCAGCCTTCACCGCCCCGCTTTTGATTATATTTGACCATTCAAGATCAGTAGCCCCCGGCAAGCGAGTCTTAGTCTATCCGAGCGGTTCTACTCCAAAGAAGAAAACCAACAGATTCTTTGGACTCACCCCCTTTTGTTCCCCCTCTCTTGCGAAGAGAGGGGGTTAGGGGGTGAGTTTTCGCGATGCTGTGCTTCCTAAGCAAGGAAAACACTTTCTTTTATCAAGAACTATGACAACTAAATCGGAGAAGAGACATCCAGCTAATCCCCCTGTGAATCCTCGCCCCGATATTCCGATTATAGTTTATGTAGGAACAAAAGTTTGCTCTTGCTTTCTTTTTGGATGTATAATATCCTTAATCGACGTTCAACTATCCGAAGATGAGGTGAGACGTTGGAAACGTACGATTTGGCCACAGCCTGGTGCTGGGAATACGATGCTGATTTTGTCGACCAGATAGATGCGGAGTGCGGGAAAAGAGGAATCGGTTCATATCTGATTCATCCGCATAATCTGTTTGAGACCCTTAATCGAATGGAGAACGGTGATTTGTGCTTCAAGGTCTTCTTTGACCGGGCCTCCGATCAGGAGGAGGCTTTCGACTGGCTGGTGGATGGGATGCTGGACTCTGGCGTGAAGATGATCAACCATGCGGATCAACTTCCCCTGGCGATCGACAAGGCCAGGATGCAGCGGGAGCTTGTCTCGCAGGGGATACAGGTTCCGAAAACCATCGTTCTCCCTGCATGGGACAAGCGACCGGAGTTGGGTTCGGGCCGTCTCGATAAGATGGTCAGACCTCTTGTGGTCAAGCCGGCTTCCGGGGGGTGCGGTGATGGCGTAGTTACAGACGCCCGGACCGTGGAAGACGTTCAGCAGGCACGACAGCAATTTCCCGACGAAAAGTACCTGGTGCAGGAGAAAGTCGAGCCGGTTCAGATAAATAACCGCCGAGCATGGTTCAGGGTCTTCTTTGCGTTCGGAGAAGTTCTTCCCTGCTGGTGGGATGACCAGACCAAGATTGCAGACGTTTTATGGCCTTTTGACATGGACAAGAAGATTTACTCTAACATAATCAAGATCATGCGTAAAGCGGCCCGTATCTCCAAATTGGAGCTCTTCTCCACCGAGATAGCGTTGACCTCCGAGGGAAAGCTCGTGGTGGTGGACCCGGTTAACGATCAGGTGGACTTGCGAAAGAAATCCTCTCATTTCGACGGCATACCGGATGAGGTGGTGGATCGGATAGTGGTCAACCTGGCAGACTGGGTGAAGAAACGTGTCCGCTTCACCCCCGGACGAAGAAAGGTTTCATTATGCGTAAAAACCTGATGGTTGGAGTCTCCGGAGTCAGGGGGGTGGTGGGAGAAAGCTTGACCCCGGATGTGGTGACGAAATACTCCTCCGCCTTTGGGATGCTCTGCCAATCCGGAAAAGTGGTGTTGGGCAGAGATACCAGAGTCTCCGGGGAGATGGTCCGGGCTGCCGTTGTCTGCGGACTACTATCGACCGGATGTGAGGTCATAGATTTAGGCATCTGTGCCACCCCCACCGTCGAGATCGCAGTGCGTGAGTTGAAGGCGAACGGTGGAATAATCATAACCGCCAGCCACAATCCGATTCAGTGGAATGCTTTGAAGTTCGTCGGAGCGGACGGAATCTTCCTGAGTGAAAGGGAAGGCAGAAGACTCTCCGACTTAGTTGAGAAGGATAAAGTAAAACACGGCGGATGGAACAAGCTGGGAAAGATCACGCTCGATGATAGCTGGACTGAGAAACACATCAACAGGGTTCTGAGACTAAGTCACATAAACGTGCAGAAGATAAAGAAGCGGAAGTTCCGGGTGGTTCTGGACTGTGTCAATGGAGCGGGCGGTGTTATCTCGCCTCGTTTCTTGAGGGCTTTGGGCTGTAAGGTAATTGAATTGAATTGCAAACCGGACGGGAACTTCGCCCACGATCCGGAACCGATTCCTCGAAATCTGACTTCTCTTTGTCGGGCAGTCAAGAAGCATAAGGCCGATCTGGGATTCGCCAACGATCCGGACGTGGACCGGTTGGCCATAGTCTCAGAAAAAGGGGTAGCATTAGGCGAGGAGGCTACTTTAGCGCTGGCAACCAAGTTCGTGCTGAACCGGAAGCCCAATTCGAACGTAGTGGCCAATATCTCCACCTCCCGGATGATTGATGACATTGCCGGAGAATACAACTCCAGAGTATATCGAACCAAGGTGGGCGAAGCGCACGTTGCCAGACAGTTGAGGAAGGTCAAGGGGGTGATCGGGGGAGAAGGCAATGGAGGCGTCATCCTGCCGGAACTCCACTATGGGCGTGATGCGCTGGTGGGAATGGCTTTGATCTTGCAATTTCTGGCAGAATCCGAAAAACCGATAAGCCGACTCTTCTCGGAACTCCCCGGATATTTCATGATCAAAAGGAAAGCGAAACTGACCAAGAACTTTGAGAAGAATTTAGCCAGACTGAAAAGAGTTCTTTCCGGCGGCACGGTAAATCCTCTCGACGGAATCAGGATAGATTTCAAGGACTCCTGGCTGCACATAAGAAAATCCAACACCGAACCTCTGGTGCGGGTGATAGCGGAAGCCAAATCGAAAAGGGAAGCATCCAAACTGGTTACAGAGGGGCTGAAGATCCTGGGTCAAACATAGAGTGTTAGAAGGTCCGAAATCCTCCGCCTGCGGCAGGGGTCTCGGACTGATTCGCTCAGAAATCGAAGAAAATAACCCTTCCCAATTCTTGAAAAGGACGTATCTTTTAAGCGGAAACAGGTCTTTGTTATTCTAGGTGATTGAACGTAAAGAAAATCGATCATAACCTTCAAGCGTGTTTCGGTGTTGTGGGAGCAAATAGAACATGTGCGGAATAATTGGATACGTAGGCAAGGAGAAGGCGGTTCCCCTTCTGGTGGAGGGGCTGAAAAGACTTGAGTACCGGGGATATGATTCGGCGGGAATAGCGGTGCTGGAGGATCACAGTCTGATATTCGAGAAGTGTGCCGGCAAGATAAGCGCGCTTGAGGCTCTGCTTCAGGATAAAAAGTTCAAGAGCACCACCGGGATAGCTCATACCAGATGGGCAACTCACGGGGAGCCGACCGATCTCAACGCCCACCCTCATTTAGACTGCAAGGGCAACATCGCCGTGGTGCATAACGGCATCATAGAGAATTATCGAAGTCTAAGGGAGCTTCTGGGCCGGAAAGGGCATAAATTCACCTCGGATACCGATACCGAGATACTGGCTCACTTGATTGAGGAATATTTTGACGGCGATTTGATGGAAGCCACCCAGGCGGCGCTCTCCCAGGTGGAGGGGACTTACGGCATAGCGGTTCTGTGCAAGGACAGTCCCCACCAGATAGTGGCAGCACGTCACGGGAGCCCGCTGGTGATAGGCGCGGGAAAGGGGGAGAATTTCGTGGCATCGGACGTGGCCGCCATCTTAAGACACACCAACAAGGTGGTTTACTTAGAAGACAGGGAGGTGGCTTTAATCGACCCGGAGAGCTTCGTCATCTCCACAGTGGACAAAACCGAGGTCACCCCGCAGATTGAGGAGATCTCCTGGACTTTAGATCAGATCGAAAAAGGGGGATTCCCCCATTTCATGCTCAAGGAGATCTTCGAGCAGCCCACCACCCTGCGAAATGCCATAAGAGGGCGGCTGAATTACGAGGAGGGAACGGCGCGCTTAAACGGGCTCAATTTGCAGTATGAGGAGCTGCACCTGATAGATCGGATCATCTTGTCTGCCTGTGGCACCGCCTGGCATGCAGCCTTAGTGGGTGAATACATGATCGAGGATGCTGCACTGATCCCGGTGGAGGTGGAATACGCGTCGGAGTTTCGGTACAGAAGCCCCGTCATCAATAAGGGAACCGTCCTCTTCGTGATAAGCCAATCCGGGGAGACCACGGATACGCAGGCAGCGCTCAGAGAGGCTAAAAGGAAAGGGGCGACGGTACTGGGCATCTGTAACGTGGTGGGGAGTACCATAGCCCGGGAGAGTGACGGCGGAGTTTACATCCACGCCGGCCCGGAGATCGGAGTAGCGTCCACCAAGGCCTTCACCTCCCAAATGATGGTCTTATCTTTAGTCTCCTTGCTTCTGGCCCGCATGAGAACCATGTCGCTGGAAAGGGGAAGGGAGATCATTGATGCCATGTATAAGATACCCGATCAGGTGGAGCAGATTCTTAAGGGAGATGCCAACATCAAGGCCATCGCCGAGAAATACTACAAGAAAAACAACTTCCTGTATCTGGGCCGGGGCTTCAACTTTCCCGTTGCCCTGGAAGGCGCTCTCAAGCTCAAGGAGATCTCCTACATCCATGCCGAGGGTTATCCCGCCGCCGAGATGAAGCATGGGCCCATAGCGCTAATAGACGAGAATATGCCGGTGGTGGTCGTAGGTCTGAAGGACAAGGTGCATGACAAGGTCCTCTCCAACATTTCGGAGATAAAGGCGCGCAAGGGGAAGATCATTGCGGTGGTCACCGAAGGGGATGACGAGATCGCAGAGAAGGTGGATCATGTTATCTCTATTCCACACACCTTAGAACTTTTGACCCCCATCCTCTCCGTGGTTCCGCTGCAGCTTCTGGCCTACCACATGGCGGTGATGAGAGGCTGCAACGTGGATCAACCCAGAAATCTGGCCAAGAGTGTGACTGTGGAGTAAGAATGAAAATCAGTTACGATCCTAAAGCGGATGCTCTTTACATTCAATTCCAAGAAGGAAAGGTTGGAAAAACAAAAAAAGTAAAAGAGGGTATTCTAATTGATCTGGACAGTTCAGGAAAAATCTTTGGCATCGAGATCCTCGGCCTGTCGGAGAGAATGTCCATCAAAGAGCTAGGACAAATAAGTTTTGATTTGCCTTTGGCAAAGGTCGGGTGAACATATTCCATTTTTGCATGACGAAAACATAGACCAACCCAAGAACTTGGCCAAAAGCGTTACAGTTGAGTAAGGTCGGTTGTAGGTCGGACATGTCCCCCGTAGGGGGACTATCCGACATTTCTCTTTTGTTCCTGTGCCTGCCGGATCCCCTGACCTGGCAAGTTTACCCCGTCGGGTCAGGGGACCCGACGGACAATAACATTTTTTTCCTTTTGATGCGAAAGCCCCGCCTGTGGCGGGGCATTTCGGACCTATAGATGGAGCGTCCGAGTCGGTGGCGCGTGAAGCAGACCACGGGCAAACTTTGGTTGACAAAGGGGAGTAATAGACTATAATAACAACTTATCGTCGGAGAATCGTATGGTAGCAAGCATGACCGGATATGGCAGGGCCGAGTTGGTTGAGGAGAACCTGAAGGCTACGGTGGAGATAAGCTCGGTCAACAATCGCTTTTGCGAGATACAATTCCGTCTGCCCAAACAACTCTCCCCCTTAGAATCCAAGCTGAAGGAGATGATCCTCTCCAGCATCGGCCGGGGCAAGATAAGCTTCGCCTTAGGCTGGGAAGAGACATCTCCGGTTGCTTCTTACGCCAAGCTGAACGAAGAGGCGGCCGACGTCTATTTCAACATAATGAAGCAGCTCAAGGAACGGTACGACCTGTCCGGGGACGTCCGCTTGGATCAGTTCTTCGGCCTGCCCGATTTAGTCAAGGTGGAAAAGGAGGAGCCGGATCTGGAGAAGGCCTGGGAGGTGGTTTCAGAGGTAACCCAGCGGGCTTTGGAGGAGTTCAACCGGATGCGTGAAGCAGAAGGGGCCAAGCTGTCACAGGATTTAGCCGAAAGGGTTGCACGATTAGAGGAGACGATTCCCGAGATAGAGAGGTTGACCCCAAAGAGCATAGAAAATCATAGAAAAAAGCTCAAAACCAGAATTGCAGAGCTTCTGGACAACATAGTGGTTGACCAGCATAGAATCGAACTCGAGGTGGCTCTGATGGCGGAAAAGTGTGATGTGGCCGAGGAGTGCGTCCGCTTCAGAAGTCACAATCAGCAATTTCTCTCCGCCCTGAAGGAAGATCGGCCGGTGGGAAAAAGACTCAACTTCTTGCTTCAGGAGATGAACCGGGAAGCCAACACCATCGGATCCAAAACTGCCGACGCTGAAATCTCGCAGAAGGTGATCTTCTTAAAAGAGGAGATCGAGAGAATAAGAGAGCAGGTGCAGAACATCGAATGACGCATGACGAATGACGAATTCAAAGTCGATTTACTCCAGGGCGAAAGATCAATCTCTGGTCGGTAACAGACACCTTAATAATAACTCTAAGAAGAGATCAGATGAAGCACGAAACAAAACCGCTTGAGAGGATAGGAAAAATAGTGAAGGAAAAAAGGGGGATCTTGACCGAGCAGTTCAAAGTCAAGGAAATAGGAATCTTCGGCTCCATGGTGCGAGGCGAGGATGAGGCCACAAGCGACGTGGACATATTGGTTGAGTTCAAAGAGCCCATAGGGTTATTCAAGTTTCTTGAGCTTGAAGAGTACCTCAGCGACCTTATCGGGAGGAAAGTAGACCTTGTGTCAAAAAAAGCTCTTAAACCAAGAATTGGGAAACACATCCTAAGTGAGGTTGCATTCTTATGAAAAGGAGAGAGTTGGGGGATTACGTTCAGGACATTGTTGAAGCTCTCGGAGAGGTGGAGGATTTTACCAGCGGAATGCAATTTGAGGATTTTGTCAAGGACAAGAAGACAATTAATGCTGTTGTACGGAGCCTGGAAGTCATCGGAGAGGCAGCAAAGAAAATACCTGACAGCCTAAGAGCAGAACATCCCGGAATTCCCTGGAAAAGGATGGCAGGGATGAGAGATAAACTCATCCACGAGTATTTTGGTATTGACCTGGAAATCGTATGGGAGGTAATAGACAAAGAATTGCCGCCGGTTAGGCCTTTGATTCAGACAGTGCTGGAGGATATTGAAAGAGAGACAAAAGAGTAGGGGTCTTGTGGTGTTCTTGCTTCCCTTCGGTGTTCTTCACCAATGGGAAATCCTGGAGAAGGTGATCTTCCTGAAAGAGGAGATCGAGAGGATAAGAGAGCAGGTACAGAATATTGAATGACGGATGACGCATGACGAATGACGAATTCAAAGTCAAATTACTTCAGGGTGAAAGATAGGTGTTGAGTTGACATCAGACAACTTGTCCGTTACGAACCGAGATTCGCAGATGTAGTCATCCCCAAAAGGCGATTTCGCCTTTTTCGCATAATTGAGGCATCTGATGTGTCTTGAGTGCCGATTCTACAGATGTAGAATCAGGATGGAGCAGGAAACGTTAAGTCCAATACTGAGGTCAGCTTTTCGTGAGTGCTAAGAGAAAGGAAACCCTGGTGGTTCTGTCTTCTCCCTCGGGAGGAGGAAAGACCACGGTCTGTGAGAGGATATTAAGAAAGCACAAGAGTTATGTTCGTTCCGTCTCCGCCACCACCAGGAAGCGAAGAAAGGGAGAAAGGCAGGGCAGGGACTATATCTTCCTCACCGAGGAGGAGTTCAAAAGGAAAATAAGAAACAAGGAATTCGTCGAATGGGCCTGGGTGCACGGATACCGATACGGGACGCTGAAGAGATTTGTGACCAAAGAAAAAGAGGAAGGCAAGGTAGCCTTTTTCGTTCTGGACGTGCAGGGGGGAATGGCCATGAAGAGAAAATACCCGCAGAGTGTTCTGATCTTTCTTCTGCCGCCGTCCATGAGCGAACTCAAAAGAAGACTGGCCCACAGGGGAACGGAAGAAACGGCGGAGATGAAGCAGCGGCTGAAGACGGGGTTAAGGGAAATGACCTTCTGGTCGAAGTATGATTATGTCGTGATAAACAAGGACTTAGGTCAGACGGTGAAGTCGGTGGAGAAGATCATAGAATCGGAGAGGCTAAAATCCGCCCGG
The DNA here is from genome assembly GCA_965369445.1 of uncultured bacterium. Classification (GTDB taxonomy): domain Bacteria; phylum Zixibacteria; class MSB-5A5; order MSB-5A5; family SM1-73; genus SM23-73-3. The sequence continues at coordinate 1,904 of CBDUQU010000090.1, read as the reverse complement.
TTCGATTACGCCAGTTGGAGGAAGGGCAAAGGAGTAACCTGAAAGTCCAAGATCCATAGGCGAGATTAGTTCTGACTCGCGATTAAGAGAGAATCGGTTAATAACAACCGGCTTATTTAGAGTGGCCCGGCTCCTGATGCAGCGAGAGAATGGAAACTTCTCTTCAGATCGGGCAAAGATTTCCTAAGGATATGTCGTTTACCCTTTTTGCCACAGGATGACAAAGCCAAGGGAGGAACTGATGGAATTAGATGCTGGCGAGAAATTGGATAAGAGGTACAGTAACCGGTTTGAAGCGGTTCTGGTGGTTGCCAAACATGCCAGGAGGTTAAACTTGGAAAGGCTGAGGGAGAAACCGGAGGAAGAGGAAACAGTTGAGCCGGAGGAAAAGCAGCCGAAGGTCATCGCCGAGGCCATGAGCAATGTGCTGAAAGGAAAAGTGGAATTCGAGAGGCCTGAGAGAACTTAGGCGCCTGCCTGATATCCTCAAACCTCTGAGAATTAAGCTTTCGGATAAGGAGCGATCTGAGTGGATAGCAACCTGGTGATAGTCGAGTCACCCGCCAAGACCAAGGCCCTGAAGAAGTTCCTGGGCAAGGAGTTCGTGGTAGAGGCATCGGTGGGCCACGTGAAGGATCTTCCCCAGAGGAAACTGGGGGTAGAGATCGAAAACGACTTTGCCCCCGATTATGAGATAATAAAAGGGAAAAAAAAGATATTAGATAAGCTCAAGTCCCGGTCACGAAAAGCGAAAGCAGTCTATCTGGCCCCGGACCCGGATCGTGAGGGAGAAGCCATCGCCTGGCACATTGCCCAGGAAATCGAGAAGATCAACCCCCGGATCTTCCGCGCCTCCTTCAACGAAATCACCAAAGAGGCGGTTTTGGAAGGAATAGAGAAGGCGGGCCAGATCGACATGAACCGGGTGAATGCCCAGCAGGCCCGCCGGGTTCTGGACCGGCTGGTGGGCTACAAGGTCTCCCCGTTTCTGTGGAAGACCGTTTACAAGGGCCTAAGCGCCGGCAGGGTGCAGTCGGTGGCCCTGCGCATCATCTGCGAAAGGGACGAGCAGATCAAAGGCTTCGTGCCCAAGGAGTACTGGAGCATAACCGCGCTTCTGGAGACTGAAGAGAAGGAGTCGTTTTCTGCCAGGCTGGAGAAGATCGACAACGGAGATTTCGAAATAGCGACCGAGAAGGAAGCGGAGCAGGTCCGCGCCGACATCGTCGGTCAAGAGTTCGTGGTGGCGGAGGTTAAACGAGAGAAGAAGAAACGCAACCCGTATCCGCCATATATTACCAGCTCCCTGCAGCAGGATGCGGCGCGACGACTATCGTTCTCGCCGAAAAAGACCATGGGCATCGCCCAGGAGCTGTATGAAGGGGTGGAGTTGGGGGATATGGGAAGTGCGGGCCTGATAACTTACATGCGTACCGACTCCTTCAGGGTGGCGGAGGTGGCCAGAAAAGCAGCCAGCGAGTTGATCGGCAAGACTTACGGGAAGGAGTACCTGCCGCTGACGCCCAGGCGCTACAAATCAAGGAAAGCAGCTCAGGAAGCTCACGAGGCCATAAGACCCACCTACGTGGACCACCTACCGGAGAAGATCAAGGGATACCTGACCAAGGATCAGTACAGGCTTTACCAGCTAATCTGGAACAGGTTTGTCGCCTCGCAGATGAGCGCGGCTATCTACGATTCCACAACAGTTGATATTGAAGCGGGGAAATACCTGTTTAGAGCCTCGGCGAGCCGACTCCTGTTTGATGGTTTCCTGAGAGTCTACCAGGAGGTGAAGGAAGACAATTCGGAAGAGCCTGAAGAGAATAAACTGCCGGCCCTGAGGGAGAGGGAGAAACTGGATCTTCTTGAGCTAATCCCCAAACAGCACTTCACCAAACCTC
>CBDUQU010000089.1:0-12600 GCA_965369445.1 uncultured bacterium | reverse complement strand
CCCGTTCGCGGATGCGTTGAAGATAGAGGGATTCGGCGATCGTTTCACCGTGATCAATTTCTTTGTCCTGTCCAGCTACGGGGTATGGTTGAGTTTGCCCAGTTTGATAATCAATTGCGTAAAGATCGGCGATCTTTAAAAAGGGGCATTTTGGTTGGGTTAGCTGGGTTGTGGTTTCGGCCGATTTTTGATGATTTTATGAGGCGAAAGTTCAGTTTCAAGCAAGGAGGTCTGGATGGTTTGAGTTAAGATTCAAGCAGTACACGGCAGGTCTGAAGGAACCCGTTCGGTTAAAGGCGGTTCTTCAGATTAAGCCTAAAGAGGTGCTCTAAAAACTAATCAATTAAACTTTTTTAGATTAAGAAGGAGATTTTTGATGAAACAGTCGGTTTTCATAACGTTGGTTTTGATAGTCTCAATGGCTGTAGGAATTTTCATCTGGTCCCAGCTTCTCCCGGAATTTCTGCGTGAAGGAGGACCTTTGGTATCGCTCCTCATCGCCCTGTTGGTGATGCTTTTGGCTTTCGTTTTGGAGAGGTTATTCACCTTGAATAAGGCCAAGGGTAGGGCTTCGGTCCAATCATTCTTTAAGAATGTGATCTCCATGCTTCAGCAGGATGACTTTGAAGGTGCCCTGGCTGCCTGTGATAAGCAAAGAGGCACTATGGCCAGTGTCTTGATGGCCGGAATTGGAAGATATAAGCAGGTTTTGGTCACCGAGAAAACTTCGGAGAGGCGCTTAGAGGAGACTCAAAGAGCAATAGAGGAGGCCAATGCTTTAGAGGTGCCTCTCTTGGAGCGCAATCTGATCGCACTTTCCACCATTGCCTCCATCGGCACCATGGTAGGGCTTCTGGGAACCACCATTGGAATGATCCGAGCTTTTGCCGCCACCGGGCACAGAGTGGGCGGGATTATCGATGCTCAGCAGTTGGCTGTCGGTATCTCGGAAGCTTTAGTTAACACCGCCGGTGGTCTGCTAAGCGGTATAGGAGGGATAATTGCATATAACTTCTTTGTGAATAAGGTGGACTCCTTCAACTATACCATGGATGAGGCTAATTATGAAGTGCTCCAGCTTTTGAAAAGCAGAGAGGCGGAGGAAAAATCGAAAGGGAAGAATGAGCCAAAAGGAGTCTGAGATATGCTGAAGAAGATGAAGAGAAGAGTAAACATCACGCTCGACATGACCCCTATGGTGGATATCGCCTTTCTTCTGCTCATATTCTACATGGCCACTACCTCGTTTAAGCCGCCGGAGAAGCTGCACGTTTCGCTCCCGGCCTCGCATTCGGAGATAAAGCTCCCGGAATCTGACATGATCTACGTTACCGTCACCAAGGATGACAGCGTGATGGTTGAGTACATCACCAAACAGAAGGTGGAGCGGGAGGGAAAAGAGTTCAGCGAGCCGGTAAGGCACTATCAGGAGGCGACTCCCGCCGGCCTCCCCGTGGTGATTACCCAGATCAGGGCCAGCGTCCCGGGAGCCTATAAATGGTTTGTGGTGATCAAGGCGGACAAAGAGGTAAGCTATGGGACCATGAACAGCATCATGAAGGCACTGCAGGAGATAAAGATCAGCAAGTTCAGTTTGGTCACGGAAATGGAGATGGAGAAGCAACCAGAGCAGGAGATCTAATACAAGCAGGGAGTAAAAGAAAATGGGTGCAGTTAATTTAGGCGGAGGAGCGCCGAGAAAAAAGAAAGGAATAGGGCTTAGAAGGCCCAAGAGACGGATCTCCATAATATTAGATATGACTCCCATGGTGGATATCGCTTTTTTGCTTTTGATCTTCTACATGGTCACCACAATCTTCAGCCAGCCACAGGCCATGGAGGTAAACCTTCCTCCGACTGACAATCCGGTTCCTGTGGCGGAATCCCGGCTTCTGACCCTGCGAATCGATGCCGATGGGAACCTGTGGTGGAATATGGCCAGGGAAACCCCTCAGCCGGTCTCGTTTGATTCCTTAAGAGGGCTTTTGCTGGAGCGGAATATAAAACAGCCCAAGCTGGTGACCCTGGTGAAGATTGACAAGGATGCGAGATATTTTAGAATGGTGGATGTGATAGATGAGATCCAGATAGTGGAGAAGCAGATGAAGGAGGCTCGGCCGAATTTCAGCTATCGTTTCAGCCTGTCGCCTTTTTCCGAGTTTGATAGAAGGCAGATGGCAGAGGTGAGAGGAGGTGCCAGCCCATGAAATCAGAAGAAGCAGTATCCCTTCCCAGAACTTCGAGTGACTTTGTCGGCTATGGGGCCATTGAGTTAAAGAGATGCTATCAAAAGCATCTTGGCCTGGCGGTGATCATAGCCGGAGCATTACATCTTGCCTTTATGGGCGGTTTCATGCTCTATTCTAACATCACCTCCAGGGTTCCGGAAACCGTGGGGGTGGTCAGAATCAAGACCATCGCCGAATTAGCTGCTCCTCCCTCGCTCAGTCAGCAGCAAGCGCCTCAGGTAGCAGTGGCTGCTCCCGGCATAGCGCCACCATCCATAGGGATTCCCGAGGCGGTTCCGGATGAGGAGGCTCCAGAGGAGGTTACCATCGCCACCCAGGAGGAGTTGGGAAAGATTGCAGATTTAAGTGCAACCAGCATCATAGGAGACGGGGGAGGGGATTCCATCGCCTTCGAGATCCCCCTGGAGGAATATCTACCCCCACAGGATGAGTTCACCCCTTACGACGAAGCTCCGGTGCAGCTAAACGAGGTCGTCTACGAGTATCCTCCGCTGGCAAAGCAGGCAGGGATCGAGGGAACCGTCTGGATCAAGGCCCTGGTGGACAAGAGTGGCAAGGTGAGAGACGCGCTCATCTATAAGAAGTCCGGTTCCAGTGCCGGCTTCGAGGACGTGGCCAAAGAGGGTGCTTTCAAAATCAAGTTTAAGCCGGCCATCAGCAACAACCAGCCGGTGGCCGTGTGGGTGGTTTATCCGGTTCGCTTCAAGTTGAAGTGATAGCCGCTTTTTTTAGAAAAGAGCGAGCTTAGGTGACCGGAGGCGAGAGGGGATGGTTGTACGCAAACTCGAAGGAATTAACGCGTCTCGGTTGCCGGAGGCAGATGAGTTTCCAGCGAACTTCGATTAACAAGCGTACGTGTGAATTGGAGTCCGGAGGAGAGGTAGGGTCTGGTAATACCGAAAAGAACAGTTGCGGGATGAGTCTATCTCGTGAGAAAGAGAAGGCAGTTTGACCATAAACTGCCTTTATTTTTATGAAGACCATCACCGGGAAAAGGAGAATAACCAAAGGGAGCATCGTTATCTCTCATCGTCTCCACCAAGAGCTCTCCTCCGAGGGGAATCAAGTTCCGTAGCATTTCCAAAAGAAAGGGATAAAAATGGACTTAGGCATAATCGCAGCTATTCTGGGGCTGGTGGGGCTGGCCTTTGCTTTGGGTTTGTTCCTTTCTGTTAAGAGGCAACCGCCCGGCAATCAGGTGATGCAGGACATCTCCGAGGTGATTCATGGCGGAGCCATGGTATTTCTCAAAAAGGAGTATTCCATCCTGGTTGTCTTCATCCTTGTCGTTTTCGCGCTTCTGGCCTGGATGATAGGCATCTGGACCGGCCTGGCTTTTCTCTCTGGGGCGGCCTGCTCCATGCTGGCCGGTTTTCTGGGGATGAGCGCTGCCACCCGGGCAAACGTCCGTACCTGCGAAGCCGCCCGAGGGTTCGGCCAGACCAAGGCCTTAAGCGTGGCCTTCTCCGGTGGAGCGGTGATGGGGATGTCGGTGGCCAGCCTGGGTCTTTTGGGTCTGGGTATCTATTATCATTTTTTCCACAGATTAGATCCGGCGGTGATGGTGGGGTTTGCTATGGGAGCATCCTCCATCGCGCTGTTTGCCAGGGTGGGGGGAGGCATCTACACCAAGTCGGCCGATGTGGGAGCGGATCTGGTAGGGAAGGTGGAGAAATCGATTCCGGAAGACGATCCGAGAAATCCGGCCGTGATAGCAGACAACGTGGGTGACAACGTGGGTGACGTGGCAGGCATGGGAGCGGATCTGTTCGAGTCGTACGTCGGCTCGGTGATCGCTTCAATCGCCATCGGGGCCACCGGCGCCCAATACGCTGCCATGAGACCCCAATATATGTCCCTGCCAATTCTGATCGTTCTGGTGGGGATCGTAGGATCGATGCTGGGGATTCTTTCGGTCAAAGTTTTCAAGAAATTCAACCCGGCGGCGGTCCTGAGGGCGGTGACTTATGTGGCCGCTGCGGTGGTTCTGATTGCTTCTTACATAATCATCCAGAGGCTCGGTCTGCCCGTCGGAGTGTTCTGGGCTATCCTGGTCGGAAATCTTGCGGGCATAACCATGGGACTCCTCACCGAGTTCTACACGTCCGCTGCCCCGATCAGGAGGATTGCCAAAGCTTCTGAGACCGGAGCCGCTACCAACATCATTACCGGCCTTGCCGTGGGAATGGAAAGCGTTGTAGGTCCCGTATTGGTCATCTGCATCGCCATCTTTACGGGATACAAGTTGGCCGGGCTTTACGGGATCGGGATTGCCGCGGTGGGGATGCTCTCCACCATCGGCGTAACCATGTCGGTTGATGCGTACGGTCCCGTCGCGGACAATGCCGGGGGTATCTCGGAGATGGCGGGTCTGGGACCTGAGGTGAGAAAGGTGACCGACAGGCTGGATTCCCTGGGAAACACCACCGCCGCCATAGGAAAGGGATTCGCCATCGGGTCGGCAGCTCTGACCGCGTTGGCTTTGTTCTCTGCTTACACCCAGGCGGTACAACTGGATCTGATCAACCTCCTCAGGGTGGAGGTGGTTGTCGGGTTCTTCATAGGTGGGACCTTGCCGTTCCTGATCGCTTCACTAACCATGACCGCCGTAGGCAGGGCCGCCTTCAAGATGGTTTCCGAGGTGAGAAGACAATTCGCTGAGATCCCGGGCTTGATGGAGGGAACGGCGAAGCCGGACTCGGAAAAGTGCGTGGCCATATCGGCCAACGCCGCACTCCAGGAGATGATCCTCCCCGGACTGATAGCCATTCTTGCCCCCATCGTTGTGGGCTTTGTTTTGGGGAAGGAGGCTCTGGGCGGTCTTTTGGCCGGCGCTACCTTAACCGGCGTGCTCTTAGCCCTAATGATGGCCAATGGCGGAGGCGCCTGGGATAATGCCAAGAAGTACATCGAAGCCGGCCACCTGGGAGGAAAAGGGTCAGCCGCGCACAAGGCCGCGGTGGTGGGAGATACCGTGGGGGATCCTTTCAAGGATACTTCCGGTCCCTCCATGAACATTCTAATAAAATTGATGGCTATGGTCTCGTTGGTCTTGGCACCGTTGTTTGTGTAGCCAGTACACAGTAGACAGTACACAGACTCCAGACAAAGGCGATGCATAACCTCAGGAAATTGGATGTCTACTCTAAGGGACTGGAAGCGGTTGCTGATATCTATGAATTGACCAAGGGCTTCCCGAAGGAGGAGTTGTTCGGCTTAACCAGTCAGCTCAGAAGAGGGATAACCTCAATCGTTCTCAACATTGCAGAGGGGAGCGGCTGTGCGACAAATAAAGAGTTTGCCAGGTTTTTGAGTTATGCTCTGAGATCGAAGCACGAGGTTATGGCGTGCCTCGATATCGCTTTGAAATTGGAGTACACAAACAAAGAGACAGTCAGCGCCTTGGAGTCAAAGCTTGAGGAAATCTCTTCCATGATAATCGGACTGAGTAGGAGTCTAAGACAGAAAGGGCGGGGATAGGTTTGGTCTGCTTACTGCCTACCGCATACTGCCTACGCCTTTTGTGAAACTTTTAACGAGCAATTCCGTCTAAAGTTTAAGAGAAACAGGTTGGAAGAAAAGGAGAAGATATGGAAGAAACCGTTCAGACTTATCAGCCGGAAGAGAAAACCATGGGGGGAGCGTCAAAGGTTGTAAACCTCTTCTTTGAGCCAAAAAGAGTATTTAAGAGTTTGAAAATCAAACCAACCTGGTTGGTTCCTTTTATCATCGTGGCTGTGCTGGGAATGGGGTTCTTCTACTACACCTTCCCCTACATAATGAATGAACAGGCACAGAAGATTCGCGATAACGATAGAATTCCAGAGGAGCAGAAGGAAAGAATCATCGAGAAGATGACAGAGAGCCAACACCCGCCCATTTGGCAGATGGCCATCGCCCCGGCTGGTACCGTAATCTCCCTTATCATCGTAGCGGCCATATTGTTCTTCGTCTTCAATGTTCTTCTGGGTGGCGAATCGGGTTTTCGACGGGTCTTTTCTGTTTACTGCTATTCCGCACTGATAGCCGTTCCGGCAATGATAGTGAAATTCCCTCTGGTAATGATGAAAGGTAATATCAACGTTCAAACCAGCCTTGGGTTGCTTTTGTCCCCGGAGGCCAAGGGCAGCTTCCTGCATAGCGTTCTCTCCAGCTTTGACATTTTTACCGTCTGGCAGGTTATACTGGTTTCAATGGGGCTGGGCGTGATGTATAAATTCACCACCAAGAAGGCATTCACTACCGTTTTGATCCTCTGGATTATCTGGGTCTTGGCGAAATCGGGGTTTAGCAGCATCTTTGGTGGCGGGTTGGTTGGAATCTAACACCATGGAGGAATAGATGATAAGAGTCATTTTGGCAGGTTTCTTTATTACCCTTCTTGCAGCCAATCTTTGCTGGGGTCAGACTGGAGCTTTGTCCACTAAGGTCTACTCGCTGGATGAGTGTTTGAAGCTGGCGGAGAAACACAACGCCAACCTGATAACTGCTAAGCAGTCCTATAAGGTCGCAAAGAGTCAGGTGTGGAGAGGATGGGGCGAGCTGCTTCCCAGCTTGGATTCGGACTTGGGTTATTCTCGGACGATTTATGGTCCGAGCGTGTATCCGACATACGATCCACTTTTGGGTACGACTACTGGTACCGACACCTCGGGTATACGGATCTCCAAATCTTATTCAGCTGGCATCAGCGCCAGGCAGAGTTGGTCTTTAGGAGGCTACAACTTCTACCAGATCAAGGAGTATAACGCTCGCAAGAACTCGGCCAAAAGTTCGGTTGAGCTTACGCGACAGGAACTGACCCTGTCGGTCAAACAGGCCTACTTCGACGTGTTGAAAGCCAAGATGCTTTTGGAGATCCAGAAGGAAGCTTTGAAGCGAGCCGACGAACAACTAAGAATCGCCGAGACCAGGTACGAGTTGGGTGCAGCATCCTACTCGGACGTTCTTAAGGCCAAGGTTCAGCATGGGGACGTGAAGCTGGCGCTCATCGGTGCACAAAACTCCGTGAAACTCGCTAAGGCCACCTTGAATAGCTGGATGGGACAGGACGTCGATTCTCCAATCGATGTGCAGGAGAACTTGACGGTGCCAGAGTTTGACTACCTCTATGAAAACGCACTCGATCGAGCCATGAACGACAATCCGAATGTCAGGAATGCAGAATCTGAGCTCAGGTCAGCTGAGGCTACGCTGGGAATGGCACGCAGCGGATTCTTTCCGAATCTGAACCTCTCCGGTTCCTATTCTTGGGGCAATCCAGAGCTAGACCAGTTAGAGAGTTTTCTAGACCGCGATTACTCCTGGAGGTTTTCAGCTTCCATCAGCTTAAACATCTTTGATAATTTCCTCAAGAATCATAACCTTTCCTGGTCCAAGGCCAACAGGAATTCAGCCAAGGAGATGTTTCACCAGGCCAAAAGGGATGTTGCCCTGGAGCTCAAACAGGCATTCCTGAATGTCCAGGAGGCCGAGGAGAAGATCGATCTGACCGAGAAAAAGGTCGCATCCGCTCAGGAGGATTTAGACTTGATGCAGGAGAAGTACAATCTGGGGGCGGCGAACATACTGGAGCTTCTGGACGCGGAGGTGAGCTTCAAGCAAGCGGAGTCGGATCAGGTTGAGGCCTGGTATGACTACAATCTGGCGGTGGCACAATTTGAAAAAGCGATAGGCAAATGAGAACGAGTCCGAGAGGAACTCGTCTGAGATTGAGAAACGCTCAACCCAGATCGTAATACTTTAGGGGAAGGGCTGTTCGAATAAAAACCAGACAAATCAAAGTGATTTTTGTGAAAGATCATTCTTGACGATTGAACGGAGGACAGATGAAGAAAAAGAAGAAAATCCTTATCATTCTGGGTGTAGTAATAGTGGTGGCGATCATCATCGTGGCCAACATGCTGAAAAGCGGGGAGAAGACCTACCAGGTGCAGGCGGAGAAGGTCGAAAGGAGCGATCTAACCTCCGTAGTAACAGCCAACGGTAGAATCGTTCCCAAAACAGATGTGAAGATTTCGGCTTACGTCCCGGCAAAGATAACCAGGTTGCCGGTGGAGGAGGGGGACGTGGTGAAAAAGGGTCAGCTTCTGGTTCAGCTCGATGATACCGAGTATAGAGCTGCAATGAACCGGTCCAAAGCTGAGTTGGCCTCGGCCAGGGCGAGTATGGAGCAAGCCCAACTGGTTTTCAACAGACAAAAGGAGCTTTTTGGGAAGAAGCTGTCTTCTGAGGAACAATACGACATGGCCAGAACCGAGCTTGACTTAGCTAGGGCCAGACGCCAACAGGCGGCGGCCAGCCTGGATCAAGCCAAATACAACCTCAGCAAGACCACCATGGCCTCTCCCATGGATGGAATAGTCACCTCTCTGAATGCGGAGGTGGGGGAGATAGTCATGATCGGCACCATGAACAATCCCGGCACCGTGATCATGACCGTCTCCGATATGAGTGAGATAGAAGCAGAGGTGGAGGTGGACGAGACCGACATTGCTCAGGTGAAGCTGGAGCAGGAGACAGAGATCAGCATCGATGCCTACCCCGATACCACCTTTAGGGGGAGGGTAACCGAGATAGGGCACGCTGCGCGCATCAGCGGCCTGGGAACTCAGGACCAGGTCACTAATTTTCTGGTGAAGGTGATGCTGTTGGACGACGTAGCCACCATCAGGCCGGGGATGTCTGCCTCGGTGGATATCACCACCGATTCTCGTACCGACGTCTTGAGCGTCCCCATCCAGGCAGTGGTGATGCGCGAGGAGGAGAGCGATACCCTAACCGAGGAGGGAGAGGAAAAGGAGGGGGCGGTAGCCTCCATGGACAGCGGCTCGGTCAAGGGCGAAAAGAAAGACAAGAAGAAGGAGAAGGAGGAGGTGGAGGGAATTTTCCTGATCGTGGATGGAAGGGCAAAGTTCGTCCAGGTAGCCACGGGGATTGCAGATCAGCAGAATATAGAGATCGTCTCCGGGATAGACGAGGACGACCAGGTGGTGACCGGGAGCTACAAGATATTGAGAACCCTGAAGGATGGGGACAAGGTTAAGGTGACGGAGAAGAAGGGCAAAGGAGACGAGAACAAGTGAAGACGGTAATCAGACCAGGCCAAGGCCTGACTCAAGTTGGGTTCTGGACGACAGGTCTATAACGATTCCGGCTTGAACGCTAGCGCGGGAGAGAACCTAAGTGCTGATCAGAACGCGAGATCTGTGGAAGATATATGAGATGGGGAGGGAGAAGGTAAACGCCCTGCGGGAGGTTTCCCTGGAGATAGAAAAGGGTGAGTACGTCGCCATCATGGGACCATCCGGCTCCGGGAAGTCGACTCTGATGAACTTGATCGGCTGCCTGGATACCCCCACTAAAGGCGATTACTATTTGAACGACAAGCTGGTGAGTCAGATGAACGATGATGAGCTGGCGCGCATAAGAAACAAGGAGATCGGGTTCGTGTTTCAGACCTTCAATCTTCTGGCCCGTGCCACGGCGGCGCATAACGTGGAGCTTCCCCTGGTATACAACGGAACCGAGTCGGAGGTCAGAAAAAGAAAGGCTCGAGAAGCTCTGAGGATGGTGGATCTGGAAGATCGGGCCACTCACAAGCCCAATGAGCTCTCCGGAGGGGAGAGACAGAGGGTAGCCTTAGCCAGGGCCTTGGTAAACAATCCCTCCCTGATTCTGGCAGACGAGCCGACGGGCAATTTGGACACCAAGACCGGGCAAGAGATCATGAGGATATTCGAGAAGCTTCACCGGCAGGGAAATACGCTTATCATAGTCACTCACGAGCACGACATCGCCACCTACGCTGACCGGATAATCTATATCCGGGACGGAGCCATCGAAAAGGAGGAGAGGAAAAAGAACTAAGGCTCACAAAAGGATGTTTTCCTCTCAAAGAAAAAGAGCGCTAAACCTCAAGACCCCTCTCCCATGCATTTTCTGGAAGGCATAGTCATAGCTTTAAGGTCGCTGGTGGCCAATAAGCTGCGGTCCATTCTCACTCTCATAGGCGTCATCATCGGGGTGATGACGGTGATCGCGGTGGTCTCCATCATCTCCGGGATGAACCGGTATGTGGAGGCGGAGATCAGCAGCCTGGGATCGACCACCTTCTTGATTCGGAAGTTCGGCCTGATCACCTCCGACGAGCAATGGTGGGAACAGCGGAAGAGAAAGAACTTCACATTGGACGACATGGAGGCGGTAGAGGAGAATTGTCCTGACTGTTGGAAGGTGGGAGCCGAGGCCTTTGCCTGGAGGAAGGTCAAATACAAAAACAAACATCTCTCCCGCGTGACCATCATGGGAGCCACCGCCAATATCACCGAGATCGCAAATCACGAGGTCTACGAGGGAAGATCCTTTTCTGACTTCGAGGTGAAGCACAACCGGCGGGTGTGCTTCGTGGGCTGGGACATCAAAGAGAATCTCTTCGGCGATGAGGACCCCATGGGGAAGGATATCAAGATCGGCAATCACCATTTCCGCATCATCGGTGTGGCAACCAAGAAGGGGGCCTTTCTGGGAAACAATCAGGACGATTTTGTTATGGTCCCGATTACCACCTATGAGAAGCTCTTCGCCCGACGTCTCTTCCTCATGATTTTCGTCAAAGCAAAAGATTTTATGTCCATGCAGGATGCCATGGATCAATGCCGCGTAATCCTGAGGGCGCGCAGAGGAGTCGACTACGACAAGCCGGATGATTTCGCCATCCTGACCTCGGAGAGCGTTATGGACTTCTTTCGGCAATTCACTCAGCTGGCCCTGTTGGTGATGGGAGGAATCGCATCCATCTCCCTGGTGGTGGGGGGGATAGTGATAATGAACATAATGCTGGTATCGGTCACCGAGAGAACCAGGGAGATAGGGATTCGAAAGGCGTTGGGAGCGAGGAAGAGAAATATACTGTGGCAATTCCTGGTGGAATCGGTAACCATGGCTTTAGTCGGAGGGGTGGTCGGCATAATAGCGGGGGTTCTGATCGCCAAACTAATATCCGTAGCCAGCCCCCTGCCTGCCTCGGTGGAGCTGTGGTCGGTGGTGGTGGCCCTGTTGGTCTCCTCATCCGTGGGGATATTCTTCGGGATATTTCCCGCGATGAAAGCCGCCAGGCTGAATCCGATCGAGGCTTTAAGGTACGAGTAAGAACGCGCAGATATTAGTCGATTTATCTGCGTAGAGTAAGGTTATGATAAACATCTTCGAAATAAAAGAGGCCATCTCCATGGCCTTCGCAGCGATCAGAGCCCATAAGATGCGGGCTTTTTTGACCGTTCTGGGGGTTTTGGTCGGGGTCGCCACGGTCATCGCTATGGTCTCCATAATCACCGGACTGAACGAGAGCATGGCCCAGCAGATTGAATCCCTGGGTTCGGACATCATCTACGTCACCAAGTCTGAAATCGGCATTCAGTTTGGAGGTCCTTCAGAGGAGGAACGAAACCGTCCATCCATAACCTTCCAGGATGCCATGGCGGTAGAAGAGCTGTGTCCCTCGGTGGAGGCGGTATCTCCACAGAACTGGGGGCCGGGGGCCAAGACGGTAAAATACAAAGACAACAAGGTCAGCCGGTTTGAACTGATCGGGGTCATGCCCTCCTACGAGGTGGTCAACAACAACTACATCGAGGAGGGAAGGTTCTTCACGGACAGCGACGTGAACTACCGGGCCATGGTGGCCGTTCTGGGACGGGATGTGGTGGAGGTGCTTTTTCCCGGCCTGGACCCCATAGGTAAAGAGATCAGAATCGCAGGTCGAAACTTCGCACCCAAGAGATTCAGAGTCATCGGGGTGATGGAGGAAAGACCATCGATTCTGGGGGGGAGTCAGAACAACTTCGTTCTTCTCCCTTACGACACTTACAAAAAACTGTATCCCGAGGAAAAGGAGCTTCTCTTGGTGGCAAAGCCAACAAACCCGGAACTCCTGGATCAGGCCATCGATGAGATTACCCAGGTGATGCGAATTCGAAGAGGCTTATCAGCGGATAAGCCCAATAACTTCGCCATCGCCACCCAGGACGACCTGATGGACATGTACCGGAACATCACCAAAGCGATTTATATGGTGATGGTGGTGATTTCCTCCATTGGTCTGCTGGTTGGCGGCGTAGGGGTGATGAACATAATGCTGGTCTCCGTCACCGAGAGAACCAGGGAGATCGGCATTCGCAAGGCCATAGGTGCGAGAAAGAGGGATATCCTGTGGCAGTTTCTCATCGAGGCCATGACCCTAAGCGGAAGCGGCGGGATTCTGGGAATAATCATCGGTTTGCTCTTGGGGAAGTTTGTAGCGATGGTCACACCTTTGGCCGCAGGAGTCTCTTGGTTCTGGATAATCTTAGGC
>CBDUQU010000088.1:0-12611 GCA_965369445.1 uncultured bacterium | reverse complement strand
CCTGACCCTCCCGATGTCTATCGGGATACTCTAACCAACTGAGCTAATCGCCCAAAACGTGATCTAAGGGTTTGCTCGCAACGTCTTTGTGTCTCAGACCCGAACCCCTGATCTGTCATCTTAAGCCGATTCAATATATTTCCTTATGATTCTTTTGTCAAGATTTTATTCAAACACAGCTAAAAAAGTCTGCAATGGCAAATGGGGAGCCCCTCAGGCTCTGGACTTTCCTGTCGATGCTCGAGGTGTGGTACCGGAACATTGGGGTCTGTTCATAAAGCCAGCCTTCCTATGACACCTGAAGATTGATGCCGCCAGCGTAAATCCATTGTTGGGCAATGGACGGGCCTTCAGAGGCTTATGGCCCTGACAAGTTTTTGATCGTTATTCATACTTTCCGTTAGATTCCGAACAGATCCATGAGTCTATCGGCGATCTTTCGGTAAACCTCCTGGCTATCGTAATCGCCGTTTAGTTTTCTCTTTTTCGCTTCCTCTACCTTTTCCTTGCGGATAGGAGTTGAGATGCCCCCCGAACCAGGCTTTTTTGCAACCCTATCTATAGCGCTACTGTCTATGCCCTCATTCCGGCCGATCGGCTCCTGAACTCCGCGCGTTGTTCTCCCCTCCTTCTTTCTCTCCGACCGAAGAGAAGTATCCCTCTTTTTTCCTTTAGATTCCCCTTGTCCGCTGCACGACAACATTCTTTTTTCTCCTGTGCAGGTATTGCACACCTGCGTTACAATCCGGTTGCGCTTCCCTAACTTAATGTACGACAACGTACTTATGGTTCTCTCAATGGGGCGGAGAGTGGATTCCAAAGCTTGTCTTGGCCCGTAAACAACGGACATTGCAGCCCTTCATTGCTCTCCCCCTATTAACTTTATCGACATAGTGGCTTTAAACTTTATAGCACGAACCTGCCAGGGAGGTCACCAGGCAAGAAAAATGGGTAGTGGGTCAGTTTGGCCTTTTTGAGAAGGGGTGTGCTTTGACTTATAAAGAACGGCGATATGCTCGCGGAAATCAGACACTTGACATAGGGCCTGAAAGATGTATTTTGGTAACATGGCTGAATCGGGATTCTGGGGCTACGAATGGCAGTGCTTGCGTTTCGCGCTTTCGCGCTCACGGAGATTTGCGCTTAAAAATCTGCTTTGGGGGGTGTTGCTCGTGATTGTATCTACATCAATCCGCCTTCTTAATTCTGTTCCTTGGCATTGGGCATTTATCTACTTACAGTTCCGATCTGATCGGGCACTCTGGTATGCGCTTGAAAGCGTAGTCGTAATCGCTGTTCTTGTGTTTTTATATCATTTGATTATTTGGGCACCGTATCGCATCTACAAGAGACAACAGGAGGAGATTAAAGGATTGAAAAGTGACACAGAAAAGCTGCGGGAGAACAAATTGAAGGGCGACATTGCACGATGTGCACGAGCATTGCGGCAGATTAACTGGGCCATTCAGCAAGAGCAGTGGGAAAAAGAAGAAGAAACGGCAGACCGTGGTGAATCGTGGTTTGGCGGACCTTCTGAAATTAAAGAAGAGGAAATCACAGAAGCGATGGGATTGGCGCGTGAAATAATAACGGCATTAGGCCACGGTATACAACTACCAGATGGCATTGATCGAAAGGAACTCATGGGTGCGTGCTCCAGCATTCGGCATGAGGGATTTGACGATGTGCGTGTGCATGAGATTTTGGATCGTGCGGCACTGGTGCTAACGCCCAAGAAGTAAATCTGTGGATGCGGTCTGCCTTAGTTCGACGCGGCTTCTTTCGCCTCGATCAATTTCACGCTGTCGGCAAGCTCCCAAAGGTGGTCAGTAACCCCGGCAACCATTGCCGGGCTAACCTGGAGTGTTTGATGTTGTCTCACGAAGTTGTAGTACATGAAGTGCAGAGCGACTGCATGCCTGAGGTTGTCAATCTTCTTGCTGAAGGCGTTGGTCAGTCGGGTGAACCGTCTCATGCTCATACGCATGGTCAGGTTCTGGCGCTCCACCATTGATGTAGACACGTCTTTGGCTTCGGGCTTACCGTTGATCGGTTTACGCTAGCACCCGATGCACTTTGCCGGACTATACCGGGTCTCTCCCGGTGTCTCTTGCCCGTACATCTTCACCAACATCGCGTAGTCGATGTCCGCACCGAATGCCTGGTCAACAGCTTCAAGGTACGCACGCTGACCATCAGTGGTCAACTGGACGCGGCCGGCAAGGCGACCGGCAACGTCTTTCATAAAAGCGTTAGCCCACTCGGCGTTGCGGAGTCCAACCAGGTGGGAAACGACCAGCTTAGTCTCCGGGTCTATCGCAACCCAAGTCCACACGTCACCGAATCCCAACTGACCCCTCTTATCCTCTGGCACGTTCTTCTGCTTGGCATAGCAGAACGCCCACACTTCGTCCGCCTGAATCTTCTTACAGGTCAGGTTGCGAAGTGCGCGATCCTGATACTCTGCACAGACAGTCCCGGCATCAATCAACAGCTTGACCACCGTGTTCTTGGCAACCCCGGTTATACGTACGGTTGCCTGGATCGAGTCACCTTCCACCAGTGCCGAAAGTACCTAGACTCTCTTTTTTCTGGTCAATTTGTTCATGTCTATAACATACAAGACCGCTCTTGCATGTCAAGTCTTTTTTTGGCTTTTTTGTATTTTTTTTCAAGGGGACCGCCCAGACCATAAGTGACTATAGGACAATTAGATATGTTGAGGGTATTTGCTTGACAGAAGCCAAGGCAGTAGTTATTATATATGTGGCAGAGTCAAAATGAACAGAAAGGGTGATATTATGACAATCTGGTTTCGTTCTATGAAGCAAAAGGATATCGAGTCGCATCCCGATTATCGGGCGGCGCGGGAATTCGCGAAGGCATTTGAGCCTAAAAGGGGCCGATCCTATAAGTGGGTATATGATGATGCCATGCGTGCCTTTGACCTGATAACGGATTCTATTGCAGTGCTGGATCGCAAGGCCGAGAACATCATCAAATACATAGCACCGGGTACTGGTCTTCTTGGGTTGGCATTTGCATGGTTAGCGCAGAGCAATCATGTCAACCTGTGGGCCGGTATTCTTGTTCTGGTAGGTGCTGTTGCGCTCACACTTTCAATGATTAACTCCTTGTTATCTCTGCGGCCCCATCGAACAACATTTACCCCCGATACTAAAGATGCTCTGAACTGTGCAAATTATGAGGATTATGATTCTGAACAGGCTCTGGGCATGTTCGCGACAGGCGTGAATTCTTCCACGGTTGGCAGAATGATACTGGCGGCCCGAAAAGCAGCCTACGTACAGCGTGCTTATAAGTTTTTTATTGTGGGCTTTTTGCTGATTCTGGTAGGCTTGTTCTGGGGTATCGTGACTGGCGGCACTTCGCCCGTTTAGTCTTTAATCTCTTTGTCTTTGGTGGTTTTTTTCTCTTCTGTGATGAACCGGGTCCTTACGTCAGGTTTACCTTTTTTCTTAACTGTTTCGGTCTTGGTGGTCTTGTCGGGTTTAGCTTTGTTCTTTTGATCGTCTTGCATGGGAATTCACCTCCCCTTGGTGGATTTAGCCCTTTGTTTGACTGTACGCCACCGTGCCCGCGCCGCCTTACGGGTAATCTCGGAGCGCTCCTTCTTGGTCGTTCCCTTCCACCGGGCCTTGCCGCCTTTGAGACCGCCGAGACGGCCCAAAGCAACCGCAGCCGGGTTTTTGCCAGAATCGACAGCTTCGGTCAAGGTCTCTTCGTCTGGCACATCCTGACCCGTCGCCTGGTCAACAATGGTCTTGGCAAGCTGGCTGAAGTCCTGACGTTTGCGTTTTCGAGAGCGGTTTCGCATCACAAGGAAAGATACATAGAGCATAGAGATTTGTCAAGAAAAATCAGAGGGCAGAACAATCAAACTGACCCACTACCGAAAAATGGCAAAAGGACTCTCGGGGGCGACTTATCTCTGTGCACTGCTCAACGCTTTGCAGGGGTTTGGTCCCTTCCCCCAGACCGGTGCCAGCCGGCTGAAGTCACGGAGGAGTTCAAGTCTGATGCCCAAACGCGAAGGAAGTTCCTCCACCTCAGGATCACTCCCAAGATAGCGATTCCGACAAAGATGGACAAGGGTTAAATCAGTTTGATTTGAAGTGGTGACAGGTTGTAGAGAGAAGGGGCTATCTCTGTATAACTCCACTTTCCATCACGGAACTGGAGAGAAAGTCGCTGTGCACGCGCCACCGGCAGCATTCGATAGGACAATCGTATTCTCTCAGCCATTGCACTGCCCTTTTACGCTGAACTCCAAACCAGAGTTCATCTGGTGGCAGGGTGAAGATATTGCCAAAAGAAGTGACCTGTGGAAGCCTGGCAAAATGGGCGCACGGGTAAACGTCGCCGACAGTATCTATTACCATATGTGCAAGAGAAGCCGGACACCCACCGCTGAGCTTCCGTCTGTTTATCTCTCCGTATATCGGAAACGGATCGAAGCTGGCCTTCAATTCCGATATGAACTGGCTTACCCTTTCAATCTGATCGGGAAGCAGACGATCACAGGCCCATTGGCTAATTCGAAACTGGATATAATCAATCCCCATGTCTTTGGCCAAACGAGTCATCTGCTCCATGAAATTCATGTTGGCCTGACACAGACGCATCTGAGCTCCCATCAGAAGCTTCGATTCTCTTCCTTCCCTTTCCGAGACCACCCTTTCGATATTCGCCAGCACTTTCTGGAATTCTCTTGGACTTGGGGGATGATGAATCTGATTGTACACCTCATCATTGCTGGCATCCAGATTGATTATGAGAAATGAAAAGCCCTCCACCAGCAGTCTGGCTGTCGTCGAATCGAGCGAGGTGCCGTTGGTCAGCAGGCTCAGCTCAAAACCCTCTTGCATACACATTTGAGCGAACCTGTGAAATTCCGGGTGGGTAGTGGGCTCTCCACCTCCACGCAGATCAATGAACTTGACTTTCAGAGAGTGCAAGCGGGAAAGCAGCTTTCCGAAACTGCCCGCATCAAGAAACGTATTTTCGCTTTTGCGGCCGGTGCCGTAGGGGCATCCTGAACAGTTATGGGTGCAGGTATACGAGAGACAGACGCTGGCGCTGACCGGGTAGGGTATATCCTGCGTCGGGCCCGTTTTTATCTCGGCAGCACTCCTCTGGAACATCGCCCCATCAAAAGGAGAAAGTTGCTCCGGTCGGCTTGACTTGTGTGCGCCTTCAGCCCGGGGAAAGATAGCGACCGCTTTCAACTCGACCTCTTTCTTTCGATCCAGTCCCAGGTAATCTCCGATTCTCAAGAGAGTTCTCCTATTTACATACTTGAGTAGGTTAAAGAAAGATCATCCGTTGAGGGGAAGAGTGTTCTCTTGTTCTGAATAAAAGGTCTTAGTCGGAATGCAGATTAGGCTGGGTCATCGATTCTGGAATCCTGCTGGGCTCCAGAGCGAGCTTTACGCCGGGCTTCTGCTGTCCAAGCGTTTTCTCCGCAGACGCTTCTTGATCTCATCCAAGAGATAGTGTTTCGTGGTATAAGGGCTGTTGGACATCACCGCCTGCTTGGCCAGCCGCTTTTTTGCGTTTATCACCAGAGGACCCAAAAGATCGGCCGAAGCCAGGCTGGCGTCCTGAGGCACCGTGACGATCACGTAAGTGGTCAGATCCCTTGAGTTGGTATAATTTAACTCTTCTAACTCCTTCTCATCGATCTCCAGCTTGTAATTGGGGAAAAAGCTGAGAGGATCTGCTATCACGAATGCCACGTTGGGGTCTTCCACAGACTGAAACCACTTGAAGGGACCGGATTCTTCCTTCTCCAGGAGTATATAGCGGGTCAGTTGAGAGAAACCGAGGATGCCCTTGGGAAGGACGATTATCTCGTTTTCTTCGAAATCGATCTCTCCGAATTTCGTGGCAACGAATTTCATTTCAACTCCCCGGCATAATCGAACTTCAGGCATGGACAGAGACTAAAGAAGCGTTGCATTCAATTACACTTTAACCCTCCGGCGCCGGCGCTCCCATGCTGCTCGTTTTTCATTCGAGCAGGGTAGTCCCGGCTAAAGAATCTGCGCTGGAGGATCGTCTCACTAAGGTGAGCTAATCAACCCTCTTCATAATAGACGAAACTTGAATCGAAGGGCTTCCCTTCGTCGGTGGTCTTCTTAGACGAGTCCGATCGTCCGGGGGAACCATCTTCCCCCCGGTCCTGCCACCATCTTTTGTACCTCTCCACCTTTCGATTCAAATCCTCGCCCCGGCTTCTGTTTCCCTTCTTGAAGAACATCATTCATTCCCTCGGCTTTGTTCGGTTTCCCCGTTTGGAATTATTTTTGTCTTCGGATCTCTCGGCTTGAGGAAATTCGGAGCCCGTCGATTGTTCCGGTGGCTGCTCCTGGCTATCCTTCCACAGGTGGGCGATCGTGGCCACCTCAACCACGGTGCTGTCGACAGCTCTTTTGTTCTCCTCCTGAATTTTGAAGTATATCTCCTCTCTGTGTATGGCCACTTTATGCGGGGCGATTATTCCCAGCCGCACCTGCCTCCCCCTTACCCCCAGGATGGTTATCTTGATGTCGTCTCCTATGGTGACGCTCTCTCCCAACTTCCTTGTCAAAATCAGCATAGCCCCCTCTTTTCAGATATCCCCCTGCCCTCATTCAACTCGTTGAGCCCCGCACACCCGGGAACCTGATTGGACACTCTGTCAGAGGTTTACATTTGATTAGAATCGGTACAAAATTCAGATTCCTTAACTTTCCGTTGAGGCTTTTGTGTTATGATATCAGTTTGTTATTGGCCGAGACTGACTTTAACCTTTTCACGTTCTCCAGCACCCTCTGGCTTTCGGCTAAGACCATGTCTAACGATCGTTCGATCTCCTCACCCAGTTCCCTGTTTTTCTCCAGTTCTATCTCGCCGTGTCTGGAGAGTTTGTAAAGTCTCCCCACTTCCATTTTTACCACCCGGATCATCCTGGTTAAGTCTGAGGTGATGCGGCCGGTATGATCCACCATGTCCAAAAGGTCCTCGTACACCCGGGTGGAGATGTTCCCCGCTTCTCTTGACTTTAGTGCCGCATAAGCTAAGTTGGATGCCATACTCCTGGCCTGAGCGACAAGCTCCTCTAAGGATTTTAGAACGTCTGAGGCTTTTTCGGTCTCCTGTGACTTGATCATTGTCCTTCCCCGACATTTGACTTCGTTATGGGGCTGGTTCTGCTAAAGATCCAAGAAATCAGTCCCCGGTCAGAAGCTAATCAACTCCTTTATCTTTTTCTTCAACTGGTCTAAGTTGGACGACTTCACCAGGTAGGCATCTGCCAGCCACGACTGGAAGTCGTTCTTATAGACCGAGTATGCCGAATTGAGTATGATTGGCGTATTTCCACCCAGCTTTCTCAAGCCACCCAGTATCTCCAGGCCGTTTTGATCCTGGAGTTTAATGTCCAGAACCACAAGATCCGGCGATTCTGTTTCTGCCATCCTCAGGGCTTGTTCTCCGTTGGTGGCGGTTTTCACCTGGTACCCTTCTTCCGTCAGCTCTTTTTGGTAGAGCTTGAGAATGTGGCCTTCATCATCCACCACCAATACGCTCGGGTTCCTTGCCAGCTCGCGCCGTTTTGGCTTGGGCTGAGGGTTTTCATTTAACTGTTTGTTTCTCACGCTCTCCTCCCTGTTTCAAAATTCGGCTTAAGCTTCCGACGATTCTTCAATTACCGTGTCATCCGGCAGGGGCAGTTCCACATAAAAGGTCGAGCCTTTTCCTTGGGTGCTTTCCACGCCGATGTGGCCACCGTGATTTTTGATTATCTCCGAGCTTATGGTCAATCCCAGTCCGCACCCCTCGGGTTTGGTGGTGAAGAAGGAATCGAAGACTTTGCTCACGTGTTCATGAGAAATACCGAAGCCGGTGTCCTTCACCTCTATCTTGACCGACTTGCCGGTCTGCCTGGTGGCCACCGACAGTATCCCCCCCCGGGGCATGGCCCAGAGGGCGTTGCGGAAGATGTTCAGCAAAGCCTGTCGTATGAGATCCGGATTCACCCGAACCGAAGAGAGATTCCGGGAGGGAGACTTCATGATTGTGATCTTCGCGGAATCTATCTCCGGCTCCATCATCTCGAAGGTCTGGTTCACCAGATCGTTTAGGCTGGCCATTTCAAGATGAGACTTCTCAGGTTTGGAAAAATTCAACACGTTGTTCAAAACGTTTTCCATCCTTTCTGTCTCCTTGGCGATTATCTTTATGTATTCGTGGTTGGGGTTGCTCGCATCCATCTTCTTCAGAATCGAATGGGCAAATCCCCCGATGATGGTCATGGGATTTCGCAGCTCATGTGCCACCTGCGAGGTGATCTGCCCCAGGACCGACAGCCTCTCCACCTTCAGGAGCCTCCGGCTGCTTTCGGCGATCTTCCTGTTGGCCTCACCCAACTTCTGCACCTTTTCCTCCAGTTCCTGATAGAGTTGAGAACTGTCTATGGCAGCCGAGGCATGATTGGCATATATGGAGAGGAGCTCGATGTCCTCCTCTTCAATGGACTTTTGGGTTATGAGGTTGTCGGCAATGATGACGCCGAGCATCTTATTTTTCGATATCAGAGGAGCCACTGCAAAGTGATCGGTCCCCAAAAGGTCAAACAGATCTTTAGCTGATTCCTCCTCTCCTCTGAGCACGGCGAATGCTCTCCTGCTCAACATCGACTGAATCAGTGGATTTCTTTTGTCGGAGACGTGGATTTTCAACTCTCTCACCACCCGGTTTACCAGAACGTCCTTCTCCTTCAAGGCGTCCTTGTACGACCTGAGCACCTCTTCCAAGGACTGCTCCTTGGCCGAGAGCGAATCCCAGATTCTCTTTGCCTCCTCCGGATCGGAGGGACCGATGGCCATCTTCCCCTCAAGCTCGTTTCCGGTCTGGTTCAAAAGCAGAAGGAAAGCGCGATTGAAACCCAACCCCTGCCCGGCGGTAACTCCGATCAGTACGATCTGAAGAATCTCTTCTAAATTCAGGGTGCTGGTTAGAACCCTGCCCAGCTCGCAGAGAATGGAGAGTTCGTTTATCTTCTTTTCCAATCTCGATTCCAAATCCGCCTGCCCGGAATCCGGCGGACGGAAGGCCGTCTTTGATCTAAAAGCGTCCGTCATATTATTCTTCCCCAGATCAAGTGGGTTTGATCTCTCGGCGGAGACTTCAGCCGATCGAAACCGCTCCTCCCCGGCTTGAGAGTCTCTCGTTTTCACCGGATGAAATTCCTCTTCAGCAATTTTTCCGTTGCTCTGGAGATTTGGCTAACCTCGTTTTTTATCTCTCTTAAACCGCGTTTGAACTTAAGGTCCCGGCTTTTGCCTGATTTGTGGGACTTTTGCTCCGGCCAGGTTGAAAAACTCTCCAGAAGAAACTGCGCGTTTTCCGCCACCGTGCCAAGTGGCGTTGTGATCTTCTCTTTTAGGTTTTCCAACAGCTGCGAGGTGGGGATCATCTCTTCCATGCGCCTGATCTCCTCTTGAAGTTTTGCGGAATACTCCCTGGCCTGTTGAAGCTCGCTCGTCAGCCTGTCCAGCTCCGAATGGTAGATGGTCCTCTCCAGGCATAGTGCCATTGGCATGGAAATCAAAGTCAAGAACTCTACGTCACTGGCTTCGAAGGCATGCGCCATGACGTGGCATAAGTTCATCACGCCGAACACTTCGTCCTCAAGTATCAGGGGCATAGCCAGGAAAGACCTGATCTTCTCCCCGCCTCTTTTCCGGTGTAGATTGGAAAGAACGATAGGCCGTTTCTCTTTTGCCACCCAGGAGGAGAGCCCGACGCCTGCCTCGAATTTCACGAAGTCGATTAGATCCACTTTCTTCCCCACCGACGCCACCTCCGTCATCTGATTCTTCTTCTTATCCAACAGGAAGAGGCTGGCGTGGCTGAACTCCACGGACTTGCCAATCAGATTCAGCATCTCCTCAAACTCTTTTCTTCCTCCCCTCGACCGTCCAATCATCTTGCAGACGCCCGTTGCCACGTCCAGATTAGCTTTCAAAACATCCACATCGTGGCTTGGGTATGAGGGTTTCCTGCTTTTGACGTGGCCCGCGGACTTGGTCACCTTCCTGTTAGTGTTTCTGCCTCTACGCTTCATCTTGAGCCCCCTGTATGTTGAGGTATCGGTCAAGTGGCACCCCGGCTTGGTTCAAGTTTACGGATTCACCGTCCCCTCGAAGAATCATTACTCTCCTTCCTTTTGGCTATTGGGCTGATAAGGACAACCCGAAGCCCCCGACAACCGCCCCCTCTGATCGCCTTGAAGTTTGTGCAAGAGATATTTCTATTCGAAGCCGTCCTGTCTTTTGTCCGTCACTCTTAAGGATGCAACGAAAAGCTCTCTTCTTTTATGTGGCAATGAGTTCGGTGGTACGCAAGAATCCGGAGATGACCTCCCGCATCTTGCGATCGAAGCTTTCTACTTTCACCGGCAGGCTTTCTACCTGCTCAACGGAACTGAGTTTCTCCAGTTCCCCTCGTGAGGTGAACTCCACGCCCACCAGGAAATCCCCTTCCTCTGAGGCCTCCACCCTTTTGATCTTTCCCAGTACCCCATCCAATACCGCCAGGTTGTTCAGATTCAGAGTCATGAGGGCAAAACCCTGTTCCTGCACCGGAGAATCGGTCAGCAGGAGCATCCCCCCCCCACTCAGATTGAGGATTTCGCCGGAAGTCTCTTCCTCGGTGATTCTTATCTTTCCCTGGCTGCAGACCAGCAGGCGAAACTTAACCGGCGACGACAACTCTATGCGGACGTACTTACGGCCGTGAGACGTTTTCACCGGGAATGGAGTTTCTCTTAAAGCCGCGGGTTCATGTGCGATCTTTGAACCGGAATCCTTTGAATAAAACAAGACGTATCCTCCTTTTCAAGCCTTCAGTCATACTATCGGCAGTTTAAGGCCGCCGTGAGCAATTTAAATGACGCATTTTCTCTCCTGCCGCTGTCAGACTGAGGAAGATAATTCTGCTTCCCGAAGTTTCTCCGGGCTTGTCTTGCTATCCGGAACTATGGGAAAGATCAAGAACAGGTGAATTTCCCTTTCCCCGGATTTCTCGAACCTCAGCTCTCCCTGGCGCCGGTTGAGGATTTCAGAGGCCAACCGGAACCGCTTCTTGGACTGCAGATCAGAGAAGTCCGGGTAGTCGTCTCCTTGGGTCTCCCCGGAAGCGCAGCGTATATTAACGCGGAGGTCCTTCTCCCCTGCGGACACTTGCAGGCGGATGGATCCTTTGGCACGCAGCTGATCCCTCAACCCCCAGATCAGGCTCAGCATGACCAATTCGAATTCTCCGGGGTCCCAGCATACGGGTGGGAGATTCTCTCCTAAGTCGAACTCCAATCTGATCCTATCCGACTTCAATATGTACTGGAGGAAAACTAAATTGCTTTCCAGGATACGCCGCACGTTCACTTCTCCTTCGCCGGAGCTCCTGCCGGATTGCCTGTGCAGATGATCTGAGAAGTCCTTCAGAATCGAACAGACCCGGTTGGCATTCGTTTCGATAGTCTCCAGGACCTTCGTGCTCGAAGGTGTCTTTGGGGCTTTTTTCTCATTCATTAGCAAAAGCTGCGTTCGTCCCAGGACAACCTGAAGACAGTTGTTTATCTCGTGCACCACCGCCCTGGATATCTCAGCCGTGGTGAAGAGTTTTTCGGTCTCGATGTAGCGCGGTTTTTCATCCTGGGCCGGGGGTTGGGTTGAGGACAGGGCCGAAGGCCGGGCCAAAGACCGGGCCGAAGGCCCCTACAGACGGGAATTCTCGATGCACGCAGAGATCAACTCGGTCCAGAAGGGCAGTTCCATAGAAGAGCTCTTTTGGGGAGAGGATTCCTCCCCGAAGCGCGCTACCCAGAATCCATCCTCCCGGTCCAGAATCCTGAACGGGATGACGACGAGACTCCCTCCGCTTCTTGCCGGAAGAACCAGCCTTCTTTTTTCGCCAACCGCCCGGGCGATATCGCCTCTTTCCCAGAGTGCTCTTATCTCGTCCTCGAATTCGTTCAAACCCTGAGCTCCCGCGCTCAAGCCGGATGAAACCAGTTTTTCCGGGTTGGCGTCCCCTCCTTTTAGGAGAAACACCGCACATTCTTCAAAGCTGTACCGTTGTCTCAGCAAATCCATCAGCGAGGAAAGCCGATAGGCCAACACAGGTTCCGTCGGCTCCTCTTGCGAGACAGCCGTTCGTGGGAATCCGTCGGCGACCGATCCATCGGCGGGTAGTCCTTCTTCCGTCGAGGAGTCTATCATTCGGAATAAATCCTGGTTTGCCGAGGTGAGCTCATCTAACTTATGGTTGATGGAGAACAGTAATTCGGCCAGCTCGGTCTTCCTCTCAGCAGGATCAGATGGCCTCTTCTCCTGCATTACCGCTGCCATCCGATCCTCGGGCTGGGCCGGGTTCTCGGGTGTTTGGCTAAATCTCATATGATTCCTCCAGACTTGACAAATAAGGGTTTTCTCCTTCAGGATGAATCCTTCAGGATGAATCCAAAAGAATTGCTAATGCACAAGGTTATATTATTTCCACCAAAAAAAACCACAGGCTTTCTTTTACCTCTCCCCCTTTGTTCC
>CBDUQU010000087.1:0-12736 GCA_965369445.1 uncultured bacterium | reverse complement strand
TGCGGTCGCTTCAAAATCGGCATCTTTTGCCGCGTCGAAAATCCTGACCGGTTTACCGTTGCCGGCCACCTCACGCAACCTTCCGGTCAGGAGAGCTCCCTTGGGCTCGGCGTATCTTGTCTTTTCCCCGTCTTTTATCTCTCCCAGGAGGGAGAGGCCATCCTGGCCGGATAGCAGGAAGATGGAGAAGAAGCGGTAACTTAATATCTTCTGCACTATGTCCAGAATCTCGTCTACCACCTCGTCCAAATTCAATCTCTCTCCCAGAGTGCGCGAGGTCTCGTAGGCGGTTTCGATCTGGGCCTGCGATTTCTCCAGCTCGGAGGTCCTCAGGTTCAAAACGTCGAACATCCCCAGAAGCCTTGACTTTGAGCTTTTCATCTCCCTCACCACTATGCCCACGGCAGCAGCCAGGGCCAGCAGGGCTAAGGTCTTCACCAGCACAGAACTCGTCGGAGGTCCAGCAAGATATCTTACACTTCCCGAGATGTAGAAGATCGAGGCGAGAAGCCCCAGAGAAAGCCCGGGAATAAGACCGGCAACGTAAGCCCCAAACGGTACCACCAGGAAGTAGAGTAGGAAGAACCCACCTTCCCTGCTTCCTGCCAGCTGCCCCATGGACGTGATCAGGATTACGTCCAAAACGCTGATTAGAAAATAGAACTTTTCCCCTTGGGCTCTTTTGGCAAAAATGAATGCCGCAAGGGAATAAGTTAGGAAGAACCCGAAAGGCACCCATATCCACGGGTCGTATTCAGGGGAGAAAAGCAGCCACACGACGAAGCTTAGGAAGATTATTCCCCGAAACAACCAGAAAAGCCACTTCGGTTGGGCAAGAAGCGACCAGAGCTTTGATTCCTTGTCAGGGCTCATGACATTATCTCTAAAGATTTGACTAAAGAAGCAAGCCAGAGAGTCACATATAAGTATTATATCGGCAAGAAACGCACTTTTTGGACTCCTGTGGGACGCAAATCCGGCCTCGAATCGGCCGTTTTCCACAGATCGAAAAGGACTCAGTCTGCATTTGGATCGTATTTCTCCATCAAATCCAGCACCGCCCGGTTCCATCCCCGGGGACCCATCCCTAAGACCTTGTGAACCTTAAGCCTATCCAGTATCTCCTGCTGGTAAGAGCTGTCTTCCTTCTTTAAGAGCACCGGGATGTCCACGGTTTCAAGCAGCGCAAGATCATTCAGGCTGTCGCCGAGTCCGATGGTCAGAATCTCATTCGCCCAGTTAGCTACATATATTTGGATCAAGGACTTAGCCGCCCTTCCTTTGTCATGATCTCCGTGAAGGTGAAAGAGGTTTCCTCCACCCGTCAGGCGTAGTCCAACCTGTTTGAACTCCCTCTCAGCTAACTCGATCTTTTCTTCCTCCGGTCTCTGTGGGAAATAGAATGGCTCGTCGTATTCCCTTTTTCCGGCTAATTTTGCCTCGGCATCGCTCAGGTTGAGCAGAGAAGATATCTCCTCTGTATCAAGGTCTCCAAAGCCAATCGGTTTGACATTCAGTTTGCTAAAAACCTCCGAAAGTCTCTCTCTGATGGTCTCGTAGGGAACTCCGAATTCCAGGACTAAATACTTATCCTTTTCTTTTAGTTCCTCCGGCACCTGAGGGAAGTATCCCGGGGGGATGAAAACCGCGCCTCCGTTTTCGGAGATGAAAGGATCGCCGACATTCAGTTTTCTCTGATAAAGCTCCAATTCCGCTCGCGTCTTGCTGGAACACAGAATCAGAGGAATTTTGCTCTGCCTCACTCTCTCCAAGGCAGGGAGTGCCTCATCAAATGAGTAATCCTGAGGGTCCAGCAGGGTGCCGTCCAGATCGGTGAAGATCAAAATTCTCTTTTTACTCTTGCTCATGGAGCCTTATAAATGGGAGAACTCATCCGGTTTGGGTTTCTCCTCCTTGTGGACCTTGAACCTTCTTTCCAGTATCTCCCTGGCTATGTCCTTGCCTCCCAACCCGAATGCGACGGCCGACGCCAAGACCACTCCACCAAAGGAGATGGCGAAGGTGGCAACCACTATGCCGCGGGCGATTCCCAACTGCTCGATGGCCATGGCGGAGAAGAGGATGATGATTAACATCTGGAACAGAGTGGATATCAGCTTGGCGGACCTAACCTGGGCGTTAACCAGCCCGATCAGAATCGCGCGTCTTAAGAACCTGGAAAGAAAGTATCCCAGAAGAAAGACGAAGACCGCGATTACGAAGCGGGGGATATAGGTGAAGATCGAGACTACCAGATTATCCACCGCATACACGTCTAAGGTTCCCAGAGCGATAATGAAGAAAAGAAACACAGCGCACCAGTAGGTGATGATTCCGATCACCTCACTGGCTGACCGGTCCACACTGGCTTTGTTCAGCACGGTCGTCATCCCGGTTCGATAGGCGAACACATCGAACCTGACCGCCTTCAGGACGCATCTTGCTATCAGTTTGAGTAACCAGGCGATGATAAATCCCAGGACGACGATGATGATGAGCTGCAGCACATCGGGAGCAATACTGGTGATCTTTGCCCACGATTCAACCAGCGACGTTTTCCACGAGGATTCCATCTGACACCTCCTCTGGACTATCGTTTTACTTCCTTATCCCAGTTGGCCAAAAGATAAGTCTTTTGTTTTTCGAACTCCTGACATAATGCCTCCAATTTCTCTTCCACCTCTCCCGCGTCCGAATCCATGGTCTGGTTGACGAAGGAGGCGATCCATCCCAGGTAGAGCGGGGTAAGGGATTTTAAGATGTGCGTCCGGGCCATCACCCGGTGTCGATATGCTAAAGCAAAATCGTACACAATCTTTACCCAGGTGGCGTCGGGAAGATGGAAGTCGATCACGTGATGGGAGGCCACCTCCTCCAATTGAACCATCAAATCAGGCGAAAGCATCTTTCTCCAAATGGGGCTGAGGTTGGACAACCCCTGCCCGAAGCTGTCCACCATTCTCTCTAAGTTCACCCGGATCGGCTCCAACCCCACGTCGAACTTGAAGCCGAATTCCTTAACCGCCTCCGAGCCGGCCACCTCAGACCAAACGGGGTGGTATACTTCCATCAAATGGAATACCGTACCAATTACCTGTGCCAGCATCTCGGAGAGGTCTGCCTCCGGGTCCTTGGCCTGGTGAAGCTTGGCTCCCAGGAAGGACTGGCAAACCTTGAACCCGTCGGCCACGGCGGTGGTGGTCATCCATATATCTATGCCGAAGCGGGCCACGTCAGTATCGTAGACTCTCTTCTGAAGATAGTGCTGGGCCAGCCTGCCGGAAAACCCGAAGTCACCCCCGATGGGTTGCCTTATCCTTGTCCCGTACAGAGCCCTGGTCAGCGGATAGACTATGCTGTTGGTGATGGTGCCGTCATACTTGTGGCGCTTATAATAGGGAGCCACGAAGTCGTGCCCGTGAAAGAGGATTGGCTCGATTAAAAGCTCAATCCACTCCGGGGTGATGCTTCTTAAGTCCGAGTCGACCACTGCGCAGGCCTTGGCGTTGAGAGCAGAAGCTATCTTAAATATGGTCCTGAAGGCGTTCCCCTTTCCGGGCATGCCGTGGTGGGGCGTGACTATCCGGTGGACCGGATAAACGGGATGTTCCATCAGTAAAACGTCCGGATCATCCAGGGTGGTTTGCTTTACCACTTCCTGAGTGCCGTCTGCAGAGCCCCCATCCGAGTTGATCAGAAGGGTGCGATGCTTGGGGAAATACTTTGCCAGCCCGGCGGAGACCGCCCTCACCACATGGGAAATGGTGCGGGCACTGTTGTAACTGGGAATCCCCACCAGCACGTCCACATCCCCGATCTCCTGAATCTGCTTTCTAACCTCTTTGGACAATGTAGATTTTGCCATACCGTGCCTACTCTCCACCCGCAAATGTCTAAGGTTTCCCTTTCCCGGTGAAAGTTAAATTAAAGCTTCTTAAAAAACAAGTTTTTTTCAGTTGTTTTTATTTAATCAAGAGTCAGAGCCAGGAGGCCGGCGGGAGGTCCTGTGATGTTTGCCCGGAAAAGCAAGACATGGCACCTACTTGCGCAATGGGGCCGCCAGGTATTCGAAAAATCTCAGAAAACAGTTGACATATGGCACAGGGTTGATTAAATTATACCTTACAATTGATACCGGAACATGTGGATGTACGTGTTCAAATGGGATGCATCGGCCAATCTGCGTGTATGGGCACTTTGAAACTGGCACAGTTTAAACGAGGTGGATTATGAAAACCCTTGGAAGGATTTATGTGCTTGCATTTGCCTTAGCTGTTGCAGGTTCTTCCACAGTATTCGCGCAAGTATCGTCCCCGTGTTTGCCGACAAATGATCTTCCCGGTTCTTTTGATGCTTACTCTGCATGGAACACCGAAGATCGAGATGGCTACACGCTGTTTGCTCCTCCCTGGTATTTCAATAGCTCTTTGATGCGCGAAGGATATCTGTACCCAAACTTCGATGATTATGATACGCGCGCTGATTTATACCGTGAGGCATTTGTTGTAGCTTTACTCCAAGGCGAGCTTATGGCTCGGCTCAACGATGACCAACAAGCCAGGGCGAGGATTCAGATTCTCGCCGAGCAAACTGGCTCTCAAGCAGGATTATCAGCGCAGCTAGTGACTCTGCTGCAGGCGATTAGCTCTGGAAATTTGTATGAAGTCGATCCAGGCAGTATCGAAGCGACTGTCAATGAGTGGTCGGAACACGTCAATTCAGAAGTCCTGAGTCAGAGACTAAATCTACTTGGTGCTTCTCTAAGCACTTTCGGCCTTGGTCTGAAGCTGTACGGTGATGCATTGCAGCATACGTTTTATCACTCTTTGGCTACCGCAAACACCATCGAGCGTATGGCCGCGCTAGACACGTACTTTCAAATGTTTCCACCAGCCGACGATGCTATGGGGGAAGGATATGACCTGGCAAAAGATGAAGTCAACGAGTTCCTGAACAGTGACACTGATCTTCTTAAGGGGGCTCTGCAATCAGTTATAGATGAACCTGGATATTATGCAGTTAGTGGCACACAACTAGCACTAAAGTGGGTAGTTGCAATCAAGGCGTCTTCCCTTTCGGCCTCGACCTTGTTAGGAGCTGCAGCCGCGGGCGGAATTATGACTGGGGTAATCGCGCTCATTCAATTCGCATCGGACATGGAGGACTACAGAATCATATGTGCCGAGGCCGC
This sequence comes from uncultured bacterium, assembly GCA_965369445.1. Taxonomy (GTDB): domain Bacteria; phylum Zixibacteria; class MSB-5A5; order MSB-5A5; family SM1-73; genus SM23-73-3. The sequence goes on along the minus strand of CBDUQU010000087.1, from coordinate 7,545 downwards.
AGTTGACTCATGGCTTCGCGGTGCGGTAGACAGCTATCTTTGGCCGGATGTAGTAGGCACTGACTGTGAGTCGGTAAGGCGACTCTATTTTCAATCGATGATGATGCGATGTGCGCTGTCCTATTCTTCATACAAACTTCATGATGAACTTCTTGCTTTTCGCTGGCGCCTCGTGGATATCGGACAACTTCTTGGCGATCTCGTGAGCCTCCAATACGACGATATCCAAACATTCAGAAACGAAGTTTTAGATGCTTACATGAATTCTATCGCGACAAGGGCAATGGAGTATCAGAATGTGTTCGACTGGCTACTTGAGCAATCACCAATGATTGTATCATATCGGACATCTGCCACCAATCCACCGAGCGTCACCATCGTGTTTGATCGCGATATGGATGCGAATTCCTTCTCTCCGAGTTGTGTCTCTGTCGTCGGAACTAGTTCTGGCTCTCACGATCCTTCATCTGATTTCGATCATGAGAACTATGTCCTTTCGCTTGCGCCGACTGGTGCATTCGAATACGAAGAAGAAGTGGTTGTCACCCTTGAATCCTGTGTGCAGTCAATTGATGGGATACAATTCGACGGTCCTTACGAGTTGTCATTCATAATTGAACCTGAGCCGCAACTATTGATAGCCACATGGTCTGGTCGAAATGGAGTCATAAGCCCAGACATATATGCCGGCATCGGAGATGATGTTACCGTGACAGCCACGCCAGATCCTGGGTATCAGGTGCATAAGTGGTATCAGGACGGTCTGACTGTTCCAGAGGTGGGAATTTCTTATACCCTGAACGATATCCAGACTTCTCATTCCGTTGGAGTAACATTTCAGGAACTCGTTATTGCCGAAATCACAGTAACATCCCCAAATGGGGGTGAGCTCTTCGCTCGTGACAGCAGAATGCCAATCACCTGGTCTTGGAAGGGAGAGATCGGTGACGAAGTGAAGATTGAGTTGCTTTCGGGTGGATCACTCAACGAGGTTGTTGCCGCCCCTACCTTTAATGATGGGTCGTACGTATGGGATGTTCCATTTGTTGCTGACATCGGGACGAACTTCACCATCCGAGTCTCATCAGTGGAGTCCGCCTCGATTCTTGATGAGAGCAATGAGACCTTCGAGATAACTACGGAAGTGATCGTCCCGGATTGGATTGAGATCTACACCATTCAAGACCTTCAGGCCGTTGGAAGTGATGCTGCCCACCCGCACGATGCTCAATATATTGTAATGAACGACGTTAATGCATCCGGTTTTGCATTCCAGCCAATTGGAACGGGCGCTGCAAATTACTTTCGAGGAGTCCTCGATGGCAATGGGTACACCGTGAGCCGCCTCGACATCGAGTTACCCGGGAGTAACAACGTTGGACTGTTCTCCATCATAGAGTCTGGAGGACTTGTAGAGAATCTAACTCTTACAGATCTTTACATTGAAGGAAATGAGAATGTCGGCACTTTTGCTGGTGGCAACGAAGGTTCAATGATAAACTGCCATGCAACATCAACTAACGAATCATCTTGGATCGAAGGTGTCCTATATGTTGGTGGCATAGTGGGGGATAACTATGGTTTGGTACGAAACTGCACTGTGCTAAGGACTACAAACAACTTTGAGGTTATTAGTACAGATAGTTATGTAGGGGGAGTTGTTGGGGTTAATGGGCAAGGCTCAGGAACTGTTGCTGTGATAGAGTTTTGTAAGGCAGATTGTTACGTGGAGTGTGATGATGATTACATCGGAGGTATTGCTGGCTGGAATTTCGACATAATTCGAGAATGTGCATATGAGGGGTCGCAGATCAATGGCTCGAGTTGGGGTAATGGAGGTGTAGTAGGATGGAATCAAGGAGGTCAAGTAATCAATTCATATTGGAATGGAATAGACTTGGGTGGTAACACATTTGTTGGAGGGGTGATTGGTTGGTTTGAAGGCGGAGCGATCGATTCATGCTATGCTGCCGGGCCGATTTCTGCGAACCCGAAAGGGGGGCTGGCTGGTCGTTGTGGTGGTACAATTGCAAATAGTTTCTGGGATTCTCAACTGACAGGCTGTAGTAATGCCTGTGGTGATGGGAGTGCCACAATCATTAATTCTCATGGTGAGACAACTGCCGAAATGAAGAAACTCGCGACATTTACCACTAAGTATGGAACTAATTGGAACTTCGACAATGTTTGGGCAATCGACGACGGTGTAGACTATCCCCGTCTGAGGGGCGTCGGTTCCCGGTTGCCAACTCCAACCGGATTAAGTGCTTCAATAGATCAATCCGACGGTGTGCATGTTTCTTGGGATCCGGTGAGCTACACCCTCGCAGGGGGAACACATGCGGCAGTGCTTACAGTTCTTCGATCTAATGAAGCTGATGAAGACGCTGTAAAGGCTGAACTCTCCAGTTGGCAGCAAGGGGACTCATTCGTTGATGAGACAGCACAGCCCGATGAGACCTATTTCTACTGGATCAAGGCAGCGGCGACCATCAGCGGCGCAAGAGAGAGCGAGCTGGCAGGCCCGATTTCAGGGAGCAGAACCCATCCGCCAGCGCCCAGTCCAACGGATGTTTCAAGCAGCCAGGGCTTTGTCCAATCGGTCTTAGTTGAATGGGAAGCAACTGACGCAAATTACTACCGAGTGTACCGCACTCCGGTCACCGCTATGCGCGCTGGCTTACAGGGTGAAGTGCTTAAGCTCACATCGGATACAGTCAGTGAATGGCAACGTTCAATGAAATGCGTGGATATACCACCCGAGTCGGAAGAGAAGTACTTGTATTCTATTGCATCCGCCTTGGATTCCAATGGACTGGCTGCAAGCTTGCTTAGCGTCTCTGATACTGGATCTTTTGCGGTTGCGGATACTGGTGCACCGGTGATAAACCTCTCAATCATACCCATACACCCCATATTGAGCCAGTCTGTCTTGGCTGAATTGGCTGTCCAGGACAACGGGATCATCGACGAGGTACAACTGCACTGGGAAAGCGTCGGCGACAGTACCGTGACATGGCAGGTTGACGATACCAGTTACTATGAGACCACGCATTTGCTCGGATCCTTCAATGCCGGCGATACGTTGCATGTTTGGGTTTCTGCAATTGACAGTGCTGGCAACGAAGGCGAGAGCGAACACATTGTTGCTGTAATTCTAGAGGAGAGTGTTGTTGCTCCCTCCCAGCCCGTGGGCGAGGGCGCATTGTTGACGGGAGAGACCTCACTATTTACGGCCGAAGGAGCTACAAGCAACCTTGGCGTCGGTGTTGAGTACCGTTTCGACTGGGGAGATTCTACGTTTACGAGCTGGGGTGATAGCACAGCTTCAAAGAACTGGGCTGTCGAGGGCTTATATCCAATCCGTGCTCAGGCGAGATCCATGGCGCATCCAGAGCGTGAGTCGCCCTGGTCTGATCCTTTGCCGGTCTGTGTAGATTCTCAACCACCTGTCGTGACATTTTCGACCAACAGTGGAGAGGATCTAGACTTCGGTGCAGATACGATTATCGTTGCCGGTGAGGCGATTGAGCAGCTTCCTGGATCGGGAATTGACTCTGTGTATTCCCTGAGTGGAAGTCATAATGAGGGAAACAATGGGAGTTGGGGTTTCAAGATACCTTTGGCACCGATTGGACAGGCCACAGAAATAGTCGTAGCGGCACGTGACCGTGCTGGAAATACTGGGACCGATACGATTCGCGTGACGAGAGTGGTTCCAGATTACACGATTTCCGGGATGGCATTTTATCTTGAGAGCGACTCTCTTGATACCTGCTCCGTATGGGACGATGTTAACCAGATGTGGCGAACGGCAATTCCAGACCTGACCGTACGCCTTTACTATCTGTGGACAAAAGACATTGCGGTAGAATCCAACACGGACTCATGTGGTAATTATGGTATTGCGGTACCCAGGGGTAACTATTGGTTGGGAGTGGCTGGAGTTTACTATGACTCCGCACTCTACCAGTTCGATGAAGTCTATTTTGACACCGTGTCGAATACCAATATCATAGGTAAGAACATATTTTTCCCCTACGGACCTCAGGGAATGCCAACTGATGTTACCGAAGACGAATCTCGAGTACTGCCTGACATGTACCGATTAAGCCAGAATTATCCTAATCCTTTCAACCCATCCACTAAGATAGAATTCGACTTGGCGAAGTCAGGTGTCGTGAAACTGACTGTCTACAACCTATTGGGTAAGAGAGTAAGAACGCTTTTTTCGGGACATCTGTCTTCGGGCCGCAAGTCTGTGATCTGGGACGGGCGGGACGAGAAGGGTCGACCACTAGCCTCCGGTATCTATTTCTATCGCATCAAGACCGGAGACTTTACGGACACGAAGAAGATGGTTCTCCTGAAATAGTATCAGATGACCTTTGGTCGTTAAATGAAGATAGGTTCTTCTGATGTAGAAAGCAATTAAGAAACGCATAGAGATTTAGTTTTTTTGTTCTTTGACAGCTTGTGGTTGGGAATCAGATCCAGGTATTGTAGGACCACTTTTTTGCTCAATCTGGCGATAAGGGAGATTTTCTCAGGGTCATCGAATTTTTCAGCTAAGATTTTGACCACCTCGTAGTCTCGGATGTATCTTGTTCAGACAGGGGTTGCCCAGACGAGCGGACGCCCATACGGGCTCGTCTGAGCTCCCGTCTGGGGGCACGTCTGTGTATACCTGTCCGTTAAAAGGGTGGGAGTTCAACCCCCACCAAAACAGGCGCAGTTTGTGCTAACTTATTTCCTTTCTTTGGCGCAGTTATTTCCCAATTAGAATCAGATGAATGTCCATCACGTTGGTGTGGGTGGGCCCGGTTATTACCAGATCGTTCAATTTTTCGAAAAAGTGATAGGAATCATTGTCTGCCAAATGACCCTTCGGGTCTAGTCCTTTTTTCACCGCCTTCTTTGCGGTGTCGCCGTCGCATATCGCCCCTGCCGCATCCGTCGGCCCGTCAGTCCCATCCGTCCCCGCAGAAAGAAGCACCACATTTCTCATGCCTTCGATCCCCATAGCAACAACCAGGGCAAACTCCTGATTTCTTCCGCCTTTTCCTTGTCCCTTAATCTTGACCGTGGTTTCCCCGCCGGAGATAACACAGGCGGGAGAACGTATCGGACCTCTTCCATCCGCTATTCTCTTTATCAGAGCCACCTGTCGTTTCGCTGCTCTGGTCGTATCGCCAGCCACGGGCCGGGGTAAGACGTAGGTGTTGAATCCCAGTTCCCTGGCCTTCCTTTCTGCCGCCTCAAGAGCCGTACGGTTTGACCCGATGGTTACGTTCTTTACTTTTTTGAAGATCGGATCACGCGGCTTGGGCGTCTCTTTTGTTTTGCCTTTCACACCCTTTTTTAAGTGAGAGTATATGGACGCCGGAATCTTATGTCTGAGCTTGTACTTTCTGATGATCCTCATACAGTCAGAAAAGGTCGTTCTGTCGGGCGCTGTCGGCCCCGACGCAATGGAGTCGAGCCTGTTTCCAATCACGTCAGACAGTATCAAGGTCAGAACGGGTGAGGGCTGCGCCAGCTCTGCCAACCTGCCCCCTTTCACCTGGGAGATATGCTTGCGGATGGTGTTGATCTCTTTGATGTCCGCGCTGCATCTCAGAAGCTCATCTGTAAGCTTGATCTTATCCCTTAGAGAAATGCCGGCAACGGGAGAGACGAGAAGCGCCGACCCACCGCCGGAGAGGAGGACGAAGACCAGATCCTCGGCCGTGGTTCGCGACAACAGCCTTACAATCTTTCTCGCGCCTTTTAGGCCCTCTCTGTCCGGCAGGGGATGTTCTCCCTCCACCAAATCAATTTCGCGGCGCAGCGGGAGGCGATGCCCCTTTTTGGTCACGATTATGCCGGATGAGATTCTATCCCCCAGGATCTGTTCTACGGCTTGTGCCATTCGGGCAGAAGCTTTGCCCGCGCCAATCACAAAGACTCGCCTGATCAGTTTCAGATCATAGGAAGAGTGGTCTACCCATAGTCTCCCTCGCCGTACCTTGATGCTTTTCCTAATAGCGTAAAGGGGATCGCAGGCTTTAATGGAGGAGCGTACAATCGACAGCCCGTCTCTTCGCAATGACCTGGTTGGTCCGCCGGGGGAAGTCACCGGTTGTCCTCCTGCACGGCTTCCTGCAGCTTGCCCAGAAAATCCGGGATGGCTGAGATGACCCGGTTCCAGTTGGGTATCTCAGGCGCACGCAGGGGGTCGTCCAGGAACTCCTGGGCGGCGATCTTGATTCCCTTGGAGAATGCCTCCACTGCCGAGACCTCTGAGTGCCTGTCGAAGTAAAGTTGATTTATGAAGGCATCGTCCTCATACCTTTTTATGGTATCCTGAGCAGTTCTCAGATACGCGGATTGCAACGTGCGCAGAACGCCGGCGGAGAGAATCACCCCCTCGGTGGAAAGGGTTCTGAAGATGGTCTTGGTGATGTCTATGCACATCTTCAAAAGCCCCTTGGTGGGGTCTGTCTCCGAAAGCTGGTGGTGCTTGTGTTCGAAGGTCTCTATCAGATCCACCTGGCAGATTCTCCTGGGCACGCAGTTACGGTAAACCTCGGCCAAAAGCCCCACCTCCAGTCCCCAGTCGGAAGGGATCCGGTTGACCCGGGCTAAATCGATGTCCAAGCTGAACTCTCCCGACAGGGGATACCGAAAACTATCAAAATAGACTAAAATGGGCAGATAACCCAAGATCTTCTCTAAAGCCCGGATCAGAGGGGTAAAAAACAGGCGGGTGGCCCTTCCGTACATGCGGTCGGTCACCCGGCTGTAGAAGCCTTTACAGAATTCGTATCCCATGTTAGGATTGGCAGCAGGATAACACAGGCGCGCCAGAAGCTCGCGATTGTAGGTGAGTATGTCGCAATCGTGGAGAGCTATAACGTGGCTTTTCTCATTGGCGATCACGTAGCCCATCGCGATCCAGACCGATCTTCCCTTCCCATCCTCTCCTATAGACAGCTCGTTTTTTTCCAGCAACTTGTAGAGCTCTCCGATCCTGGGGCCGCTGCTCCAGACTATCTTCGCTTCGACAGGTATCTCGGATAAGACCTTCTTGGCCTGCCTGAATTCCATGGTGTCGGTCCTGTTCATCACCACCACTATCTCTTCTAAGTATTTCACCACTCTTAAGTTCTCTAAAATCCTCTTGAAGGCCTCCCCCTGAAAATCAGAAAAGGTGGTGGGCAGAACCAGAGCAATAGGTCGACGTTTGGCGTGCTCGGCCAGCTCCCACTCCAGAGCCTCTAAGTTGGGGTTCCCCAACCGGTGCAGGGTGGAGACCACACCAGTTTGATAGAAATCGCTCATCTTATCATTTCTCCTTTACTTGTGGGGCGCCTCCTCAAAAGATACCCGGCCGGTCCATCTTGAACGCTTTACATTTAACATATAAAGTATAATAAATGTAGAACATACGAGCAAGAGATTTATTTCCCGCCTGGTCCGACATTGTGTCAAGCTAATTGTGTAAATTCGTAATTGGGCACATCCTGGGGTTGGTTTATGACATAAGCGATTAGACCATATATG
>CBDUQU010000086.1:0-12862 GCA_965369445.1 uncultured bacterium | reverse complement strand
GTTACCTTCAATCCAGGCGTATATGCGTGACCCATTTGAGCAGCTCCTCGCTTTTAGCACACTAGGAATTTGCGTTTGTCCAGTAAGTCATACTTGTTCTTTATATTCTCTGCGGGAAACTTCGGTTTGAGTGCTGCGACTTTGTCCAATACCATTCGCTTGTGTTCTTGAGGTTCCGGGCAATGCCCCTTGGTGTTTTCGAAAACAAAGTGAATCGTCGCCGAGAGTTCAAGATCTGCAGGTTCTTCAGACCCAAACGTAGAAACAATCTTGTCTATATCCTCAGAGTGTTTGTCAACGACATTCCTCGCTGCTTTCTCACATTCGTCAGTCGATTTGTTTTCAACAGGAATAATTTGGTAACCCAAGCTCTTAGGATCGTCTTGGATTCTGATCATCCCGAAAAGCTGCATCATTTCCAGGTCGTGTTTTAACAAATCCGAATATGGTCCGAAATGATAAAAATAGAATTCATATGGAAGAGGCAACTTGGAATACGACGTTAGGAAGTAAAATATCTTTTGAATAACCACTTTGCCAAAATATTGACGATTTTCGCCAAGCTTCCGGATCATGTAACTGATTATTCCGAATCTAATAGAATCATCCATAGCCATGCCTCCTTCGAAATAGTTTGTGTAGCTATTTCCATGACATATTTCTAACGTAAGCCTTTATCTCACCAATAACTGGTGATTCTGGACAATATAGACGCAGGATATCAAAGTTCTTTAGATTCTTGAGGAGATCGGTTTTGTAATTAATACTGCTATAACGGTTGTGAGCATCGCCGTCTTCGATTCTATAAATAAAATCTTCTTCTCCTTCAACAAACTTGTTTGGAGCTTCGGTAGCCATATCTATCCTAAAATCGATATCTTTGAATTTTGACTCCTTCTTTAGCTGTTCGAAGTTCTCATGAAACTTACTCTTTTCCCACCTTGCAGTGTCCGGGTCTCTCAGCTCTTGGTAGTGAATGGGTTTATAGTGTTTGCGTTCAATCATCCGCTTCGCTTTTTCACCATTTTCATCGTTTTTCTTCATTGCTTCTTTTAGCAATTGAACAACATAGTAGTCGTCATAGACCAAATAATCCGGTAACTCTTCAGGATATATGCCTTCGGGAAGTGCCAATTTCAAGAAATCGGTCAGATGGAAATCATATGCTCTTCTTATATCGTGGAAGTACACTTGCAAAAACATGTAATACCTAGCCAGAATAAGTCCTTCAGCTGCCAAGATACCACCCTCTTCAATTCCCAATACGGGCTGGTGTCTTAATTCAGCTATTAGCAAAGTATTGACCAGTCGGTCGATGTCGAAGCGTCCATAGTGCACTCCCGCATAATAGGAGTCTCGCCAAAGATAGTCCATTTTGTCAACGTCTAACGGTCCATCAATTATCTGCTGCAATAAAGGGTCAACGTCAATACTCCCCAAGATGAAGTCGGCTAGCTTGTCTGGAGTGATGTCCATGTCTTTGATTTCTTCCGATTCAAGAACCTGTCGAAGCTCAGGATATTCTCTTATAATTCTGACTGAATAATCCTTGTGACGTAACTTGGTTTTAAACAGCTCTTTTTCTCCGACGTGTGAAAAAGCTGGGTGTCCTATATCGTGAAGAAGTGCAACCAAGCGGATTAGAGCTCGTTTCTTTTCTACTTCATTTTTGTCTAAGGTCCATTCTACTATTCTGTCTCCTTTCCCGTCTTTCTCTACTACTGTATTAAAAACTCTATCGGCTAATTCCATGGTTCCAAGCGAATGAGCAAATCGTGTATGATCTGCTCCATGATATACTAGGTAGGTTGTTCCCAACTGCTTTATTCTCCTTAACCTCTGAAAAACCGGCGTATCGATTATCTTTCTTTCTATATCATAAACCTTTATGAATCCATGAATCGGATCCCTAAAAATGTGGTATTTTCCAAAATAGCTACCCATGATCACCATCAGTCAGTATACTGCACCTATGTGCAGTTGTCAAGGGAAAAATTACTTATTTCTCTGCACTTGAAAAGTTCCCTTCGAACGGGCCGAAAGTCCTTGCTGCACAACGAGCTACCTCCTTGATCTTCAATTCTGCTTTCTTCTCTCATAGACGATTTTCCCCTCTGAAACCACAGTTTCCAAGAAGTCGTTCCCTTCTTCAAGCATTCTCTCGAATTCATCCTCGGTATAAATCAGAGGCTCAACCGCAATCTCTCCATCACATAGATCCAGGATCCGATCCATCCTTTTCAAGAATCTCTCCTTGGTATTCTTGATAATCACCAGATCCAGATCGCTTCCTTGATGAACATCTCCGCGGGCGAATGAGCCAAAAACGATTATCTTTTTAGGTCGATACGACCTGATGATTCGCTTTATGACCCTTTCAGCAGGTTTGTTTCCGAGTTTCGGTCCCATATGCTCCTAATCTGGAAGCCTATTAGTGCAGCGCTTCACAACCTATCCAGAGCCTTGCTTGGATAGATGTCCAGCGCTGTCATCCACTCTTTCAGTTTTCGCACCCTTGTTTTGGCGTCAGTGGACAAACTAAAGGGTCTTCCCCGGCAATCGAGGATGATTCCGTTCACTCCTCCATGAATGATCGTCTCCACCTTATCTCCTCTACCCCCTCCCACATCGAAACCTCGGTGCGGTTCCAGGGTTGCCTTACAGGTTAATGGAACCCCTGTCTTTTCGTCCAGTCCCAGAGGTATTCTTCTCATCTCCCCATATTTTACCGAGCCCTGCTCGGTCTTCCCGTCAGGCATGGTGAATTCGTAGGTCAGGATCTCTTTCTCCTCCTTCGATTCTCCGACTGGAGCGATGCAGGTACCGAGATGAATCAGACAATCCTTGTCGAAAACCTGGGTGGCGGCTTTGGCATGAACCGTTGACAGGACACCCAACTGGGGCATCATGAAGATGGAGTCGACAGCCAGACGGGTTATGCCCTCGGGTAGGAAACCATCGATCAACATTAAAGCCCCCTGCTGTCTCCGGGGAGCATGCGAGAGCACGCCTCCAGAGCCGACGAGCATGTCCAGGCTCATCATGTTGACCAGCGTCTGACCACCCAGTTCCTGGGCAAAAGCGTCCCCGATGGTTCTCTGCTGCTGAATTCCTTTCAAGGCGGTGGCAAAGGATTTATGCTGAATGAATGCCAATCTCAAAGCCTCCTTGGCGGTCGCCTGTTCGAAGATCAATTCCTCCATAAGCTGGGGAATGGTGGTGGGCCGGATCATTTTGTTCTTAATCCTATTTCTCAAATCCCTCTCGTCCATGGGGAAGGGCATCCACCGCATCACGTTTTCCAGCCCGGCTTCGGCAAAAACGTTAGAGACGGAGTAGCTCATCCCCAGATTGGCGCTGACCGTACGGTTGAAGATTCCCTGAAATACAGAGAAGATATCGGTGGTAGCTCCGCCGATGTCCACACCCACCGCCTCGATCCCCTCCTGTTCGGCAATGGCCTTGATGCTAAGCCCCACCGCACCAGGCGTGGGCATGATAGGAGCATCTGTCCAGCTCATGAGCTTTTTATAACCAGGTGCCTGAGCCATCACGTGCTCCATAAACAGATCATGTATCTTCTCTCGAGCAGGAAGGAGATTCTCCCTCTCCAACACCGGTCTAAGATTATCCACAATATCCAGCGCCACCTTATCTTTCAAAGTCTCTTTGACGGCTTCTCTGGCATCCACGTTGCCCGCATAGATGACCGGAAGGTTGTAGCCAATTCCCAATCTGGGCTTTGGATCGGCGGCGGAAATCAGCTCGGCGATCTCCGCCACGTGGGTGGTGGTGCCTCCGTCGATTCCGCCGGAGAGCAGAATCATATCCGGCCGGAGATGCCTTATCCTCTGAATCTGCTCATGGGGAAGTCTCTTGTCGTTGGAAGCGATAACGTCCATCACGATGGCGCCCGCCCCTAAAGCTGCACGTTCAGCCGACTCGGCGGTCATGCTTCTCACCACTCCCGCCACCATCATCTGCAGGCCGCCGCCGGCTGAGGAGGTAGAGATGTAGAGGTCGGTACCCACGTTGTCACTGGCAGGAGAGATAATCCTGCCCTGTTCATCCAAGAGCTTTCTTCCGGTGAGTTCTTCGACCTCTCCCACGGCATTCAAGACTCCCATGGTCACGTCCTCAAAGGGGGCCTCCACCGTGGTGGGGGCTTCGCCCCTTACGATCAGGCGGTATTCATCCCCTTTCTTTTCGATCAGGATGGCCTTGGTCGTAGTGCTACCACAGTCGGTGGCTAAGATTACTTTCACGTCTTCAGGTTTTATGTCTTTCATACTACTCCTTTGCTTTCGCTGTATTCTACTGAGGTCTTCGATTCGCTACAGAGTGAGAACATTCTCCCGTGCCAACTCGATGAATCTGGTTTCGCTCCGCCAATGCTTCCGTGGTTGTGTCAGGAGTAACTCCTGACACAACGGGTAAACGCTGGTCAATATCCGAGGACATTGACTGTAAGCATGACGGACAAAGCATTGGAACTTACTTCCAGACTAGATTCCTTGTGTTTGGGCTGTCCCCACGACAAATATCCCTCGACGCTGACGTGTCTGGAGTATTCATATCCTCCACCAGCGAATAAACCGAGGCCAATCCAAGTATCTGGAGGATTATCTTCGAAAGGCAAAGCCCAGATGGAGTAACCAAGTCCCCCAGCAACAAAAGGGGAGGGAGCTTGTGGCTTGAACCAGTAAGAGACGGCCAGGGCACCCAACCCGCTAGCAATTGTCACATCCCAGCCCGACATATTAGTGATTCCATAAAAGTAAACCTTGCTGGTATGGTAAATCGCCCACGTATTATCTGGAGCATAACCGATCTTGAAATCGGTCATGACTGCTGCCTTGTTCTGGCGACCTGATTCAGCGCTTACTCCCGGAATGTGGCGGATCAAAACAACACGGTTAGTGTCATGTGGATATGTAACTTTTTGAGTAAATGAGGTAAAACCGGGACCGATACCAAATCCTAACAAGAAACCTTTGCGTTGGCCATCCCATGCATGAGCATTGACGGCTAGAAAGAACAGAATAAAACAGAGAAGGAGGCAAAAAACATACTTTTTTGACATACTGCACTCCTTTGTCCACAAAAATCCTTTGCACGTAAAGCTCTTACAATTACCTAAGTTATCTTCTAGTTACCTCAGGACCTCAGTCTTGACGCTTCCGGTTGTGTTGTGTCAGGAGTAGCTCCTGACACAACAGGTAATCGATTTGACCACTTTTGTCTCTTTGTTCTTCGTAGCCGCGATGGCTCCGTGCAGAGGCGTAAAGTCTCTGCTACGCGGGTCATGGCACGCTGGCGCGCTACAGGCGTACCCCTACGCTTAATCTAACCAAGCTACTGCTATTCCGACAGTGCCTCGGCTATCGCTTCTCCAAACCCTCTGGCCGCCGGGGGACCGCTGGCGGTGATTATGTTTCCATCTCTTTGCACATCTTTGAGGGTGCAGTCCGCACCTTTATCCGCCAATCTTTGTCTTTCCGATATAAATACGGTGGCCCTTTTGCCCGACAGAATCCCCGCATTAGCTAATGTTACCGGTGCAATGCAGATGGCTCCTACAATCTTGTTCTGTTTTACCGCTTCATTCAGCATAGAATGGATTGAGGAGTCTTCCCAATAGCGGCTTGCCCCGGTGCCGCCTATAAGTATGATGGCATCCCACTGATCCGGCTCTATGTCGCTTATCAGCATATCGGGTTGGATCTCCGCGCCCAACATTCCCCCGGCCATCTCCAAGGATGCGCTCGCTACTTTGACCTCCGCTCCTTTTTCTGTTAAGATCTGTTTTGGTTCAAAAAGCTCCTCGTCGCGGAAGTTCTGCGGGGCGATTATCATCACCACTTTCTTCCCGGACAGCACCCTTTCCTCTTTTGCCGCCTCCTCTTGGGCAACCTCGACTCCCTCCTGTTTTTCCTTACACCCTGCCAACAACGATCCCAAAAGCATCACCACAGCCAGAACTGACAAGACCTGTTTCATCGTTTCCCCCTATCTTTTTCACAGATCGGCAAGATTGCTTTCTTGTCCGCGCCGGATGCTCTCATCTGCCGATAAGAATATATCTTACCTTCTCCCTAAAGCTCTTCTCTCCCCACTCTCTCTTTCTTCGCAGCTTTCTTTCTTTCTTGAGGACTTTCTCCTTTTCCTCTGTCTCAGAATCGAGTTGTTCGATTCTCTGCAACAGCTTTTCCACGGTTCCCCTCTCCTCCATCATCTTTCGGACCTCGTCATAGTCCTTCCATGAGAACAGAGCGTGAACGAAAGGCTCGAAGAAGGCCATCATCTGGCTGCCCACATAATTCAAAGGTTTGACCGACTCCAAGAAAAGTACGGCCGGAACCGACATCTTCCAGTGAACCACCTTCCGGGCGATCTTGGTGAGGATCTCCTCTTGCTGGGGAGTGAGCTTCTCTTCCTCTCCCTTCTTCGGCCCCACAGAGAACATGTCTCTCAGGAAGTGCACGACAGGTAACCTCTTGTTTTGAAGATTACTCCCGGGATTCCGACTTGGTGCTCTCTTTCTTCTCTATCTTTGATCTTACGAAATCTACCACCTGATCTTTGTTCTGACCGAATCGTACGTAGACTCCCCTGAAGTTCTCCAGCCGGGACCTTCCGGCAAAGGGGGAGAGCAAAATCCCGTTTTTGTCCACATAGAATGAACGAAAGGCGCTCCACTCCCTCTCCCGGTTGGTGAAGAAGAACCTTATCTTGACCTTCTTCTGGTCCAACTCATAATCCGTCGGAAGAAAGAAGGAGGACAAAGATCCTAACATGATGATCACGGCAAGGCCGGTGAGCAAAGGGCTGGAGGTAGTCACATATACCACCAGCCAGACAAGGAATAAGAAGAGAACGACCAGGATCGAAACCAGGATCTTCTTTTTCACCGGATGCGACGACCATTTAAGCGTAGTATCTTCACTCATCTCGTTACCATCCCACCAGAGAGGACTTAAGGGAGAGCCGGCTAAGTTCCCTCCTTCGGGGGCAGATCCTGGGGCGCTCGATACCTTTCCTTCCTGATCCGTGCCATCTCCTTCGCCAGTTCCTCCGGCTTGAATATCTTCTTTTCAACCAGAAGACGCACCAAAGCCTCTTGAGCTAAATTGTTGGAGAGAATCAGCTCGTCGAAGGTTACCTCCCTCTCCTGGTCACCCATCATTATCTTTAGGGCCACTCTTCTGTCTTTTTCCTCTGTCACCTTGTTACCCCTTACTTGATGCCAAATTCGACTTGAATTATTAGTATAACCCAATTTCCTTTGCTTTTCAACCGTTTTTTCACCTCACCCTTTTCACCTCTCCCTTCTCCAGCTTGTAGATCGGAATTCTGGTATTTTCACCGTTTGGATCGAAGCGAACCTCCCCCGCAGCCCCATTGAAACCGGAAATGTCCATGAGGGCATCTCTAATCTCCTGAGGGAAGCTGGCATTCTCCAGAACTGAAAGCAGAAGAAGCATGGAGTCATACCCCAGCATGGAAACCAAATCAGGTTCCCTCTTGTGACGCCCGCGGTAAAGGCTTGAGAGACGTTGCTTCTGTGGGTTATCATCATTGGTGAACTTGTTTGAGGCGAAGATCATCCTCCGATCAATAACCTGAGCGAACCCCAACACCTGCTGATCCCCACATACCTCCGTTCCAACGATGGCGCCGAAAATGTTGAACTTGTGGATACGGGAAAGAATGTCGTACATCTCCTTTTGATCTGCCGAGATGAACAACCCGTCCAACCACACTGGAACCTCGTCGAAAAAGGAATTCTCTCCGTGCGAAGGCGGGGAGGAAGAGAACCCCAGCAGCACGTTTTTTATCCCCTTAAGATAGGGCGAGAAATCACGAGTGCCGGAAGGATATTGCTCCATCGCCACGATCCTGCCTCCCAGTTTTTCAACGGTCGTTTTAAAACCCGAAGCCTCCGACTCCTCTTGCTCTCCGGCTGGCACCAGCATGGCAAAGTCCCGTAAACCTTCGTCCTGCACCACAAATTCCGCTAAGGTTTTTCCCTTTGTGTGTGGATTGGGGGAGAGCTGAAACACGAAATCTCCCATACTGGCCAAGCCCTTCTTGGATGCGGTGGGCGTGATCAAAGGTATCTTAGAAAGCTCTGCCACCACCGCGGTCATCTCCACCGATTCGCTCCTCAGCGGCCCGATTACGCAAACCACCTCATCTTCTTCTATCAGATCACGACAAAGCCGGGCCGCCGTCGCAAACTCTCCCTGGGTATCTTTCACCTCGAGCTCGACCTTACTCCGGGCGGATTGGTGGGAGGACAAGGCCAGCCTTATGCCAGTGATCAGGCTCTTTCCGTAAACGGAAAACTCCCCGGTCAGAGGGACCAACACTCCCACCTTGACGGTCCGGGAAGGTGATGAGGACCCATTCTGCAGAAGAAGACGAACCTCCTGAATGTTCTCTCCGTGAGGGAAATTATCCCGATAATAGTTTAGCGCCTCAAGAGCCTTCTTGTGCTTTCCCTGCTCTAAGCTTCTTCTTCCCAGGTGAAAGAAGATCAGGGGGGCAAGCTCTTTATCCTGGTTAGCCGCACTGAGTTTCTCCAACTCCCCAACCGAAAGCCATCTCTTCAACAGAGGCTCAACCGATTTTTCGGCCATGGTCTTTGATTTCGCCTCTTTAGCGTACTCATACGCATAGATGAAATTCTGAGCCGATTGGTAGGGCTTGTCCTGCAGGTGTGCGATGTTGCCCAGCATAAGATAACAGGTGGACAAGTAACTACTTCGGGGGAACTGGCGGATGAAACGCTTGAATTTGTCGCTGGCTGAGGAGTACTCTTTCAGGTGATATTCGCATTTGGCGATCATGAGCTGGAAGTAGGAATAGCGGGGATTGTTGGGGAAGGACTTGGAAAGTCGCAGGAAAAAGTCCTCCGCCTTGAAGTATTCCTTTCCCGAATAGCTCTTTTCTGCCTCCCTTAGGTTCTTTTCCAGCTCGTATGGATATATTACCTGCGACCAACTGGCGGGACAAACCAGAAGCAGAGTGGCCAGAAGCCAGCCGGTGGTCGAAGAGATTTTTCTTTTCGCCATATCACCGCATGTGCGCTCACTTTCGAAGCTCACATTCCTGCTGAATTGCAGACTGCCGGATGCGTGGCCCTCGGGATCTCAAACCTCACAGGGAGTATTTTCCGAAATCCTCCGGATTAATCCTTTTCAATCTCTCCTTCAGGGTCTCAGGATCACTCAGGTCCTGCCCCTCCTTATCCGGTCTCTTCAACTGAAAGAGCTCCTCAGCCACGAAAAGGGGGACCTTGGTCTTGAGCGCTAAGGCAATCGAATCGGATGGTCGGGCATCGATCTGCAGGGTCGATCCGTTCATCTTGATGTAGATCTTGGCGTAAAAGGTCTGTTCCTTCAGTTCCGTGACCTCGATCTTCTGAACCTTTCCGCCCAGGGTGGAGATCACAGATTTGAGAAGGTCGTGGGTCAGGGGTCTCCGGGAGCTGACCGCGGAAAGCTCCATGGCGATGGCCAGAGCCTCATAATGCCCGATCCAGATGGGAAGCAGTCGATCCGAATCTGAGGAGGAGAGGATTACCACCGGAGAGTTGGTGGTCATATCGAGTGCCAGCCCGTTCACCTTCGCTTCGATCATGCTCATGTTTCCCCCGTATTCGGAGTATTCCGAAATGCCTTTAAGTTTGTTGCTTCTTGACCACCCACACCTTCAGCGAAGCGACCACGTCCCCGGAGATCTTGACGGGAACGGTATAGACTCCCAAGGCCTTTATGGGCGCCTCCAGCATGATCTTGTGCCGGTCGATTTCGAAGCCCTTCTCCTTAAGAAGATCGGCTATGGTCTGGGAGGTCACCGATCCGAAAACCCGGTCTTCCTCCCCCACCAGAACCTCCGCGGTGCAGGAGATCTTCTCCAGCTGAATCTTCTGTCTTTCCTCCAGCCTTCTTTTCTTTTGATCCCTGATCTCCTTCTGCTTCTTTATCTCTTCAATGGACTTAAGGTCTCCTCTGGTGGCGGGAACGGCCAGGTTTCGACGGAAGAGATAATTCCTTCCGTAGCCGTCCTTTACCTCCACCACATCGCCGCATTTACCCAACTTCTCCACATCGTCCTTCAAGATCACCTTCATAGCTTCCCTCTCTTAAGGTACCGGTTTTCCTAAAGACGTAACGTGCCAGAACTCTCAGAGTCTCCCTTCAACCCACTTCTCTTCCCGGTCGATCCTGGCAATCGAACTTCGACGTCCGACGACTCTACCTATAGGTTTCGCTGGTGAAGGGAAGAAGGGCTAAGTGCCTGGCTCTTTTGACGGCAGTGGTCAGCCTCCTTTGGTGCCAGGCGCAATTCCCGGATATGCGCCGGGGCACGATCTTCCCTCGGTCAGTGACAAACCTTCTCAACAGCTTTTCATCCTTATAGTCTATCTTGTCGATTCTGTTTTCACAGAAGCGACAGGTTTTCCTCCTTCTTCCTTCAAACCCGATCTTCATATTTTAGTCTCCACTCTTCTTTAGTCTTTCTCGAGAAATCAACGGATGGCGCGTTCAAAAAACCTCATTTTACGGAGGAGAAGCGCTTGCCGTCTGATCCTCCCCGGTTTCGTCTCCTTCCCTTTCGGTCATTTCCTCCTGGGAGGCCACCGTCAGGTATCTAAGACAGGACTCATTTAGTTTGTATGCTCTCTCCAGTTCCGTGAGGAGGCTTCCATCTCCTTCGAAGTAGATTAATGTATAATAACCCTGCGGTCTCTTGTTGATGGGATAGGCGAATTTTTTCATCCCCCATTTATCGATCTTTTTCACCGTGCCCTTTCGGCTGGTAATCAGTTCCTCTACCTTTGCTCTCTCCTTCTCAACTGCATGCTCATCCAAAGAGGGGTCCAGCACAAATACGGTCTCGTATAATCTCAACTTCTCACCTCCAATCGCGCCATTCTATTCTGGCCTTCTAATGCTCAAGAAACGCTCTTCTCTTGTTTCGGTACCCGACCTTCAAGCGTTGAACCGGCTCTGAGTATCCTCGACACCCCAAGTTAATGCATTCTCCACCGCGGCGCAAGCTGTTTCGATCATTTTCTCCACGGTCTTCTCCTCCTCGCCGTCGAACTCCCCGAGCACGAACTCCTCCAACTCCAAACCTTCCGGTGCCTCCCCGATTCCCATTCTCAAACGGGCAAAAGAAATGGAGCCCAGATGAAAGATGACGGAACCTAAACCCTTGTGGCCTCCATCGGTTCCTTTCTCCCTGATCCGGATTCTCCCCAGGGGGAGATTCGCGTCGTCACACAGTACCAGAAGATCCTCCACGCCCAGGCCGAAATGATCAAGGGCCTCCCTCACCGCTTCCCCGCTTGCATTCATGTAAGTGAGGGGCTTGATCAGAAAGAAACAGTCTTCCTCGCTCCGCCTTATCTCACAGAAAAGGTAATCTCCCTTACCTGGCTTAAATCCCCTGTTGTTCTTACCGGCCAGAGAATCGGCCACCCTGTAACCTAAATTGTGCCGGGTGCGCCGGTACCTTGCTCCCGGATTCCCTAAACCGACGATCAAATTCAGCATCTACAATAGATTTTACTCCACAGCCTAATTCGCGGCGCACATACGTCTCGTATACGAAAGTAATAATAGAATGTGGCACTTATTTGTCAAGAGAAACTTTGAATGCACGGGCCTGCGCCGGCGTTCGAATCGGTGTGCATTGAGCCTAAGTTGTACCGTCGCGCGCGGGGCGTGAGTCCGCAACTCGTTTCTCTGAGTGCCGCGTCGTCGGACCACATTGTGTAAATTCTTTTGTGTAAAATTATGTTTGGAGGGACAAATAGATAGGGCATATCCATTTAGTGGAATCATAGAAAGGAGGATATGCCCTATGAAGCGAGAGATGGATTTCTCGGAAGGTAATTTACGGTTCACCATAATGGTTCACCATGAATGGAATCGTTGGTTTGGAGTCAACAGTTTTTGGAAAGAGCTGCAAGGAGAGGCCAAGCGTTTTGTTAAGGTTCGCCTGGAGCGGGCGTTGGTTGTGGAGCAGGGGAGGCGAGTTGGCTGTGGCAGGTATAAGCGTAGCCCGAGGCGTCGGGGCTATCGGAATGGTAGTTTTGAGCGGGACTTGTTGACCAGTTATGGTTGGATAGAAGATCTGAAGGTACCGCGGGTAAGAGAGGGAGGGATGGAGTTTGAGGTATTGGAGCGCTATCGTCGTCGTCAGCGAGCTTTGGATCGGGTTTTGTTGGAAGCTTTTTTGTTGGGACACTCCACCCGGAAGGCGGTGCGCTGGTTTAGGAGTTTATTTGGGGATGGTGTTAGTCCTCAGACCGTATCCAACATTGTCAAGGAGTTGGACCGGCAACAAGAACAGTTTCATCGGCGCCAACTTGGTGATGATTATCGGTTTTTGTATTTGGACGGTTTGTGGATTACTGTGACTAAGCCGGTCAAGGTGAAGAAGGTGTTGCTGGTGGCTTTGGGTGTTAAACAGGACGGTAGTAAGGAGCTTTTGAGTTTTCAGTTAGCCGATAGTGAATCGGAGTCTTGGTGGTGGGGGTTTTTGAGTGATTTGAAAGCTCGAGGGATGAAGGGTGAGAACTTAGAGGTGATGGTATCAGATGGAGCGCCGGGTTTGGTCACGGCCATTCATTCTTTGTATCCCCGGGTATCTCACCAGGTGTGCACTTCCCACAAAGCCAATGATATAAGTGCACATCTGGCAAACAAGCGTCACCGCCACCGCATCATCGCAGACGCCCTGTATGTGTTTGAGGCGACAACAGCAACCCAGGTCAGAAAAAGGTTAAGACTCTTCTGTGGCAAGTGGTGGTCCAAAGAACCTAAGGCGGTCAGAAACTTCGTCA
>CBDUQU010000085.1:0-12879 GCA_965369445.1 uncultured bacterium | reverse complement strand
AAGAAGATGATCGCCGAGAAGAAAGTTGACATCGCCCACGAGCAGGTGGATGGAGACATTCTCCTCACCGCGTCTACAAAGGAGCTTCAGGAGTTCTTTCTTAAGTATGCGGATGATGATAAGGCATTCCCTGATCTCAAGGAATTGCACCGTCAGGAATGAGATCGGCAGACAGCAGGGCACAGGGTGGACATGATGCGCAAGATGAAGTTGTCCTGAAGGGTCATTGCGAGTCCCGCCAACGGGGGGCGAAGCAATCTCTCTGCGGTGGCAGTTTATTGGGATTGCTTCGTCGAGTTCCCTCGCTCGCGCTCGGGACAAGCCTCGCAAAGACAGAAGAAAGAACCAAGGAGAAAGAGCCTTGAAGCTTTATCATATCAGCGATAAGCCGGGGATAAAGCTATTTGATCCTCGGCCTGCGCCGAGCAAGAGCGCGAAGCAGAAGGGTCTGATGGTTTGGGCTATCGACTATGAGCATCTGCACAATTACCTCCTTCCGCGAGACTGCCCCAGAGTGACCTTTTTCGCCAAAGAAGACAGCGACCCCAAGGATATTGAGAAACTGATGGGTGGCACTTCGGCAAGCCACGTTGTGGCTATCGAGGCTTGCTGGCTGCTGGAGGTACAGAAACAATGTCTTTACCAGTATGAGTTCGACTCCGAAGGCTTCACCTGCGTTGACGAAGTTGCCGGCTACTGGATTTCGCGCAAACCGGTCGTTCCCATTGCCGAGACCAAGATTGACGACGTTCTGTCTGCCTTAACCGAACACGATGTTGAGTTGCGAATTATGCCCTACCTGTGGAAGCTGCGGGAAGCTGTAATACACTCCACACTTGGCTTTTCCATTATCCGCATGCACAGGGCCCAGCCGCCGCCGGAAGGTTACGAGGCTTACCACCCCTTGCCATAGCCGAAACTTGGGCTCCTACACCGCAGGCATAGGCAAGTCTGGCTAATTAATGTCGTTCTCTTGAAGGGAGGACTGAACCGCAACTGGGCCCCCGGGTGACCGTCTGCGGGAGGTTTGTTTCATCGCATAGCTGTTTTTGCTTGACTTTTTCGGCAGATTGACTAAGATTATAGGCAAGGAATGCCGGACACCTACGCTGAACCAGCGTGAAAAGGTAGGAAGGCGGACAGTCCACTTTCGCGCTTGTGAGTCTAGATAGCCACAGATGGCTACGAAAGCAATAAAACAGGAGACACAGATGTTGGAAGAGCAAGACAGAAGAAATCAAGGGAGTCTGATCAATCTGATCGGCACTCGAAGCATGGAAGCGCCCAATTTTGCGCTTCTAATCGGAGCGGGCGCGTCGGCATCGTCTGGGGTAAAGACGGCGGGTCAGATGATAGCTGAATGGCGACGACAAATGCACGAGCAGTCCAAGAGCGAGGACCCGTTTGAAGAGTGGCTTAAGAAGCAGGACTGGTACAACGACGAGGACGAGTACCCAATACTGTTTGAAGGGGTTTGCGATCAGCCCAGCCACCGGCGGACATATATCGAAAACTGCATCAAGGATGCAAGGCCTTCCTGGGGTTACATCTACTTGGCCAATATTATTGCTAACAAATATTTCAATGTTGTGTTTACGCCGAACTTCGATGATCTTGTCAACGAAGCTTGTTTTGTGTACGCGGACCTACGACCCATAGTGTGCGCCCACGATTCGGCAGTCGCGGACATAAGAGTTACCTCTGCTCGTCCTAAAGTGATAAAGCTCCACGGGGACTTCCTTTACGACAGCATCAAAAACACTGTAAGAGAAACGGAGAACCTTGAGAAAAACATGCGGGACAAGTTCGTGCAGTTTGCCAGGGAATACGGACTGGTGGTGGTTGGCTATGGTGGCAATGACAGATCCATAATGGATATCTTGGACTCGTTGCTGCGGAGTCAAGGTTTCTTCCCGCAGGGTGTATACTGGTGCAGACGAAATCAAGATGACGTAGGCAAGAAACTGAGCCGGGTTCTGCGACGTGAAGGTATTTATTGGGTCGAGATAGAAGGGTTCGATGAATTCATGGCAGAGCTCCATAAAGCTCTGGGCCTGACCTTGCCGTCCGCTTTACGCGATCCGTACAAAGCGACCACCGAAAAACTGAATACATTCATCTTACCGAAGACGGACGTAAAGCACCGAGTTATTAGAGAGGATATCGCAGGGATAGAGAAGCAGGTAAGAGCGTTTGAGAACCTTGTCACTGGGAAGGGACCTGCAGAGGAATTCGATAGGCTGGTGCCTTATAATTTCTTGGGAAACCGAGAGTATCAGCGCAGTAAGTACAAAAGTGCTTTGATGTATTACGAAAAGGCGCTCATTCAAGATCCTGGCGATCTCGACATAATGGGAAAGATTGTCTGGTCATACGCTTGGGTCGAGGACCTCGAATCGGCCCTCGAGACATCTGAAAAAATGGTACAGTTGGCGCCTGAGGATTACAGAGGGTACTTGCGAAGAGGTAGTGTTCTTCTTCGCGTCGACAAAACAGGAGATGCTCTTTCAAATTACTCCGAGGCCCTCAAACATGCCCCAGAAAACAGCCCAGGGCGCGCTTCGGTTCTAACGGCAAGATCAAACGCTCTACTGACAGCCCAGGCATGGACAGAAGCGCTGTCGGACGCGGAAGAAGCTCTGCAAATAAACCCGGAATCAGAGGTGGCTATGTTGAACAAGTGTTTAGCGCTAAAGAAGACGGGGAAGGGAGACGAAGCCAAGAGGATTCTTGAGGGAGCTCTGCAGGGAACGCGGGATAATTACATACGCGCTTGCGCTTTCGCGACGCTTGGTGACAAGGCCAAGATGCTGGCCGAACTGGGAAAAGGCATTAAAGAGGATCCCGGCAACCGCGCAGACGCCAAGTACGACTCAGACTTCCAAGACTACAGACAGGATTCCGATTTCCGGAAACTCGTATTTGAACGACAACAATCGAACTGAACCTGTGTTTATTGGATCTTTTGGGAGGAGGGATTCGCGAAGCTACTCCTTGTTAGTACGTCCCATGGAGCTGGTCTCACTCCCCGTGCGTCAGGAGATGCGGGAGGACTTTCCTCCTCCGCCTGTGTGCAATTCGTATCGGTGCGCGAGACACATAATCAAGGTGAGAATTGTTCCAAAACCTTAGGAGGTCAGGTGTGCTTATTCGTTTCCCGTGTCACGTTGGTCTGAAAAGCCCCACACAAATCTTTATGATCCTCTGTTGCATGGGGGTTATCTGGTCTTGCAGGGCAGGAGCGCTCGTCCAAGACCAGAAACGAAATGCGCGCAACGCTTTCGCGACTTTTTCGATCGCCGCACGGGATTCAGTCGCGGGTGAACTTGGTGTCGGAGTTGCCTCGCGGTTTTTTGGTGTTGGCGTGGTAGTGCCCTGGGCAAAGGCAGAGATAGGGGCGGTGGCCACTCAGTCCTTTGCCAACACAACCTTCGGCTGGCGTGGGCTGGAGTTATTAGAGACGGGGGCAATGCCGGAAGAGATTGTTGAGATTCTCGTAAAGGATGATGACGACCCAAAAAGACGCCAGTTTGGCATAGTGGCCGCAGACGGAAAATCTGCAACCTATACCGGAAAAGGATGTCTGGCCTGGGCGGGTGGCCGAAACGGGCCTAACTACGCCATTCAGGGCAACATACTCGCCAGCGAAGAAGTCGTGACGGCGATGGAAAAGACGTTTCTGGAATCGGAAGGTACGCTGGCGGAGCGGCTGTATACAGCCCTCTTGGCCGGGGAGGCAAAAGGCGGCGATTCCCGCGGAAAGCAATCCGCAGCACTGCTGGTAGTGAAAAAGAATGCCGGTTACGGCGGGTACACAGATCGTGCTATAGACATCAGAGTAGATGATCATCCCGAGCCGTTCAAGGAGTTGGGGCGTCTGCTGAAAATCGCCCAGGTGAACTACTCCTGGAACGAAGCCTGGACTCTTTTCACCCAAAAGAAGTTCCCAGATGCTTTGCCGCACATGGAGCGTTCAGCACGCCTGGCACCTGATAATGCGGAAGTGTTTTATGACTTGGCGGTCATCTGTCTTGCCAACGGAAAAGAGAGCGAGGCACTTGAAGCATTAGAAAAATCATTCTCGCTGAATCCGAAGTTGAAAAAGCAAGCCGCAGAGGACAGCGACTTGAGCGGTTTGAAAGGAAATCCGGAGTTCGAGGATTTGATCAAAGTCGGTGGGGAGTAAACCGAGTTCCTCGGTACCTGTCATTCTGAGCCCGAAGGGCGAAGAATCTGAGAAGCCGAGATGCTTCGCTCCCCAGACGGGAGGGCCGACGCCCCCGTCTGGGCGTCCGCTCGCTCAGCATGACAGTTTCCCTGTTGCGTTCGGTCACGTCCGCGCTACAGGCGCGTGACCTGACAACCGCACGGAAGTGTGCCAGGGCGCACTCAGGGCAAACAGCAAGCAAGACCTGCCGCGACCGCTGGTCATCCTACTGAACCAGGGGACTCTCTTTCGTCTCTTCTAACGCTGCTGCAGATACACTACCATCAGGTCCAGCGGGGCGTCGGAGATGGTGTAGTTTTGGCTCTGGCGAGACTGAATCATCCTGAAGTTGCTTTCAAAATGCTCCGCCTGCACTACTCCCGGAAACCAATAGGGAAAGACAACCAGATAGCGGGCTCTCTCTATTGTGAGGAATTCCACCATAGTGGTCAGGTTGAACTGCAATTTGCCCGCAAGGTGGGGGTTGAAAAGAACGCTTTGGCTGTTTAACCCCAGAAGGTCTATGGTTTGGCGCTTTCCGAAATAGCGAAGAGCTCCCGCATCGTTGACGGCGAGTATCGCATCTGCAGGCGTATTCTCATTCACCCACTTGCCTAACTCCACCTGCACTTCATTGATGTTCTGACAATTCCAGGCATACTGACTGCTTCTGAACCGCAGTTGTCCAGGGAGTTTAATCCAGGACATGATGACCAGCACGACTGCCGCAAGATAGGCCAGTCGCATAATTTTCGTCTTTGACCCGGCGCCGGGGGATCTTCCTGCCGCGCTCAGCAGGAACTCAAAACCCGCTGCCACGGGGATGAAAATAAAGGGGAGGCCCGGCACCACATAACGGAACCAGTAAAAATAGACGCCTGATTGGTCAGGCACATACCGCGATGCAGCTAAGGCGAAGATGAAGAGCCAGGGGTAAAGAAGTACGATCAGCGCGATCGTCCTCTGTCGGAGCGTAAGCATATACAAAATGCCGAGCAGGTAAAGCAAAACGCCGGAAAAAAGGAACATGGCTGGTGTTTGTAAAACCACTTCGCCGATTATACGACCGAATGTGCCGAGAACGTCGTAGGTGGAGGATTTAGCGTAATAGGTATTGGGCATGAGATGTCCTGTTACCCCCAGGCATAGGAGGGACCACAACGAGAGTAGAATCACTGTAGGCAGCAGGAGCTTTAGAATCTGATTGAATTTTGTCCGGCGCGATTTCGATAATCTCGACAAAACGACCAGAAGCACAATTAGCGCAGTAAGGATGGCATTCTCCGGGCGAGCTATCGCCCCCAGGCCCAAGAACAGACCGCCCAGAAGGAAGCGGGCTTTGAGCAGGCACAGTATGGCCCATGCGGCAAGACACGATGCCAGGCAGACCTCCATCCCCGAGACTTGCGAAAAGGCTATTAGCGGCATGGTGGCAACGTACAATCCACACAGCACTGACGATACAAGGATTTTGGTGAAACGCCGGCAGATTTCGAAGACTGCAACCGACGAAAGCCAGGCTAAGAGCACCCCGAGGATTTTCGTTATCACAACCGGGGAGGCACCGGTGGAGGAGGCGATGAGATGAGCCAGAGCACCGAATGACAGCCATAATGGGCTAGTGAATCCGGCCTCCAGAACTCCGTCGTTATAATAGGGCAACCCGGATTGAGCCAGATTCCTGGCATATACCATGTGGATCCAGGTATCATCAAGGGGAAAGCCGGACAGGGCCGCATCGGTTCCGGGGGAGCGGTCCGTAACGAACAGCAGCGCAAGAACAATGTGAACCACTAAAAGAACAAGCCAGATCACACGTTGGGAAGTATATCCGGCTGGGGGATTCGGCTTACTATTACCGCGCTTTGTTGTGGTCAATATTCCTCGTCTTGGTATTGTGAGTCAAACATCTCTGAAGGGCTGCTCAAAAGAGGAGATCGTTAACCAGATCATTCGCCCATCTGGATCCATGGGGGACGAAACGGTCTTCGGGATGGTACACCAACAAACCTCTTGAGCCTGGTTGGTCGACTGATCCTCTTCCATTACTCAGACCGCTTCTAAGAATAGGCGTTTGAAAGCTTCCTTCCTCTCCTTTCTTATCAACATAATGATGGTGTCCCCCTCCCGGAATCTGGTATCACCCCTGGGAATTATAACCTCATTTCCTCTCAAGGCCGCAATGATTATACAATCCTTGGGCAGTTTGAGCTTGGAGATTTTTTTGTCGATCAGAGAAGATTCTTTTGAGAGCTGGCTCTTGAAGATCTCCACTCCACCCTCTTTGAATGCCAGAAGTGGTATTGCCATCCCGGCATCAATCTTCTCTTCGATTAGCGACGCGATGATTCCTGTGCTGGAGACGGTGGCGTCCACTCCCAAAGAGGAGAAGAGATCCTCGTTTTTGGGATCGTTCACTACGGCGATGGTGCGCGGGATGAGATAGATCAGCTTGGCTAACTGGCAGATGACCAGATTGTCCTGGTCAGTGCCGGTAGCGGCAACCAGGACGTCGGCCCGGTTAGCTCCCATGTCCAATAGAGTCCCCAAGTCCGCTCCATCCCCCATTATGACGGTTTCCCCCAACTCATCGGAAAGCCTGGCAAAACGTGTAGGGTCTTTTTCCACCAGAACCACCTCATGCTTTTCCTCCTGAAGCAGTCTGGTAAGGGAGAGGCCCACGTCTCCGCCGCCTACAATGACTATATACATAAGATTATCCTCGTCTTTTTTTCATTGCTCAAGATTATTTGATTTCTTTGTGTCTAATCTTAAAGGAGTTTAGGTTTTTAGTCCTCTACTATCAGGCGTAGCCGAGCCTTTGCGGTCGGGTCTACTTTTCATGTCTTTGAGCAAGCCATCCTTCGACTTCCCGCCTTTGGCGGGAGACGAAATGTGAAGGTTTGCCTACGCGATTTGTCACCAAAGAATACTTAGACTTCTGAAGTGGTTTTTCTTAACCCAACCTGAAGGTTGCGGCTACCTTCACTTCGATTTCAGGAACTCCTGAAATCTCTGTACCGTATCCACAGTCGGGCAGATGATGTCTAAGTGTAACCCTTCGAAGGCTTTGGACCTTTGAACGTCGTAGACGCGACTGGCTACCCTGGGAACCTTAAACGTGTGTTTGACCAGTTGAGCGGCGGTCAAGTTCGTGTTATCGCTGTTGGTCAGGGCCAGGAAGACGTCTGCTTCTTCTATCCCGGCTTTCTTAAGGACATCATGCTCGACTCCCATGCCCAGTATCCTTTTTACCTCCGCATCCTTTGGAAGCCTGGTGAAGGAGCTCTCTTCGGAGTCTATAACCGCGACTTCATTCCCGTTTTTGACCAGCTCGGTGGCCAGCATGGCTCCCACTCGACTGCATCCTAATATCACTACCTTCATAAGCATTCTCCTATAAGACGGTCAACGGATTGGTCAACGGATGCAACGGATTAAACGCCCGTATGGGCGTTTAATCCGTTGACTACTCGGGCAATTTATCAACTACCACCTCGCAGGGAGCTTTTCGCAGCAGGGTGTCCGTGGTCCTTCCCCAGCCAGACTGGGTTCCCCGCCAGGTGGGACGCATTCCGAGGACAATAACGTCTACGTCGCTATCCCGGGCAACTTTGAGTATTCCTTCGCCTGCCTCCCTGGCTCTTTCCAGTTTAAGGATGGGAATTAAATGATGCAGCTCCACGATCTCCTTTCCTCTACTTAAAGCCTCTTCTGCTTCTTTCTCCGCCTCCGGGATGGGCGCATTCAAAGGCAGGGTTCTGGGAATCTCCAGCACATAAGTGAGCACTATCTCCGCCTCCTGTTCCGTCCCCAGGCGGCAGGCCAACTCGATCCCCTTCTCGGAGTACGGTACTCCGGATGTGGGCACCAGGATTCGCTTGAAAGCTCCCACCGCATGCCTGGCCTTTGCCACTGCCGACTGAATCTGCTTGGGGGGATGAAGCATCCACCACAACAGAGCGCCCATAGATATGGTGAACAGAGCGGCTAATACCGCTCCCAGAAAGGTCACCTGTGGCTGCATTTTCGTCTTTCCTTAAAATATTTGATTACGAAATTCAGCCTATAACAACCCAAAGCTAAAAATCCTCCGCCCACAAGCAGGGTCATTATGGTGATGGGGCCGCTTACGGATCTTATCAAAATGATCGCTCCCAGTATCACCATAAGAGCGCTGGTGACAATTTGATAATAGTCCGTCCGGCACAATTTATCAGGCATAGGCTGTGCGGATTGGCCAGGTCTAAAAAAACTCATTTCAACTCCACTCTCTTTTTATCCCGTTCAGCCAGGGCTAATTTATACTGTTCCAATAGATCAAATTCCTCTGCCGAGCTCAACACCTCCATCTGCTGTTTCTCCCAATTATGCTCTATGCTCCTGAAGATGGGGAGCTTTTGTGACTTTCGATACCAAGCGTAGTAACCAAAACAAAGAAGAATCCAGGCAGGCCCAGCAATTCGTCCGATGTCATGGGTTAAAACCACCATAAATAGTATTGTAGCGATCCCCAACATTCCAATAACCCCCAGGACGGGGAAGAGGACCTTTCTTCCCTTATATTTCAGTTTTATGTTTAAAGGCATCTTGTAGGGCCTGGGGGTCCATGGTTCGGAGAATCGGAGTTTGATTAAGGCTATGAACACCATGGTATATCCTAAACTAGCGCCGAAGGCATACATGTTTGCGAGCGTGTCCATGGCAGAAGGGGTGAGGAAAGATAGGATGGTTTCAATTACCCCGATTCCAGCGAAGACCAGGATGGTGCGGATAGGTGTCTTGTACTTGGGGTGAACCGAGTCAAACCAGGAGCTGATAATTCCGAATTTGCTTAAATAGTAAGTCAGCCTGGATGCTCCCACTATCCCGGTGTTGGCGGAGATGAAGAGTATCAAGGCGCCCATTGCTGCGGCAAACGGCCCTGCTATCAAGCCCACGAAAGGTATAGCTTTTGCCAGAATCGCAACCGGATTGTCGATGTTTGCGGCAAACTCCTGCCAGGGCAAAATCCCCAAACCCAGGGTTGAAAAAGCCACAGCAAAGATGAATACCGTGAAAATCAGTGTAATTGAAGTACGCGGGATAACAGTGGCCGGACGTTTGGTCTCCTGCGCCACCTCGGAGATAGATTCCAGCCCCACAAATGATATGATGGCAATGGATGAACCATACATCAGGTTGTGAACTGAAGGAAATTGTGTATTCCATTGGTGAACCAGTAGTTCAGGCCTCCAGGCAAACAGAAATGCCAGGATGACTAAGGCCGATTCTGTGGCGATAACCACCGCACCTATCACCTCATTGACAAAGGAGGATTCCCGTATCCCCCGGATATTGAGCCAGATTAAGAACCCTATCAGGATGAGGGTCTCGGCGCACCAGACCGGATTGATGTTTTGGAAAGGTCCTATGGTGGTGACGAAGCTGGCTATATCGCGACCTATGACGTAGGGCATGAAGAAGTTGATATACCCGGCAGAGGCCGTGGCAAAGAGCGCGATGTTGATAGTGTAATCCAGCAGCAAAGCCGATCCGGCCACGAACCCCCAGAAATCGCCCAGGCCTCGAAGGGTGAAGTAAGATCCTCCTCCTGCCACCGGATAGGCTGCGGCAAGCTCGGTGTAGGCCAAACCGATCATTATGTAAACGATTCCGGCCATGGCGAACACCAGGCTGGTTGCCCCCTGAGCATAAGCCATCACCAGGCCTAAGGCAACGTAGGTGTCTGCCCCTACGTCGGCGAAGCCCCACATGTAGGAGCCCCATACGGTGACGTCCCGTCTCAGCTCCGATTTTCCCTGCCCGTGAGCAGTTTTTACTTCGTTAGCCATAGGGTGTCATCACGGATTCTTATGTCAAAACAAAAAAGACCACGGAAACCCATCTGGGAGAGGGGAACCCTATGGTCTTGATGTCGGTCAACCCATGGGTCAACGGATGTAACGGATTAAACGCCCAGACGGGCGTCCGTCTGGACGGATCACCCATCCGCTCTATCCGTTTGATCCTTCAGGTCAAGCCTTTCCTTCGACCCTGAGTCTCAGGACGAAGTGCAGGACCGAAGTGCAGGACGCGTCCGTTGACGCGTCCGTCTAATCCGTTGACCTGTTCCTCTCTTGACGCCTGCGAAGTTAGCTGCCGGGCTCGGGTTAAGAGCTAACCCTACCCCGCCACCGGCGGGGATTCGCCCCGGAAAACTTGCCCAGATGCCCAGACGGGCCTGTCCGGGGGCAAGCTAACGCTTGGGTCCTCCGCTCACCCTGCACCGCATGGTGCGGGGGGTTAGGCGACTTGGTCCAATGTTGAGCGCAATTATATGGAATGTGTTCTGACTTGTCAAGACATATTTTAGGACGTGTCGTTGGCTCTACACCTCGGTCTTAAGTTGATTGTCTTCGTAGCCCTCCTCTTCGATTCTCATTTGCTTGACTTTCCTCGCCTTCCTGGCCCAATCGATGGAGTCTCTGAGCATTCTCTCTTCAGCCTCGGTGAGTCCCTCCATCACGGGAATGCCCACCTTTATGAGAGTCCTGACCATGTCCGCCATGGTGCGATCGTATTTCCCGGCCAATTTCATTATCCTCTGCTTCAACTGGTAGGAGACAAAGACGTTCAGACAATGCTCGCCTCGAAGCTTGGTGATAGGTTTGGTCATTTCTACCTCCGGGGGGGTTAAAGGTTCAAGAGTTCAAAGGTTCAAGAGTTCAAAGGTTTAAAAGTTTAAAGGTTCAAAAGCTCAAGGGTTCAATTGTTTAAGGTTTTGTCTGCCTACTGTGTACTGTCTTCTGTCATCTGCCACTTAAACCATGTGCTTCTTTTTGTGCCCAATGATCACCTGAGGAGTTTTTACATCGATCCCGTATTTTTGCTTGAAGATTCTAATCAGCCGCGAATAAGTCTCCTCCTCTTTCTTGCTTCTGATCAATTCATCCAGTTCTCCCCTGAAAGGACTGCTGCAGATTACGCAAGCTGTCTCTTGAGGAATCTCGAATTCGAATTGCTCCTTCACGAAATCAGTTAAAAGGATTCGCAATTTGCCCAGCGCCCTTTCGTGGAGCCTTTCCAGCTTCCAGGTCTTCTTTTTCATGATCCCGGCAATCTCCTGATAGGTCCGGACCTGAAAATAGAACAGCTCGACGAATTGTTTTTCTGTCGGTAAGAGTCTCTCGACAGCCGCTCTGACCTGGCGGTCGATCAGTTCTTCCCTTTCCGACCTCTCCTGGTTAGGGGTGGAACTCCCGAGGATTCTCTGCTCGATTTCCTGGTCCAGATGCCCGAACAGCTTAGTGATCCGATTCACGTAGCGGATTCGAGTTCTCTTTTTTCTCCCGTAGGACAATGATGAGCTGTAATAATCCACAAACTCATGCCCACGGCGCCTGTCTTTCTTTTTATCCTTCACAAGTACACCTTTGTTTTATCAGGACAAAAGTAAGGAAAGAAGGAGGGCAGGCAATCACATGGTGATGACTTCACCATCATCGTGGCGTCACATCAGAATCGCTGATCGGGTGGGAGACCGTAGGAGCGGAGCTTGAACTCCGCCCAGAGAATTTCCGCGGGGGAACCAGCACCTAACTTAAGTCAGGTGCTGGTCCTTCTGGAGGGTGGCTCGGCAGAAAAGAGAAAGGCTCTCGAACAGTTCGTCCGAGAGCCTCCTGAAATCAACCTGAGTAAACCTTACTTCTTCTTCTTCGCCTTGGTTCCCTTAGCCTTCTTGGCTGGTTTCTTGGTTCCACACGGCTTGCGGGTTCCGCAACCTTTTCCTGCCAATTCACTCACCTCCCACAGAGGCAAAGTTGGTTGAAGGTTTATGTCCGCTCAGTTAAACAACCACCGGCGATCCAATTCCGCACTGATTATAGGGATTCCTCACTCAATCTGTCAAGGAGAATTTCCACATCGCGGGAAAATTCAAGGCTAAGCCGGGATGGGTGTTCGCATGTGGTCGCCCCGGGGCAGTTTGCACGCCGCTTTTCTCTGGCCCGACGTAACAAAAAATGTTATATTCACGTAAAGAGAACTGAACCTGAAAGGGAGGAGCCATGAATGATAAGTGCGAAACAGAAGCTCGTCACGGCATGATGATCGGAGGGCTGATAGTATTGGGTTTGGGAGTCGTATTTCTCTTGGCAAACCTGGAGATTATCCCTGACTTCGGTACCATGTGGCCTCTGATCTTAGTGGTCATCGGTATCGCGCTTCTGGTAGGAGCGGCGGTGAAGAAGGACAAAAAGGGGGAGAAAGAAGAAGATAAACTTCAGCCACCTCATTGAAAAAGGGTGGAGCTGAAGCTCCGCCCCTACACATTGGCGTTAGAAGAAAAGCTTACGAGGCGCATCCCGGAAGGGGAGCGTCCCCACCTCGATATAGATAATTAAGTAGATAAACGATATCCGCCACGTTGATGATACAGTCATCATTTGGATCGCCGCACTGCGAGGGAACAGGCGCCGGTCCGTTCTTGTAGAGGTAATTGACCAGATAGACTAGATCTCCCACCTCCACCTCGCCGCCTCCGTTAGCATCTCCCCACACATAGGCCGACGCGACATTCCTGAAGATGAAGTTAGCTCCTCCCCAGTTGCTTACTCCCAGATCAGGTTTATGCGAGTAGTGATAATCGACAATAATCTCACTTGCCGGAGCCGCGGCTACCGAAATCCATC
>CBDUQU010000084.1:0-12957 GCA_965369445.1 uncultured bacterium | reverse complement strand
TTGCTGTCATCTCTCCCTCATTTCCAAGTACTGGATCCAACACCTTTAGAAAAAAGAGAGTAATAGGGTCGCCCGTATCTTTGGTGCGGTGAGTGGTAACGGTGATCATCGTATCTCCAGGGAACTCGACATCACTTTCATCTATGACCACAGGTCGTTGCAAGGTATCCTGAACTGCCTCATTGAGACCGGCTATCCTTATTGCCTCCGCAGTGGCTGCTGCCTCATTTTCCGCTTGACTGCCCCCCTTATCGGCATAGGCCATTGCTCCAGCCAATACCGCAGCATCCGCAGCGTTCTGGAGTTGAGTCTTGGCCAACTGCATCATAGAGAGATCGATGGCCACCACCGCAAAGCCGAAGATCACCACAATGGCGCCGGCAACCATTATCACCGAGGTCCCCTTTTCATCCTTCAGAATCTTCTTTAATGACCTCATGACCGGTTCCTCCTATCCTTCCTCTTTAATTTTAATCTCTTCTGTCTTTTCCTCTTCCTTATCCTGGCCCTCTTGCTCTACCCCGGGGAGGGGAGGGATCGTCTCCTCGGCCACCGAGGTGATGATTCTCGGCGAGACCACGATCAGAAGCTCGGTCTCGGACTTTGTAGTCTCCTTTTTGGAGAAGAAAAAGCTGAGTAAAGGGATGTGTCCCAGGATGGGAACCCTCTTAACCGTCTTTACCTCCTCCGTGGCCAGTAAACCTCCCAGGACCACTGACTGCCCGGAGTTGAGCTCTACGGTTGCATCTGCCTTCCGCGAGCGGAGGGCCGGTACGTCCCACCCCGCGAGCGAGACCGCATTGGTCCAGTCTAAGCTTGACACCTCCGGTGAAATCTTCAAGTTGATCAGGTTGGTGTCGACCACGGTCGGCAGGAAATCCAATCTAACCCCGTATTCCTTCCAGACAATGCTGACAGAGGGAGCCCCGCCTGACGTCACCGTCTGAGCAATGGGAACCGGAATCTCCCCGCCGACCAAAAAACTGGCTTCCTCGCCGCTCAAACAGAGAAGTTTGGGATTGGCCAGAAGCCTCAGGTCTCCTTTCTGCTGCATGGCCTTAATGACGGTGGAAAATTGTCTTTTGTCTCCGAGCCACTTGATCACACCGGTGATTCCGTCCTGCGCAAACAGGTCCCGACTATTCGGGTCGGGACTGGTCACCTGACCGGCATAGGTTCCCAATATCTTGTCACCTCTCTTTATGTGGCTGGGATCCTGATCCACCATCAGGAAATCAAGCCCATACTCTTCTAAGGCGGTCCTGTTCACCTCAGCCACCTGCACCTCCAAGATCACCTGCTGACCGGAGACGTCACGCTCTACCTTCACGTCATATACGGTGTGCCCTTTGGATTGGCCCCAAACGATCAGGGTGGTAATGCCCACCTCCTTGCCGATTACTACCAGCTCGGTCGGAGTTACGGTGACCACATCGGCGATATCCTCATTAGCCAGAGAGACTGTCTGGATCTTCTCCGGATAGGACAGGACTATGGATTTTCCCTTCATAACCCTCAGAAGCTGATTGTCAGCTTGCGAGGAAGAGATGAAAGGCCCAAATGCGAAGAGCAATATGGCTAAAACTAAAAATCCCCCGATTCCAATTTTAGCTCCCTTTTCCAATTTTCGTCTCCTTTCAATGGGTCACTCTTAAGCGACTCTCCAGTTCCACAGGTTTTACTTATTTTCCTCTTCCTTTTCTGTCATGGCCGGGGCTTCCTTTTTCTTCTCGGTCCCCTTGATCATTATCACAGAATCAGTCTTCGGCACCCTTATCACCTCTTTTATTCGATCTCTGTAAACGATTCTGGGCTTGGGTTGCTGTTTCGTCTTCCCTTTCAGTATTCCGGTCTTGCTCACCGGGTCAACGGCTACAATCTCATCATCCGTGGGGTTTCTCAAAGCTAAATGGAGTTTCCCCTCACTTGTAGCGAGAGCCAGGTCCTGAGCGCCTTCCGGCTCTACCAGAAGGGTAACCGCCTGAACGGTAATGACCTTGTTGCCCTTCTGCTGGGTCTTTTCTCCTGCCGCCAAGACCTCGATATTTTGCAGGATAGTTTTGGCAATGGCGTCGGCCGAACTTCCCGGCCGCTTGACCGTTAGTATAACGTCCACTCTGTCTCCGGGAAGGATGAAACCCGAGACACCGGAGACCTTATCCACCTCGATGGATGAGGCCCTTTTGCTCGGTTCGATTAAGAGCGACAATCCTCCACCCTTGGAGGAGAGTTTGGAATCTAAGATCGGCTCGTTCTCCATCAGGAACACCTTGGTGACCTGACCCAACAGACTGTCCTCGACAGCATATGAGCCCTTGGGAATGTTTCCCCGGGGAAACATGGCCACCTTCATGTCCTTCGGTTCCAAGATCTCTCCGAAGGTTAGGTCCTTGGTTGCCACCACCACCGGTTCCACCTCCAGACCCCTCTCCGCTGACTCAGCCTTGAGATACATGTAGGTCAGCCCGCTGGCAACGGCCGCAAAAGCGATGGCCAGAATGATAACTATAAAAATTGCCACTTTTTTCATCGATCAGTCACCTCCTCAACTTGGAGAAAAGCCCGTTGAAGTCTGCCTCCGGTTTCTACTTGGGTGGGTGGCCCGGGACTGGGGACATTTCCACAGAATCACCCCACACCCGGTTCATCCTTCTAACCTCATTACCGTTTTGCCTTTCAGTTCAAACATCCCCATGAATGGATCAAGTATCCCGCCGCTGAGCACCTCGAAATCTGTGGTGACTTCAACCTCCACGGTCTTTGCACCAGCATCAGTTATTATTGATATCTGATAAACATCAATGCTCGCCGCCTCCAAGACCTGTGCAACCCTAGCCTTTACTGAGAGGCTATCGCCGACAGAGGAGACCGCGGCTAATCTGGCCCCCTCCCGGGCAGCGGTGTGCAAAACGTTCTTTACCATAATGGCTCTGCCGAACTCGGTTATACCGAATATCACCATCAGTAGTATCGGCAGAAGCACGGCGAATTCGATTAAGGATTGACCACCTCTATTTTTCAAGAAAAGCTTTTTTATTTTCGGATTCAAAGTAACCTCCTACAAAATCTTACCCGCGACCAGATACAGCAAAGTTCCAGTGCCTATAGCTAATCCATACGGTATGGCTATGCTCTTTGTGAAAAGACCCGCCCCGGCCAAAGGTGCCCGGAAAAGAAAAATGCATTTCAAAAGGAGCCACATCTTTTTAAATGTCTCGCCCAAACTCTTATTGGCAATTGCCACTACGATTGCAACTGCTCCGCCAACCAAAGTGGTATAGAGAAATACATTCAGAATGGCATAACTTCCCAAAAGCGCACCCAAAGCTCCCATGAATTTGACGTCTCCTCCTCCCATACCGCCCAAAAGATAAGGCAACATCAATAGGCCCATTCCCAGCAAAACACCAAAGAAGGCAAAAATTAGCCCGTTCCAGCTATTGCCCAGGAAGTTCAGCAGGAACCCCAGGGCAATAGCCGGAAGAGTAAGACAGTTCGGTATCTTACGCCAGCGAAGATCCGAATACATAGCGAGCAAGACCAATCCTATTATCACGACAAGAATCGGACCATTTGTGTTAAATGAAAGATTCACCTTATTATCCCGTTTGTTCGTGGGAAGAAGTGCGAGGTGATTTCAAAAGCACTCCTTCCCAGTCGAATCACTTTAACCTTTTGCAGGCGATATCAACCACTTAAAGCATCCACTACAAAGCATTCACTATAGCTTGATATATAGCTATAAGGGGTGTTGAAATAAGCATGATTACGGCTATCGCCACGATCGATATGAAAGAGGCCAGAAGAGCATACTCAATCATATCCTGTCCCTTTTCGTCTTTGAAAAGGTTTCTCAGCTTCTTCAGCATTTCTCATCCCTCCTTTCCTCGTTAGAGTATTTAGTCCGAACTGTCGTTATGTGCTTCCGATGCACTAACCTTCTTTTTTCGTTATTTCATCAGAATCATCTTTGCGACGTTCGTGCTTGCTCCAGCGGAGAGCCGGCAGAGATAAACTCCGCTGGCCGGCCTGTTTCCCGCGAAAATGCTTGTTCATTTCGTTCACTTCCTAGCCTATCCTCATTCCCGAACTCAATCAACCGTGCGCTGATTCTGTGCATACTTAGCCTCTTGCAGGCGGTATCAACCACTTAAAGCATCCACTACAAAGCATTCACTATAGCTTGATACAAAGCTATAAGGGGTGTTGCAATAAGCATGATTACGGCTATCGCCACGATCGATATGAAAGAGGCCAGAAGAGCATACTCAATCATATCCTGTCCCTTTTCGTCTTTGAAAAGGTTTCTCAGCTTCTTCAGCATTTCTCATCCCTCCTTTCCTCGTTAGAGTATTTAGTCCGAACTGTCGTTATGTGCTTCCCATGCACAAACGTTTTCTGTCTCTTAAGCTACTTCATCAGAATCATCTTTGCGATGTTCGTGCTTGCTCCAGCGGAGAGCCGGCAGAGGTAAACTCCGCTGGCCAGCCTGTTTCCCGCGAGAATGCTTGTTCATTTCGTTCACTTCCTAGCCTATCCTCTTTTCGTCTGATCTGAGCAATTAACTTTCCCACTAATAAGATAGCCAGTCTTACCCGACTGTCAAGTCAAATTTTCAGACAACGACGAGCTCGAAAAACTTTGACTACTTATATAAGCAACCTGTATGCCAAAAGGAATGGTTCTGAGACACCAAAGCTTGGATCTTGTGACGATCCCGCCTTCCCCTTTGTGGATATGTACTTTCATCAAAGATTTGCCTGGTTGACCTCGATGTCCTATGGAGAACCCGTCTGGTGAATGCGTTGCAGATAATGGATGTGTGAAAAGAATTGCGCATTTTGTGCCCAAAAGGTTAAACCAAATCATTAATATGTCCTGAATACGTTAGTCTAACCCGTTTTATTAGGCGAAACCTTTGGGCTATTCATCTCTTCACCCTCCGAGGACCCTGCTCAGCGCAAGGAGCTTCACCAGGTGGAGTAACAAGCAATGGTTTTTCTCCACAGCGATCGCTCGATCACCACATCGTGGATACGGGAAGAGGGTTCTTTCTAACCCGGCGCAAAAGCAGGAATCCAAGGTTGATCTTGCGGACACACGGGAATTTAGAGGAATGCGGCATTGCGACGGGAGGCAAGAGGAGTTTAAGGCTGTCTGTGCATTATGTTGGGATTGTCCGTTCAACAAAGAGGCCCGGCATTGATTATGCTGGGGCTGTCAGCATTGACCTGGATAGCGCATCTGCGGCGTGCTGAACAGCTGAACCAACATTCCCGAGCTCAATCAACCGTGCGCTGATTCTGTGCATACCTGGCCTCAGTGAGGGTAGACTGACGACCCGCGTTCCGGAGGAATCCGGTCCGCAGCTCAGAGCAGAATCGTCTATTCCTCTCGAAGCTCGATCGTCCCCAGGTCGGTGGTTTGACCCGCAGTCACCGTTACGCCAGAGAAGGTTGTATCAGCATACGTGACACTATCCGGGACAATCAGAACTGAGTAGGAACCCTCAGCTAACCCGATTAGCTTGAAATAGCCGCTGGTATCCGAATGAGTATAAGCTGCCGTGTCAACGCCTGCAAGGGCAAAAGTCTGTACGCTCTTTGGACCCACGGTGCCGGAAATGCTTCCCGATGTGGCCACGGCAATCGCCCGGATGACCGGCTTCATCTGGTATTGTCCAGTTCCTTTTTCGATTATGGATTTCTCGGCGTCGAAATCCAGCAGCAACTCGTAGGTCACGTCCTCTTGAATTTGAAACTGATGGTTGATCTTCACCCCGCTTTGGTACCCGCTGGGAATATTCAGATCGTGTGGCTGGCCGTCAACGATGACGTTGGACCCGTCGGTTATCTTGAGTCTTATCTGGGTGTAGTGACCCGGATCAAGTGGATGGTCGGCAAAAAGCGCCATTGCACCGTTGCGGAGCTGGAGGAGATCAAACGTCCGGGTGCTGTCACAGATCACCATCCACCCGGAAGCCGAATCCTCATCCGCCACGTGAACCGATACCTGAGAAACCACGATGTTGACTGCATCGAAGCCCGCAGGACTGTCTGCAAGATAAACCCTTATCGCCCCCTCAGAGGCGGTCTTCGTACTCTTGGAGCAGCCGAGTAAGGCCACGCAGACACATAGGATCACCACCGCTAAAGCGAAGCTTCTGCTCATATCTTATCACTCCCTGTTTTTTTTGAGAGGAATCTCTTCACCATTTATGATTATCGGCATCCGAAGTAACAATATTCAAGAAACCACGGAAGTCAAGACGAAAGTACAGGAGGCGCAACAAAAAAAGTCAGTTGTCATTGATTTCCCTCTGCTGACCGGTACGGAAATGATGATCGGTTTTCGTTCCCCTCAAGCTGGCCGAAAAACTCCGCACTGGATCTGGGACCAGCCGTGAGATGAGTGGGGTGGATGGGGAGACTCAATCCCCCGACCCCCAGGGCAATGACACAACCAGTGGAGACTTCACGGTTCACCGTGAGCCACCAACTGACGAACGTCGGCACAATCGACTGCGGTTTCCTTTCACTCGTCGGTAGTCTTTTCGCGGCCTGCAATAGTAGATGATCCAAACCCCCAGTTAAGCGGCTGCTGGACACGAAACCAATCATGGGAGGGCGACTGGAACCGTGGAGCAGTCCTGGAATCAGGTTGCAGCCGGCTATTTTATCTGATGGAATTCACCGGTAGCTCTGTTTTTTTTCACATTGTCCCAGGTGAAACATCTTCCGTTCATTGAAATATAGATTCCATGCGGCAGAGTCTGGACAAATGCTAAAGCAGCTCCCAAGTTGAACAGGCCGTCCGAGCTGCCAAATGTGTATGGTACCATGGCACCCGTCAGTACAACGGTTTTCCCTTTGACTCCCTTTGCGAGAACCTTGGCAGTTGCCACCATGGTATCGGTTCCATGGGTAATGAGGATTCTGTCCTCTTTTGCCTTCATTACATTCTGCAAGATTATCTCCCGGTCGGAGTCAATCATGGTCGAACTGTCGACCATCATTAGAGTCCTGATGTCCACATTTAACTTGCATCGACCCAACTTCAGCATTTCGGTCACATGGGTATCCTTGAAAAAGAGCTTGCCGGCGAGTTCATTATACTCCTTATCGAAAGTGCCTCCGGTTACGAAGATTCTTACGATCATATGAAGGTCCTCAACAGTTCAGTTTATTGATGCCCAGGCATCGGAAAACTTCAGTTGCCGATTTGCTTGCGCAACTTTCCACCCTCGGACGCGATCCCGAGATCAGCGACGTGGCATGACGGAACTAATCAAAAGGGTGGATGAGGGGACTCGAACCCCCGACCCCCAGGGCCACAACCTGGTGCTCTCACCGACTGAGCTACACCCACCACGGAAAGGCGGTTAATGGTTCATAGTTGATGGTTAACTGCAAACTGCCAACTGCAAACTGAAAGCTGCCAACTGGCAACTGGCACAAACCTCGCCTGTTGGCTGCAGTTCTCTCATCTTTTCGTTACAACTGCTGAGGATATCTATAATAAACATTTGCCCAAAGTCAAGCTCTTTTGTTTTGTCAAAAAGCCCCGCTCAAGGTGGGGCTTCTTGGTATACGAAACTTTATCGTTAGAGATGAACCCTTCAGGGCAAACTCCGCTTAAGTAAGACTATGCCGAGGTGTACTCCTCTGCTCCCTTTCCTATGACGGCTTGCGCCGCAGCCAATCGGGCGATCGGAACCCGGAAGGGCGAACAGCTCACGTAGTCTAAGCCCGCGTTATGGCAGAAGATCACCGACTCCGGATCACCGCCATGCTCGCCGCAGATGCCCACCTTTAGGTTCTTCCGTGCCTGACGGCCTTTCCTCACTCCCATCTCGACTAACTGCCCCACTCCACTCTGGTCTAAGCTGACAAAGGGATCCTCATCCAAGATGCCGTGCTCGATGTAGTACTGCAGGAACTTTCCGGCGTCGTCCCGGGAGAAGCCATAAGTCATCTGGGTAAGATCGTTGGTCCCGAAGGAGAAGAATTCAGCCTCCGATGCAATCTCGTCGGCTGTGAGGGCGGCTCTGGGTATCTCCAACATGGTCCCTACCATGTATTTGATCTTGACCTTGTACTTTTTCATGGCCTCCTCTGCCGCCCGCACCACTACCTGTTTTTGATTTCTCAGTTCATTCACGTGTCCCACCAGAGGTATCATCACCTCGGGAAAGACCTTTTTTCTGCGTCGGGCCAACTCACAGGCGGCTTCGAAGATCGCCCGGGCCTGCATTTCGGTGATCTCCGGGTATACGATCCCCAGCCTACAGCCCCGGTGTCCCAGCATGGGGTTCACCTCATGCAGCTCCTCCACTCGATTCAGGAGTGCCTGTTTCTCCTCGATAAGAGCCGGATCTGCATCCTCCTTGGCCTTCAGGGTGACAATCTCTACCATCAACTCCTCGCGATCGGGCAGGAACTCGTGCAGGGGAGGATCCAGGGTGCGAATGGTGACGGGGAATCCTTTCATCGCATCGAAGAGGGCTTTGAAATCCGCCTTCTGGAAGGGAAGAAGTTTATCTAAGGCCGCCTGCCGCTCGGTGGAGGTTTTCGCCAAAATCATCTCCTGGACTATGGGAAGCCTGTCTTCGGCAAAGAACATGTGTTCGGTCCGGCACAGCCCGATCCCTTCGGCTCCAAACTTAACCGCCTGCCGGGCGTCTTTCGGCGTGTCGGCGTTGGCGCGCACCTTCAGTCTTCTGATCCGATCTGCCCACTTCATGAACACACCGAACTCGCCGCTAAGCTCCGGTTCGATGGTGGACACCTCGCCTAAGAGCACCTCTCCGGTGGCGCCGTTTAAGGAGATTACGTCCCTCTCTCTGATTATCAGGCCATTGACCATGAACTGCTTTCTCTGCTCGTTGATTTTGATGGCCTCGCATCCGACCACGCAGCACCTTCCCATGCCTCGAGCCACTACTGCCGCGTGACTGGTCATCCCGCCCCGTGCCGTCAGAATGCCTTCGGCTGCAGCCATCCCCAGGATATCGTCCGGGCTGGTTTCATGCCGGACTAAAATCACTTTTTCCTTTTCCTCACTCCATCGGACCGCTTTTTCCGCGCTGAAGACGACTTTTCCCACCGCCGCGCCGGGCGAGGCGGCCAGCCCTCTGGCAATCACCGTGGCGCTTGCATGAGGGTCTATCCCGCGATGCAGGAGCTGGTTCAACTGAACCGGCTCGATCCGGTTCATCGCCTCCCACTTCTTGATCAG
Organism: uncultured bacterium; assembly: GCA_965369445.1. Classification (GTDB taxonomy): domain Bacteria; phylum Zixibacteria; class MSB-5A5; order MSB-5A5; family SM1-73; genus SM23-73-3. The sequence continues at coordinate 3,720 of CBDUQU010000084.1, read as the reverse complement.
CCCTTCCTTCACCATGTCTACGGCGATCTTCACCGCCGCGGGCGCCGTCCTTTTGCCGGTGCGGGTCTGAAGCAGGTACAATTTACCCTGCTGAACGGTGAACTCGAAGTCCTGCATGTCCTTGTAGTGTTTCTCCAACCTGGAGGTGATGGATCTTAATTGCTTGTAGATAGTTGGCATCTCCTTTCCCAGCTCGGAGATGGGTTTGGGAGTCCTGATTCCAGCCACCACGTCTTCCCCCTGAGCGTTCATCAGGAATTCTCCGTAGAACTTGTTCTCACCTGTGGAGGGATTGCGGGTGAAGCCCACCCCGGTGGCGCAGTCATCGCCCATATTGCCGAAGACCATCGCCTGCACGTTCACCGCCGTGCCCAAGCCGCCGGGAATCTTGTGCAATCTTCTGTAGGCTATGGCGCGAGGATTATTCCAGGATCTGAAGACCGCCTCCATGGTCATCTTCAACTGCTGGTATGGATCGCCGGGGAACTCTTCTCTGGTTTTCCGTTTGATCATTCTCTTGAACTCCTTTACCAGCTCCTTCAAATCCTCCACCTGAAGAGAGGTATCCTGCTTTATGCGTTTGGCGTCCTTCTTCTTTTGAAGCAGGGCCTCAAACTCGTTTTTGTCGATGGCTAAGACCACGCTTCCGAACATCTGGACGAATCGCCTGTAGCTGTCGTACACGAATCTGTCGTTGCCCGTTTTCTGGATGAGTCCCTCGGCTGTTTTGTCGTTCAATCCCAGGTTCAGCACCGTGTCCATCATCCCCGGCATAGAGAATTTCGCTCCGGATCTGACCGAGACTAAGAGCGGGCTGGCCGGATCGCCGAACTTCACGCCCATGGACTTCTCCACCCGGGCCATGTACTTTCTTAACTCTTTCTCTAAGTCTTTGGGAAACCTCAAGTCATTCTCGTAGTACAGCCGACACATCTCGGTGGCGATGGTGAACCCTGACGGCACCGGAGCACCGGTATTGGTCATCTCAGCCAATCCCGCGCCCTTACCACCCAAGATGTCCTTCATCTTTCCGTGTCCCTCGGCCTTGCCGTCCCCGAAGTAGTAGATGAATTTACCTTTCGGCATGGCTATCTTCTTGGCTTTCGCGGGCGTCGCCTTGACGGTCTTCTTCGCTTTTGCCTTGAGCGGCTTCTTGGCTTTGCCCTTAGCAGCCTTCTTTGGTTTTCCGATCTTCTTGATTTTCTTGGGTTTAGCTGTTTTGGATAGGGTTTTTTTCGCCCTTGCTGTCACAACCTTTTTTGCCTTCTTGACGGTTTTGGCTTTCTTGGTTGACTTGACTTTCTTAGTCTTCTTGGCCTTCTTTGATGCTTTTTTCATTTTTTACCTCCGTTTAGGCTTTGCAATTTTTATATAATACCGCTTTATTGGCAAAAAAGCAAAGAAATTTTTGGATCGGCAGGACTGTTAATTGAGGTAGCACCGTGGAATTCAGCGATCAGAACACCAAGTTCTGTAAAAAGCCAGCGATTGGCTTTAAAGTTTCTCTTTTGACTGAAGCCGTAAGTCTATCATAGATAATGAATTAAGATGGGAGACAAAGTCAAATGATCCCGCCTTCCGCGAGCTTCTTGGTTATGTTCTCAACGTGGGTGGCTGACCAGTAGATTCTGTCGCACTTGGGGCAGTGGACGAAATTCTCTTGTGTCTCATAGACAAAGAGGTATAATCTGTCCTTGATCTTCTCTTTCTCCACTTTCTTCAAAGGTTCATTACAGACCGAACAGCGCGAGAAGAGTAGCTCCCTGTCTGACTTTAAAGCGAAGTGATCAAGCACTTGCTTCAGTTGCTCTAAAGGTTTGTCGTTTTCGATCCGGATCAGATTTTCACCCAACTTAAACTTGAATCGGGAGAGTTGAGTATCCCGGCTCAAAACCACCCGGTCTTCCTTCAATGCCTTAGCCACCAACTCACCATCCTCGATGGGGTCGAAGAAGAGGGTGTCGTATCCGAGCGTTCTGAGCCATTTGGCTAATTTGCCCAAGTTATCGTCGCAGATGAATCTCATCCTTGCTCCGTAGGGACAGCCCTCGTGGCTGTCCGCCAGGAATACGGACAGGCATCCCGCCATCGGCGGGATGACCCTCTTTTTTCCTCACAGCTGATTATCAGGATTAAGCAGATACAAGCATCTTTCCAAAGATCCTGGGGGCAGACAATCTGCTGCGAAAATCCGCTAAATCAGCTTCATCCGCTGTGAAGAAAACCTCGGACAGGGTCAAGCCCTGTCCCTACTACTGGAGTGCACCCCGCCGTCGGCGGGGTGCGGTTTTCTTCCTGGATTCGATGGTCGCAGTATGAGGATACTTGAACTTCAGAAAACCGCGAAAGCAAGCTTTCGCACTCCGGAAATACAACTCCAACAGAACCTGAGGCTTCCCCCATTAATTGCGGCGATGCGACTTGCTTTCTGCCTACTGCCTACTGTGAGCTGTCTACCGATGTCTCAAATCCTGAACTGCATTTGATAGAGTCTCTTGTATAGCCCTCCCTGTTCTATCAGACTCTTGTGGTCACCTATCTGAACGATTCTGCCTTGTTCTAAGACCACGATTTTGTCCACGTTCTGGATGGTGGATAATCTATGCGCGATGACAAAGACTGTTCGTCCTTTCATCAAGCGATCGATGGCCTCCTGCACCAGCGCTTCGGATTCGGAGTCCAGAGAAGAGGTGGCTTCGTCGAATATCAGTATGGGCGGATTCTTGAACAGCGCGCGGGCAATCGCCAACCTCTGTTTCTCCCCGCCGGAGAGTTTAACACCGCGGTCCCCGATTATGGTTTGGTAAGCCTGCGGCATTGCCGTGATGAAATCGTGGGCATTGGCCGCCCGGGCAGCATTGTGCAGTCGATCCTCCGATGCTTTCTCATGACCATAGGCGATATTGTTCCACACTGTATCATTGAACAGAATGGTCTCCTGGGTTACGATACCCATCATGTTTCGGAGAGAAGCTATGTCAATTTTCCTCAGATTGATTCCGTCGATCTTAATCACCCCGGCAGTGGGGTCATAGAAGCGTGGGAGCAGATCCATGGAGGTGGATTTGCCCGCTCCGGATGGCCCCACCAAAGCCACCGCCTCGCCAGCCTTGACCTCAAAGCTGATGTCTAATAGAACTTCCCTGCTGCCGTCGTAGCTGAAGTTAACGTTCTCAAAGGTGACGCTCTTCTCCAGACACTCCTTTTTGACCGCATCCGGATGGTTTCTGATTTTCGGCGTGGTGTCCAAAATCTCAAATATCCTCTTGCCCGCAGCGAGCCCCTGCTGGATTTCGATATTCAAATGACTGATGGTTCGTATGGGCTGCATCAGGGATAGCATGGCGAAAAGGAAAAGGAAGAATCTGCTGGGGTCCAGCGTTCCGGTCAGAATCTGCCTTCCGGCAAACCACAGAAGCAGAACCGCGGCAAATACCCCCATTATCTCGGTCAAGGGGGGAGCCAGAGAGCCTATGCGGGTGAGCTTCACCATGGTCCTGAAGTAGTCTCTGGTGGCATCGGTGAATTTCTTTATCTCAAATTTCTCCATCACGAAGGCTTTCACCACCCGGATGCCGGAGATGGTCTCTTGCAGCGTCGAGGTTATGGCTCCCATCTTCTCCTGGGTGAGGACGCTTGATTTTCTCACCTTCTGCCCGAACGTGCCAATAATCAGCATGGCAAATGGGAAAAGCAAAAGGGCGATAAAAGACAGCTTCC
>CBDUQU010000083.1:0-12964 GCA_965369445.1 uncultured bacterium | reverse complement strand
CTGACAAGGGGGACCACAGGGGGTTAAGCATGTGAAACTAAAATGTTGATGACCATAAGGTCGTGGCAAAGTCTTGGGCATTGTTGCCACCAGCTTATGGTCTTCAGCAAAACAGATTGACAAAGGACCGCAGTCGGGGCCTTCGGCCCCCACATGCTTGGACGAGCATAGGCGCCCCCAATACGCAGTATTGAGTTGGGCTGATTGGTCGCGATAATATGTTCATGACCATAAGGCGAACACACCAGGCTTGTAGCCGGGTAGTTTTTTCCGAGATACCGCTTAAAAATAACTTGACCCTATCTGTGGTCGCCTTATATTCAAAAAAGCAGATTAGGAGAGGGCTTCAACGACATCGGGTGATTCCGAGCTATTACAGGAGGAAGCATGCATTACGATAATATCACGGATCTGGTAGGAAATACGCCACTTGTGAAACTGAATCGGGTGACCAAAGGAGTCAAGCCTCTGGTTTTGGCCAAGCTGGAGTTTTTGAATCCGGGCGGCAGCGTTAAAGACCGCATGGCTTTGTATATGGTGAAGGAGGCGGAAAAGGAGGGAGCGCTTAAAGAGGGAGGCACCATTGTGGAAGCAACCTCCGGCAACACCGGCGTGGGAATCGCCATGTATGCGGCAGGCAAAGGATACAAGGTCATCTTCACCATTCCCGATAAGATGAGCCAGGAGAAGATAAACTTGCTGAAGGCTTTCGGCGCCAAGGTGACAGTTACAGCCACCGACGTTCCTCCCGACTCGCCGGACAGCTATTATGAGACTGCAAGGCGAATCCATAAGCAAACCCCCAACAGCATTATCCTGGAGCAATACTTCAACGACAAGAACCCGGAAGCGCACTACAAGACCACCGGGCCGGAGATCTGGGAGCAGACCGAGGGCAAGGTGGATTACGCGGTGATCGGCATCGGCACCGGCGGTACCATGTCCGGTGCGGCCAAGTATCTCAAAGAGAAAAATCCTGACATCAAGGCGATCGGAGTGGACCCGGTTGGCTCGGTCTTTCACGATTATTTCAAATCCAAGAAGTTGATAGAACCTCATACCTATCTGGTTGAAGGGATAGGAGAAGATATGCTCTGCCCCACCATGCATTTTGACGTGATGGACGACGTGATTCAGGTGACGGACAAAGATTGCTTTCTCATGACCAGAAGACTTTGCAGGGAGGAGGGTATCTTTGCCGGTGGTTCAAGCGGGGGAGCGGTCTGGGCGGCCTTGAAGGTGGCCGAGAATCTGAGCGAGGATAAAACGGTGGTGGTCATCCTGCCGGATGCCGGATCGCGTTATCTCAGCAAGATATTCAATGATGAGTGGATGAAAGAGAAAGGGTTTTTGCCTTAACCCCATCCAACTTCCTGCACAACCTTCGGGTAGAGAGAAGTTGAGCGTACACAAACGCGAATAGAATGAAAGGCCTTTGAAAAACGATGAACCTTAAGGCACAGTTTTCTGAGAAGGACCTGAAAACCATAAGACTATTTCAGTCTCGAGTGAAAGAGCTCCAGAATACGAGAATCATACGGGGAGGCGTGAATCTGAACTTTAACTTCTGGGACGACCTTTCCTTCTCACAGAAGGAACAACACCTAGAAAAGGAAGAAACAATAAAGGCATTTACCGTGGCGTTTCGTCACTTCTATCTGCAGAAAGAGCCGATCAACTTCTTCAAGTTTCACAATACCATACTCCCGAGAATCTCCGACCCCCAGGCGGTCGCCGTTTTGGCGTCGCTGAGAGACCGGTACGCACGAGTGCTGAACAGCTCGGGCAGTCTAACATATTACTACAAGGGTGAGAAGGTGACCCCAGCGACCATTATCGACTTGTGGTTGAATGCTCACTATTTCCACTCCCACAATGATGCGTTGAGAAAGAAGCTAAACGACTGGCTCAAGAGAGCCGGAGGGATATTTCAGTTTCTATTTCTGGATGCCGTTGAGGAGTTGTCGGCAATTCTGATCTACTACGCCAAGATTCTTGACCTCATCATGGGGCCCAAGGACCGTGCTCCGTAAGCTTGAGGCCCTTGCTCTTTCCAGCTTGCCCCAGAAGCCTATGGGCCGCGGGTCGCACGATTTCCACCAGTCGACGCTGTCGTTGGCGGTTTTTTGTTTGACAAGGTCAGGCTCATCTCTTATCTTTGTGAAAAGTTTCTCAAACTTGCGGAGGTCAATCATGGATATAATCGTTTGCATGAAGCAGGTGCCCGACACGGAGAGCAAGATAAAGGTTAATGCCGAAGGGACGGGAATCATCACCGAGGGGCTGAAATACGTGATGAACCCCTATGATGAGTATGCGGTGGAGGAGGCCTTGAAGATTAAGGAAAAGCTTGGTGGGACGGTTACCGTCGTCTGTATGGGTCCCGATCGGGCAACCGAGGCCATAAGGACCGGCTTAGCCATGGGTGTGGACGAGGCGGTGCATCTGAATGACCCTGCTTTCGAAGGTTGCGACAGCTTTGCCACAGCCAAGGCGTTGGCCAAGGCCATCGGGGAGATGAAATACGATCTGATCCTGGTTGGAAAGCAGGCAATGGATTTCGACTGCTCCCAGGTGTTCGCCTGTCTGGCTGAGCGGCTCGATCTTCCCTATGTGTCCGTCGTCGTGGGATTGGAGGTATCCTCGGATGGGAAGACCGCTACTGCCAAAAGGGAGACAGAAGGTGGAGTGGAGGAGGTCATCGAGCTACCGTTACCCGCAGTGATTGCTGCTCAAAAGGGTTTGAACGAGCCCAGATATGCGTCACTCCCGGGCATAATGAAGGCCAAGAGGAAAGAGATCAAGAAGATCGACCTTGCAGCATCGGGCTTGGATGCCGGTGAGGTAGGGGAGAAGGGATCGAAGCTGAAGACGAAGAACTACAGGCTTCCGCCGGAAAGAAAGGCGGGGAGGAAGATTGAAGGAGAACCTGCCGAAACAGCGGCTGAGGTTGCGCGACTGCTGCGTGAAGAGGCCAAGTTGATATAGCTTTAGAATGGAAAGGACATTAATACACGCGCAATGATCGCAATGTCATTGCGAGGCGAAGCCGAAGCAATCCCTAAAACGAGATTGCTTCGTCGCCCCCCGCCTTTGGCGGGGGACTCCTCGCAATGACAATGTCAAAGCATCTAATGCGTTTAAATCGGTGAAAGGATAGAAAATGTCGAACGACGTGTGGATAGTGGCTGAGCACAAAGATGGAAAGTTGAAGAAGGTGTCTTTTGAGCTTTTAGGTGTCGGAAAGAAGCTGGCCGAAAAGACCGGCGGGTCGCTTTCCGCCCTGCTGGTGGGTCATCAGATAGAGAGTCTGGCTGCGGAGCTCGACGGCTACGGTGCCCAAAAGATTTTTGTCTGTGAATCGGAAGCTCTGGCGAACTACTCCAATGAAGGTTACACCAAAGCGATCGCAGATCTGGCGAACGTACATAATCCGGCTATTCTCTTGGGCGGCGCTACCGCTTTGGGCAGGGACCTCTTTCCCCGGGTGGCGGCGTGTCTTCAGACCGGGTTGGCCTCAGATTGCCTGGGGCTTGATCTGAACGACGGAGGGCTTCTGGTCGCGGAGAGACCCATGTTCGCCGGAAAGGTCATGGTCGACACCGTCACGCCTGAAGCCAGGCCGCAGATGGCCGTCTTAAGACCGAACGTTCTGCCGGTGCCGGAGAAGGGCGAGGAGAAAGCGGAGGTTGAAAAGGTTGCGGTCCAGATCAATCCAGGGGACCTGCGGGCGGTGATAAAGGAAGTTGTGAAGACCGCCGGAGAGAAAATCGACCTGACTGAAGCTTCGATCATCGTCGCCGGCGGAAGAGGCATGGCAAGCAAGGAGAACTTCAAGATACTGGAGGAATTAGCAGCAGCCTTCGGAGAAGGCGCGGTGGTCGGAGCTTCCCGCTCCGCGGTGGATTCCGAATTTGTCACTCATGATATTCAGGTGGGCCAGACCGGTAAGGTGGTCAACCCCAACCTGTACATAGCCTGTGGAATATCCGGTTCCATTCAGCACCTGGCCGGAATGCGGACCTCCAAATTCATCGTGGCCATCAACAAAGACCCCGAGGCACCGATCTTTCAGGTGGCAGATTACGGGATCGTGGATGATCTGTTCAAAGTAGTCCCGGTGCTGACTGAAGAGGTCAAGAAACTCAAAGCGCAAGAATAGAAAAAGCGTTCAAAGTTCAAGGTTTAAAGTTCAAGGTTTAAAGTTTAGAGTTTAGAGTTCAAACCTTAGACCTTCAACCTTAAACCTTGAACCTAAAAGCTGGGAATTCGAATATGGAGATCACAAGGGAGATTTTCTGGAATGTAGGAACCTGGGTGCGATGGCCGGTCTATGGCCTGGGCTTGGTCGTCATAATAATCTTCGTTCGGGGACTGATCGGACGAATCCGGCTCTGGAAGATGGGCAAGCCCGAAAACCGAACCGACAGGATAGGGAAAAGAATCGTGTCGGTTCTCTCTTTCGGCTTGTTGCACAAACGAATCCTCAAGGAACCATTTCCCGGCATAACGCATCTGTTTCTGTTCTGGGGATTTTTTGTCCTCTTGATAGGAACCACTCTCATCTTCATCCAGGAGGATTTCACCAAGCTACTATTCGGGACGGAGTTCATCCACGGAGGCTTCTATCTTCTTTTTTCTTTCGCTTTGGACTTCTTTGGACTTTTGGCGGTCATCGGCGTCATCCTGCTGGCGTTTCGCCGCTATGTGCTCAGGCCGGATAGGCTGGATAACCAGTCCGAAGATTTCATTGGCTTGCTTGTCATATTTCTTGTGCTGGTCACCGGCTTCCTCAACGAGGGACTTCGCATAGCCATCACCCGACCCGATTTCGAGAGATATTCATTCGTAGGCTGGGAGATAAGCAAACTCTTCGCATCCCCGGAAGGAGGCATGGCCTCTCTCGAAGCAGGCGCAGCCTCTTTACGAGGACTTCATAAGGCCATCTGGTGGGTGCACGTTATCCTTGCTTTCGGTTTTATCGCCTACGTGGCCTACTCCAGACTTCTTCATCTGATCATCTCTCCTCTGAATCAGTTCTTCAGATCGTTCGCTCCCCAGGGGGAGGTCAAAGCCATTCCGGACATCGAGAACCAGGAGACCTTCGGGGTGGCCAAGCTGCAGGAATTCACCTGGAAGCAGCTGCTTGATACCGATGCCTGCACCCGTTGCGGCAGATGCCAGGACAACTGCCCGGCCCATCTGTCGGGCAAACCCCTTTCACCCAAAAAGGTAATTCAGGATTTGAAGGATCATCTGACTGGTCAGGTGGATAACCTCAGTAAGGGAGAGGGAGAAGAACAGAAAGTTCCGCCGATCGCAGGAAACGTGATCTCCGAGGATGAGCTCTGGGCCTGTACCACCTGCGGGGCATGTCACGAGGCCTGTCCGGTTTTCATCGAGCTTATCGACAAGGTGGTGGATTTGCGACGCTACTTAGTCTTGATGGAGAGCAAGTTCTCATCCGAGGTCAAGCTCTTCTTCAAGAACATGGAGACCAACTATAACCCGTGGGCTATCGGTTTTGCCACCAGGGCAGATTGGGCAAAGGACCTGGATTTAAAGACCGTCGCCGAGAAGAAGGAGGTCGACTATCTTCTCTGGGTGGGATGCGCTGGCTCATTTGACGAGCGCAACAAGAAGGTGAGCCGCAGTCTGGTGAATCTTCTGCAAAAGGCCGGCGTGAGCTTCGGCATACTGGGCCAGGAGGAGATGTGCTGCGGGGAGACTGCTCGCCGAATGGGAAACGAATACTTGGCCCAGATTCTCATGCAGCAGAACATCGAGCTTTTCGACAAATACGGGATAAAGAAGATCATCACCATTTGTCCACACTGCTTCAATACCTTCAAGAACGAGTACCATCGGTTCGGCGGCAAATATGAGGTGGTTCATCATACCGAGCTGCTGTGGGATCTGGTTAAGACCAGGAAACTGAGTTGCCCCACCGGTGTGGAGATGACCGCCGCGTACCATGACTCCTGCTATCTGGGCCGGCACAACGATATCTATGATCCGCCCAGGAAGCTCTTGAGCTCTATCCAGGACACCAAGGCGGTGGAGATGGAGCGCACCAGGGAAATGAGCTTTTGCTGCGGGGCCGGAGGGGGAAGGATGTGGATGGAAGAAACACTGGGGAAGAGAATAAATCACCTGCGCGTTGATCAGATCGTCGCCAGCGGCGCTTCAGTCGTGGCGACGGCCTGCCCCTACTGCCTGACCATGCTGGAGGACGGAATCAAAGAGAAGGACATGGAGAACGACCTGGCGGCTTATGACTTGGCAGAGCTTCTGGAGAAGGCGCTGTAGCACCAGGCAATGTTTCAAGTCGGGTCTTACGGTTCATGTTCCTCACCGAGACTCCAAAGACCATTTTCCATCTTGAGCTCTTCACACAGAGAAGATATTCAGTTTGTGCAATCTTTGCACAACGCGACGGTTTGATCACAGCCGACTCGGATAAGGTCGCGGTAATTTGAACCAGTAGCAAAGCGAAGGGCATCATGCCGCTCTCGGCCATACTCATAATCATGGCGTTAGCCAGCTACTCCATAGGCGTCTGGAGCGAGAAGATCGCCGGGAGGCTGAAAGGGTGGCACCTGATCTTCTTCTGGATCGGCCTGGCCACCGATGCCTCGGGAACGGCCATGATGGCCGCCATCCGCGGAATCTTTTTCAACTTCCATACCATTACCGGGATTGCCGCACTACTGCTCATGCTCATTCACGCCATCTGGGCCACGATAGTCCTGGTTCGCCGCGATGAAAAGGGTATCATCAACTTTCACAAATTCAGCGTTTTTGTATGGACGGTCTGGCTAATTCCATTCTTCACCGGCTTCTTTCTTGCAAGGCAGATGTGACGACGAAGATCGCCCAGGAGCGGAGATCATTCACAGCTGATTGTAGCAGATTAAGCAGATAGTAATCACCCCAGCATCAGCTTAATCCGTTTTAATCAGCTGTGAGGCGATCTTTTGCCCCCCCGTGGTCCGCAGGTATGCCCGTACGGACACATCGCAGAGTCCTGGGGCACCGCATCAGTGGAACGTAAACAAAGTCACCAGACTGCTTGACTTTTCAAGAAGGTTTGCCTATTTTGGAACTGGCAACGTGAGTGCGTGGAGATGGTGATATCGATTACAAAGAAGATCACAAAAGTCCAATAATCCGGGTCGATCGCAGGTATTCTTAGAAGCAACTGGAAAAGGAACAGATCTGGAGCTCACCGGGCCATTCGACAGGATGGCTCTTACTAAAAGGAGGTAAATCGTATGGCACAAGAGGCCAAGATAACCAAAGATATGACTTTCGGAGTGGTTCTAAAGAAATATCCTCACACGGTGAAGACCTTCTTTGAGTACGGGATGCACTGCTTCGGGTGTCACCTCGCTGTCGACGAGAGCATCGAGCAGGGAGCAACGGCACATGGAGTGGAGGTAGATAAATTAATCGAGGATCTCAATAAGGCCGTAGTTTCCTCTGCCGAAGAGGCTGCGGGTTCTTCCCCGGAGGAGAAAAAAGCAGAATCTTAATTTCTCTTCCGACAGAGATTAGAAAACGGAGATGTCATCCTGAGTATTCCGTGAGTCTCCCTAGGCGGAGGATTTCCGTGTTCGTGCAAAACCTTAAAGTAGAATCCTCTTTTCTTAGGTTAGATCATGCATGTCAGCGAAGTTAAAGATGAAAAGATAATAAGTGATATCCTGAAGCTCAAAGTAGAGCGTAAGGCCATCATTTTAGCTCACAACTATCAGATAGGGGAGGTGCAGGATATTGCGGACTTCGTGGGCGATTCCCTCGGTCTGAGCCAGCAGGCAGCTTCAACCGACTCTGAGGTGATCGTCTTCTGCGGAGTTCATTTCATGGCCGAAACCGCCAAAATTCTCTCCCCGCACAAGACAGTCTTGATGCCTGACGCAAATGCCGGCTGCGCCATGGCCAACATGATCACGACCAGACAGCTGAAGGAGATGAAGAAAAAGCATCCGGACGCGGTGGTGGTCTGCTACGTGAATTGTACCGCCGAGACCAAGGCAGGATCTGACTACTGCTGCACTTCTGCCAACGCGGTAAAGGTGGTCAAGTCGATTCCCCGGGACAAGGAGATTCTGTTCATCCCGGACAAGTATCTCGGCGATTACGCCTCCAAGCAGGCCAACCGAAAGCTGATCCTGTGGGAGGGCTACTGCCCCACCCATCGCCGTATTCTGGCTGAGGATATTCTGCGGCTGAAGGCTCAATACCCCAAAGCCGAGGTGCTGGTTCATCCCGAATGCACCCCGGACGTCATTGCCATGGCGGATAAGGTACTCTCCACCTCCGGTATCTGCAAGCGTGCCACCGAATCGGAGTCAGAGGAGTTCATCATCGGAACGGAGATCGGCATACTTCACCGATTAGTAAAGGAAAATCCGCAAAAGACATTCTATCCCGCCAGTAATCTATCAGACTGTCACAGCATGAAGTTGAACAACTTAGAGAAGATTCTGTGGTCTTTGGAGGATATGGTCTACCCCGTCGAAATCCCTCCTGACATCGCACGGAGAGCAAAAAGGTCCATCGACAGAATGCTGGAGATAGTCTGAGTCGATTCTACTTGGATTCAGCCATATCTTTGTTAGGAGACGTAGTGGGCGAGCTTGCTCGTCTGGTTTTTTCCCTGAGAACAACCTAATTGATAGAGAGGGACAGTGGCACGTCAAAAAAACCGAAAAGCAAACTTTTCCACTACGAAACCCACTTCTTCAAGAGTCCCTTGAGCTAAACCTAAATGAGAGGAGCGGCTCAAGAGCAAGAACAACATGCCTGAACTGCCTGAGGTCGAAACCATAGCCCGCGGACTATCGAAGGCTCTGGTGGGAAAGAGAATAAAACAGGTCCGAACAATCTTCCCCGGGATCGTGAAGCAAAATTGCAGCCTCTTCAAGAGAGAGGTCTGTCAGAGAACGATCGAGGCAGTACGAAGAAGGGGGAAGTACCTGCTGATCGACGTGTCTAGGGGCAAGACGATTCTGGCACATCTGGGAATGACCGGGAGTTTTCTCTTCGCCACGAAGAACCCGAAGGGTTCGCGCTTGGACAAGCACGATCATGTGATCTTTACGTTCTGTGATTCCGACGAACTACTTCGCTATAACGACCAGAGGAAATTCGGCAAGATGAAAGTGTTCGACACCGAGAACGAAGCGAAGCTTCCGGAGCTGAAGAAGCTTGGCCCGGAGGCTCTTAGCATCTCTCCCTCGGAGTTCGTGCGGCTTTTCCGGGGACGCAAGGGAAGAATAAAACCCGCGCTCCTGAACCAGCAGATCGTCAGCGGCTTGGGAAACATCTACGCCGACGAATCCCTGCATGAGGCGAGAATCCATCCTGCTCAGAAAGCGAATCTGATCAGCGAAAAGAAGCTGAAAAACCTTCACCAGGCCGTGCGAAAGATACTACTCAAAGCGATCAAGGCTGGGGGCTCTTCCATAGACAACTATGTGCAGATCGACGGGAAGCTGGGGAACTTCCAACTTCAGCATAAAGCCTACGGCAGGGAAGGGGAGCCTTGCGGAGAATGCGGGGCCAAGATCAAACGGATAAAGATCAGCCAACGCTCGAGCTACTTCTGCCCCCGTTGCCAGACGCTATCCAACTGATACAAAAGTGGGAAACGGGCTTCCAAGTCCCTCACCTTCTACTGTCCCAGAAGGGGCAAGGAGATCATGGGTTTCTCCGTCTCCTTTATCGTAATCAAACACTAGTAACCGAGCAGGCAATTTAAAAAATGGTTGACAAGGTTGCATAAAAAAGTATAATAGATGAGTATGAATACATTAGACTCCCACAAATCGGGTTGCGGTCAACAGATCCTGGGATAGTGGTAGTGGGGCAAGTGATCACCACACAAGTCGTTTCTTGTGCGACGGCCTAGGCATTAATAGGTCCCGATGTTTTATCCCGACGCATAGATGCATTTGGTGTAATAGGAAGATACATGATCAGTAGGCGGGTTGGATGAGCAGGTGAAATGTATGAGGAACGGAGGCGGTCTTGGAGTACATTCTGGGTCTCATAGTTGCTCTGATTGTGGCTATCTTGATAGGCAAGGATGCGAGTGACAGAGGGATGAGTGGTTTTGGGTGGGGTCTCTTCACATTCTTGCTGTGCATAGTCGCCATTCCGATCTATCTGATAGTGAGGAAACCCCGAGTTGACTAAGGACCGAAACAGCACTGTGCGGCTCGTCGCTAGGGCTGCTGTTGCATTTGCGATTCTCTGCTTCATCTCCCTCGACAGGAATCCTGTTGTGTGGCTGGAGGCGAGGCTAGGACTATCCCCGTGCCCGCTGGAGAGGTACTTTCATGCGAAAAGCGCATTCAGCGGGATGACAGAAGGACTATACCAACTCGCCCGTATGGATTTCGGAGCAAGCCTCAGATCGAACTGTCTGTCGCCCCTCGCCCTGTTGGGGTGCTTGGCGCTGGTCGTCACCGGCCACAGGCCAAGAATTTGTAGCCGTCACCAAGAGTTACTGTTTTTCGGTATCTTCTTGGCGCTGTCTGTTCTTGTTAACATCGTCAATTGAGGCGAGGCTTCTGGCTCCTAGTTGTAAGGTACAAGCCCCGTGGTCCCGACCGGCCCCGCTGAGCGATCAGTCCTGTTAAACGAACCATGAAGATAGGAGGTGCCTATCCGGAAAAACAGACCGATGCCGTTGATTATGCTCGTCCTCTATCTGTTTGTGATGTTCTTGGTCGCCACCTGCGGCAAGGATGATGTACAACGCTCGTCTCCCAGCAAAGAACAGACGGTTGGTGCTCAAAAGAAGGCTAATTCCATCAGCGATGAAGCTTCAGAAGCTGCTGTCTCTAATGTATTGATTTGCGAAAACGACGATGGGTACAAATGGCGAAACACTTCGCGCGAGGCACGATTGGCCTTATGCAAAGATTTCGCTCGCCGTACAGGTAAGCACGATTGGAATTACTACTTCGAGGCTATTGATGAGTTCTACGCAACCTCTAATTCCCACCTACTAAGCGAACAAATAGCTGCGGTAGCTGCCATGGTGACTGCCATTCCGTCTGAAAAGGAGTTGGACGCAAGAGTGAGGCGGGCTTACTTGAAAGGAGAAATATCAACTCGAGAACTAGAAATCTACTCATACTGTCACAGTAGGTGGGATTACCACGAACGTCGGGATGGAGGCTACGTTCCGGAAAGCCATGATGAACTTGTGTTTTCTGAGGCTGCCAGGAAGTTCGGTATCAGCAAGGCCAAAGTCAAGGAAGCTTATTTCAAGGTGGGTAACATAAGTGCGGGTCTTTAGCCGCAGGAGGAGCCGATGCAAGGTCTGGGACAGTCCCTGAAAGCGAAGTAGGGGCTCGTTAGTTTCCACGCCCCTTGGCGTTGCTACCCTCCTGGTCCGCAAATCGACTGACGAGACCAGGGCTCCTGATCCACACTGATGTCTCCGAAGACGCAGTTCACGCGTCATATGGTTGTCTTCGGCTAGCGTCCGGGTACACGCTTCTTATACCGAAACCATGTAATTACTAGTTTGGTGGATAAGTCTGAAACATGTATATATGCTGCGACATACAAACAGCTTTAGTGATAATGCGATCCAAAACGGAGAGGAGTTTATGAGAAACGTCGGTCTGCTATTTCTTCTGGCAATTCTTTTTGCACCAGTTTCCACCCACAGCCAAACTGGTGAGAACCTATCCCTTGACGTCATTGAAGCTAGAGTTGACAGTATGACACTGGTACGTGATTCCCTGATTAGGAGAATTGAGGAGATTAACTCTTCAATAGAGAAGCTGCGAGGCCTTGGCAGGAATACTCTCTCTAAAGACGAATTGACACAGCTCGCCGAGCAAATCCGAGTGAGTGTATTTATGACAGACGCGCTAGGAGAACGCAGAGAATACTATCATCCCCCCTATGAGTTTCGTCCGGATTCTCTTTCAATCATGCGTACGGAAACGGGGGAGATCGAGTTACATTGCTCCATGTTTGATACCATTCCAAGTCCGAGCTATTGGGAAAATAAAAGGGGCAAAAACAAATTCTATTATAGCTATTGGCGGCTGTACGATGCACTAGCACTTCCCACCAAAGGACCCGTGGAGGCGTTATTTAATCAATATCCGAGTCTTTCAAGAGCTAAATTCTCGTACTACGCCTCGTGGTTTGATTTCAACGAGTTCGGACAACGGATTCACTTTCAATCCCACAAAAGATACGAAATCACGGTCACAAAAAAACTGTCGGACAAATTGAATTATGACTACTTTGACAATTTCGATTTTCTCACGGATTTTCCAACAACCTCTGAGGCCCGAGCATTGTGGAAGACCTTGAGACCTACCATTCAGAGTGTTTGGTTTGAAAGAAAGGTTAGGGATCAACTTAGATCAGCGGGAATTTCCATGTGAGGTTTGCGTCTCAATCAAAAATGCAGATTCTCAACCGAAAGACCACCTTAAGGTAGCTTTGCTATGCAAGCCTCTTTTTTCAATAGGAGATCAGGGGCCCCGTGCTCCTAACAGTATTCATTTGTTAGACGCGCAGGGCACCTGACCTTGTATCTTACCTTTGACATTATATCTTATTTTAGACAAAGGAAACAAGGAGGAAAAAATGACCCAGAGACAAAAGACATTCACAGCACCATCGCCGAAGGATGGTAAATTAAGAAAATGGGAAGCTCTTGAAGAGTTGGGAACATCACAGCCACACGCCTTTGTTTCAGCGGACACGGGGGAAGACGAACAATATAAACCTGGGGATCTAGGATATCGTTCTCTACTTGCGGAATACCATAAAATTTATCCAGACGATTGAAACTATGAGGAAAGTGATTAAGATTGGAGAAACCAAAGTTTAGACATCTAAAAAGCCAATCAATTGTAGACAAGCTTGCGGCTGATGTAGCCCCTGGTCATTATAGGTTTTATGAACCTTTCGAGATCCC
>CBDUQU010000082.1:0-13324 GCA_965369445.1 uncultured bacterium | reverse complement strand
GTAATCGCAGAGAAGGTGGGCTCGTTTTATCTCAACGACAAGCGCTTTTGGGGTGATCCTTACGCCCACGGCTTTGTGAAGACTCCGGTTGTTTTGGAGGATGGCGTCAACCGGATTCTGGTACCATTGAGTGGATACGGCGATCACCGTTATACCTTCAAGCTCATCCCTGCCGAAGCTCCGGTGATGCTCATTGCCAAAGATGCAACCCTGCCCGACATAATCAAAGGAGGAGAACAGAAATTGTGGGCCGGTATTGCCATACTTAACACAACCTCGAAGAGGCTGAAAGACGTCAAGCTTTCTATCGGAGGGGAGGAATTCTTTAAAGAAAACCAGATTACGATTCCCTCTCTTATGCCCCTCTGTGTCAAAAAAGTTCCCATTACAATAGAGATGACGGAACCATTGAGCGGAATGGACACGATTTCTATTCCGGTCGAGGTCTCTTACCACAATTTTTCTTCAAAAGATGGTCTATCCTTAAGAGTAAGGGGGAAGGGGGAATCGTACAAGGTGACATTCATCTCCAAAATTGACCACTCCTGTCAGTATTACGCCGTTCTCCCTCCCAAAGATCATGATCCTCAAAGGAGATATTCTCTTATCCTGACCCTTCATGGGGCCAGCGTAAGAGCATCGGGTCTGGTGGATTGCTACAGCCAAAAAGATTGGGCTTTCGTGGTTGCTCCCACCAACCGGCGAAGATTTGGATTTGATTGGCAGGATTGGGGACGGCTGGACGCCCTGGAGGTTCTGGAACTGGCGAAAAGAACCTTTCCCATCGACACCAATAGGGTTTATCTCACCGGTCATTCCATGGGAGGACATGGGACCTGGCACATAGCTTTAGCCCACTCCGATCTCTTTGCCGCCGTCGCTCCTTTAGCCGGATGGACCTGTTTTCAGCTTTATATCCCCTGGTTTCTGCAGAAGAGTTACACTTTCGCCGAGCCAAGACAGATTGCCATAAGAGACATGAGCTTAAGAGAGGATTTTGCTCCCAATTTTGTGGAGAATGCCCTGAACCTGCCAATCTTCATCTCCCACGGAGGCAATGACGATAATGTTCCCACGGTGCATTCCAGACTTTTCGCCTCTCTTCTGGAGAAGTTAGGCTATGAGTATCATTACAAGGAGATTCCGGACAAAGGACACTGGTACAGCCTCGATGACCCGGATAAAACCGTATGCGTCGATGATCCCGAGCTCATGGAATTTCTGAGAAGCAGAACGAGAAATCTCTTTCCCAAACACGTGATCTTCAAGACCACTGACATCGGACAGAGTCACAAGAGCTATTGGGTGGAGATAATCCGGCAGGAAAAACCATTCTTTGAATCCCGTATAGAGGTGGAGGTGAAAGAGGGAAAAATTGAAGTAAGCACCAGGAATGTCCGGGAGTTCGCCCTGCACTTATCACAGAATCTATTGCTTCTTGGTAAGATAGTCTTCGCCGTGAATGGTCAGGAGATTGGCTATCAGTTGAGAAAAAGTGAAGAGGTATCCTTCTACAAAAAAGGTGACGAATTCCGAATAGGCAGGACCAAGCATCGCCGCTTGAGCAAATCGCCGGAGTCTTACGGGCCGATAAAACAGGCATACTTCTCTCCGTTTGTGCTGGTCTACGGCACCAAAGGGGATTCGCTCACCACCGAGATAACGCTTCATCAGGCCAGGCTGGAGGCAGTCAGATGGTGGAGAAGGGCAAACGGCTTCGCGGAGGTTCTCCCGGATACTGAGGTCACTTCAGAGACGATGGAAAACTTTAACTTAATCCTTTTCGGAGGACCGTCAGAGAATTCCGTGACCGCCGAACTCAACAGAAAGTTACCCATCAGGATAGAAGGTGAGAAAATCGTCTTTGGAAAAAAGCAGATCGATGGAGAGGGCATAGCCGCCAAGTTCATCTATCCTAACCCGTTTAATCCGGAGAGATTCGTTTGCGTTCACCAGGGAGTGGGCTTAAGCGGATTGAAGCTCTCTACTCTCTTTACCGCTCTTTACTCCGGCGCCGGATTGCCTGATTTCATTATCTTCGATGAAGAGGTGAAATTCAAAGGCTGGGGCGGCGTCATCTGCGCAGGCTTCTTCGACCCCGAGTGGCAGTTGGACGAGAGACTGTATTATTTGCAGGAATGATATATCTTCAAGTATCCCGAGCCTGATCGCGTTGTCAGTCTGGTTCGCCTTCTTTGAATCAGATTTGCAGCTTGACTGACCACAGAAAAAAAGCCAGCATCTAACCTCAAGAGTATCTCTTGAGGTCGGGTGCTGGCTTACCCTGCACCACATGATGCAGGGCGCGCCCTGTATTGTATGGTACAGGGCTTACCCCCTCTTCGTTCGCTCTATATACCAGTTAGTTCGTATCTAAGAATTCACCATCCGGTTATTTCTTGTTTTCTTTTTCGACAGTCTGCAAAACTACCTTGACGATGTCCAGAAGGCGTTCGCAGCTAAAAGGTTTCTTAATGTATAGAACGCCGCCTACTTTGAAGCTTCGCCCTTCATCGCTCCGGGCATCTTTCCCGGTCAAAAACACGACCGGAATGCGTTTGGTCTTCTCAGATCTCTTCAGCTCGCTGCAGATCTCGTAGCCATCCATGGTAGGCATCATTATGTCCAGAAGAACTAAATCGGGCAAAAAGGTTTTAGCTTTGTCTATTCCCTCTTCGCTGGCGTTCTCCGATTCCACCTCATAGCCAGCAGTCTCCAAAAAGGTCTCGACTATGTCGGTGATCTCCGGCTCGTCATCGATCACCAGGATCTTGGCCGGTTTGCGCCTCTTGGCATCGGCAACCTTGGCAGCCTGAGATACGCCTAAAAAGTCATCTCCGTCGCACTTTGAACCTAACATAGATTCCCCTTCTGATAGAATTCTGTTCTCCGATCCTCAAGAAGATGGTTGCGAGGGGTGATCTTTTTGCCCCGGGCGATTGTGGGGTCGATGTCAACCGTCCACACGCCCTCCGAGGATTCATCCGCCTGTGCAAGGATATGCCCCTTCGGATCAACCACCTGACTTCTTCCGGTGAACGACAGTTTCACCTCCTCCTTTTCCTCAGCACCTGTCCGGTTTGCCGTGATGGCAAAGACTCCATTCTCCACGCATCTGGTGATCATTGCATTCTGGCAATAGTGGGGCAAAACCAGGTTAGAAGGATGGCATATTACGTCTGCCCCGTTTAAAGCCAATATCCTCGCCGTCTCCGGAAAGATCCAGTCAAAGCAGATCATCATTCCCACTTTCGTGCCGCCGACGTCGAAGACCTCCAGTTCCTTGTCGCCCGGGGAAAACCACAGCTTCTCCAGATTGAACAGATGAAGTTTTCGGTAGACTGAGAAGTCCCCTTTTGGCGTCACCAGAACCGATGAGTTGAAGAGCTTCTCTCCCTCCCTTTCTGCGATTCCGTAAACTAAGTTTACCTTCTCCCGCGCGGCCGCATGGGCCAGCTTCACGAAAGTAGGACCATCGGGAATAAATTCAGCTGACCTCTTGGTCTCCTCTTCGTTTCCGAAGAGATAGCCGGTGCTGAAAAGCTCCGGCAAAACCAAGAGGTCAGCCCTTGCCCCCCTTAATGAGCTTATCGTTCGCTCTACGTTTTCGTCTTTCCTCCCCAACTGAGGGGAGAACTGAAAGAAACCGACTTTCACCCTTGCTCCTTTTCTGTTTTTCGACCTTTTGTTTCATGACTTTAGCATAAGGAAACGAAAAGTAGCGGAGAGTCAATCTCTTTTACACAGAAACCCCTTCACCAGACAGGGTTTGACCGACAGGCCCAAGGATGTTGCCTGCCCAGACGAGCGAGCGTCGGCTCGCTGCTGTTATCCGTTCCATCCGTCCAGACGGACGCCCGTCCGGGCGCTTAATCCGTTGACCCATCCGTTTGATCCGTTGACAGTTTCGAGAGAATAAGAGATCTAACTCTTATCGAAGAATAAGATTAAGCAGCCCCCCGACGATCAGGGCAGAGGCGATCATGATGGCAGCAGATTTCATCATATCCTTGATTCCCAATTCCCTTACCAAGACGGCGAATGCGGCAACGCAGGGGAAGTACATGGTCAAAACCACGCTGGCAACAACCATCTGGCGCAGGTCCAGGCCCAATGGAAGAAGCATGCCCACCGCCACGTCCTTGCGCAGGAAGCCGATAATGAGGGCACCTGTGGCGTCCTGGGGCAAACCCAGGATCCCGGTGATGATAGGAGAGGCGAGCCGCCCAATGAACCGGATTATCCCCAGCGAGTAGAGAATGTTGGTGATAAACACCCCCAAGAGGACAAAAGGTATTGCTTCTCTCAAGAATCCTCTGATTCGCATTGAGAGCTTCTTAAGAAGTGCTCCCCAATAGGGTATGCGGTAGGGAGGAATCTCCACGAAGATCTCCGGGCTTTCACCTTTGGAAAACCGGTTAAGCAAAAACCCAAGCGCCAGCCATACGACCAGAAGAGTCCCAAAGACTAGCCCTAATCCTTTGGCCCCGTATCGTCCTATCAGCCCGATCACCATGGCCATCTGCGCCATGCAGGGAACTGCAATCGCCATCAGGGTGGCTGCGATGAACCGCTCCCTTTTAGTCTCCAGAACGCGGGTGGCCATGGCTCCCGGCACGTTGCAGCCTAAGCCCAGCATCATGGGAATGATTGCCAATCCGTGCAGACCAAACCTGTGCATAACGTTATCCACCAGCACCGCCAGACGGGGAAGATAGCCTGAATCCTCCAGGAAGCTTAAAACCAAATAGAAGGAGAAAACGTAAGGCAGAACCATGGCAATGGGCACAAAGAGACCGGTGGTCAAAAGCCCTAACGATTCCACAAAGTCTATCTGGCCGTCCACGAGCTTTCCTATAAGTAGATCGTGAACGAATCCGTCACCCAGAAGATCCGAGACCCGCATCATCGATGGTGCCCAAAGCTTCTCAAATATGGGTTCAAAAAGGAGTCCGATCAGTCCCTCGCCGATAAACCGGATGATTTGAAAAGCTACCAGTAAGGTTATCACAGCCAGGGGCAAACCGGTAACCGGCTTTATGGAGAGATCCTCCAGCCTCTCTAAGAAGGTGTGATGGCGGTGGGTAATCTTTTGCACCTGGCTGACGATCTCTCCCACCTTCTCCCATCTGTTTTCTTCCTCATACTGAAAGGAGTTTGATCTGGCATGGGGAAGCTCCGACACCAGCTCCTTGATTCCCTCACCCGTTATGGCACAGGTGGGGATAACCGGCACCCCCAGAATTTCTTGAAGCTTGTCCACGTCGATGGAGATGCCGATATGGCGGGTCTCATCCCAGAGGTTCAGGGCTACGACAACCGGTTTTCCGTCTTTGAGCAACTGAAGAGTGAGGTTTAGATTCCTCTCTAAGTTGGTGGCATCGACCACGTCGACGATCACGTCCCCCTCTTTGGCCATCCGAACGGCCACCTCTTCTGCCGGCGAGGTGGGATCAAGATCGTAGGTTCCGGGCACGTCGATTATCTCCACCACCTCGTTATCCAATTTCATATGCCCCCGGGTGAACTCCACCGTGGTGCCCGGATAGTTTGAGGCGATCACGTTGACCCCGGTGAGCCGGGAGAAGATCACGCTTTTGCCCACGTTGGGATTGCCGATCAGAAGAATCTTGCGCACGGATAGTTCCTTTATCTGATTTCCGACATCATAGATCCTGTGAATCCTGCTGACACTGACGGAATGAGGGAAAAGCGAGGAAACCTGTTAGGTGAAGATCAAATCATTGCAGGCTCTCTACCCATTCCATGGCCCTATCAACTATCCATTCCGATATCCGTTTATCGGGTAAGAGACCTCATTTGGCAAAATGTACGTTCCTGCCAGCAAATATCTTCCCGCTCTCTATTTTCATCCGACCAATATGCAAGCTGGAATTTTGAGCCATATCCTCGACACTCATTGCCAGATATGTTCCAACCACTATCGTTTTACTACATTTGTCCGCTGTTCTTAGAATAACCGGCACGCCTTCCGGGATAAAGGATTGACCTATCTCCACAAAAGCATAATCAAAGTAAGGGATGCCTGTCCTGGCACAGACATAAGAACCAATCTCCCTGCACATAGAATCCCAAATCGGCTGAAAACGGTTGTCTCCGTGCGCAAGAAGAACCACCCCTTCTGAATCGGGCGCTGTTGATAACTCTCCTACTCTATCTGACATTACCTCTCTCAAAACACTTCCCACATTTAGCGAAGGTCCTACGGTAATCTTCATTTTAGTATCAACAACGTCTATCCCTTCTTCTTTGACTGTCTCAATCATCTCCCGGTCGCCATACAATCCTAAGATAGTGGGAACATCATACAAGGAATGTCCGGATGGAGCAATAAACAATGGTATGGCGAAAACTCTGTCAACGCCGGTGTTCTCGAGGTCTTTGATTACGGTATTAATTGATGGCTCGTTGAATTCCATCAAGGCGACTCGAATTCTACTAAAAGGGTTATCGCTCCTTTCGAACATCATTCTCTTTACTTCTTCCTCAAGTTCAAGAACTGGGGTGTTCCATTGAGCCATAGGGGAACCGTGAGCTATAATGAGAAGACCGAGTCTCTCCTGGGCATAAACAAATTCTGGAGAAACCAGTCCCACAATGATAGCCAGCATTGAAATGAATGTCGTTCTTTTCACGGGTTAACCTTCCCTCTCTTTTCTTGTGATAGTTGACATTTCAATTGCGCCCCCCCTTGTCACGTTTCCAATTTCTCGCATGTCCCATGGCCGTCCCGCAAGAGGCTTTGAGCTTGTGCCCATTTCTCAAAGAATCAAAAACCAGAGGAGGAATAATCGTCCTTCATTTTTTTATCTCCACCAATATCTTCTTTGCCATCCCAAAGCCCAGCGCCACCTGAAAACCGTCTATCCTCACCGTGACCGGGCCCCGCATAAACTGAGCGCTCACCTTGGTCACCTTCTTGCCCACTCTTATCCCCAGAGATTCCAGGCGTCGTATCAGACCATGTCCGCCGCTTATCAGTACGATCCGCCCTGATTTTCCTTCTTCTAATTGGGTGAGATCAATATTTTTCATTTTTTCGTCATCTAAAAAATCGGTTGTCCGGTCTTCAGTAAGATAGGGTGTGTTGTCTCCGTTCAATTGCCGTCGATGGATGGCGAATAATCCGAGACATCAAACCCCAGTGTGTATGTTATAACGTTCCCTCCAAGAATTATGACAGATAATAATTATGTCAAGCTCACCAGTCTAAGAGTCTTGGTTAACTCATCCACTGAGGTAATCCTCTTTTCCAACTTATTTTTTCTTCTTCACCATTCTCGATGCTCCCGTTTGGGGACGCAGGCATTGACATAACCAAAACTCGTCTTTGTGCCCGTGTCCTTGACCACGGGACATCTTACTTCGCTTATTTAAAATCTACCTCCACTCCACCATAGATAATGCGACCAGTTAAGGGCGCAAACATAAAGGCGGCATCGTCAGGATGTTTCTCCTTCTGGACATAGTCGAATATATTTTTGGCACCTGCAAATAGGGTAAAACCATTGTTAAAGCTTCTGGATACCTTAGTATTCACAACCCAGAAATCAGGAGTATGTACAATCTTGCTTTGTGGGTCCTCTATATCCTCTTCCTTACAATAATCTATATACATTCTGCCGGTATAATCAACGTCTAAGATCAGATTCCAGCTTCCCGGCATACATGCTAACTTGACTCCCCCGGTGATCTGTGGAACCCTGGAGATGTATTTGCTTTCATCTGCGTACTCTGGATGGCTTTCCACCCAATCCTCTCGCTGGTTCTCATATTGGGCATCAGTATAAGCCAAATCGAGGTTCAGATCAACGTTTTTTGTTAGAAGTATTCCGGAGCCCAACTCTATTCCCCGGGTATAAGCATCACCGATGTTGCCCCACTCATAGGTGTAGCCCAGTCTCTTCGATTCTTCGCCAGCATCTGTGAACCCGATCTTGTCTTTCAGGTTGGTGCGAAAGAGATTGATATTAACGGTGTATCCCTCGGCCGAGTAATCTGCTCCCAGATTCACGCTGATTGATTTTTCGGGCTTCAGGCCCGTGGGTTTGTTAACGCGAGGGGACCCACTGCAAAGATGCAGATCCTCGCTAAAACCGTATGGAACCCTGAAACCGGTTCCCACACTGCCTCGTAAGGTCAATTCAGCAGCTGCCTCATACATTACCGCCAATCTGGGACTAAAGGCTTCTTCGTTGTATTCAAGCTTAATCCTCCTCTCGGGAGCAACCTTGCCTGAGCCGCCGAAATCGTCTTTCGAATGATGAATGTCATACCGTGCTCCCAACACCAACTCTAAAGCATCAGTTACAAAGAATTCGTCCTGAAGATAAAATCCCACATCATCGGCGAATTTTTCGCTTTCGGAGGTATAGGTGCCACCATAATTGGGGTCATCCTCATCCACAATCACGTACCTGCCTGTTTCGTTCAACTCATTGTGGGAATACAGGACTCCGGCTAACAGATGGTGCCTTGCTCTGAGGGGATGGGAATAATTCAAGTCCACCAAGTAAAGGTTTTCATCAGCTAAGTAAGGTTGCATTTCGTCTTCCGGGGGAACCACCCCGTTGATCTCTTCATAGTCGCCCAGAAAGGAATCATTGGTGGCATTGCGGTGATGGTTAGCATAAGCGAAGTTAAGGTTAATCTGCTTGCCAAACGAAAATCTCTTTTGGTAACCAATTCCTGCCTCGTAGCGGGTTGTTCTAATGTGTTCTGCACCTGCGGCGAAGGGATTCTCCCAGGTAACCAACTCACCACCCTGCCGGAACTCGTTTGACGCTCTGCCGGTGAAGGTAAGCTGGTCATCTCCAAGAAGATCGTACGAGTTTAACCTCACTCCTAACGAGAGATTATCAGTTTTAACCCGGTCGGTGAAACCATCGTCGTCTTCATCAATCTCATCACCTGTGTTCTTCTGTGCAGTCACCATCACGTCCATATCCTCCAGTCTTCTGGAGGCAGAGAGGGTATAGTTATTGGTATTGTCTGTTCCAAAGCTGGCGCTTACCTTCACCGATGGTCTCGCAGTTGGTCCCTTGGTTATGACGTTAATCACCCCGGCGATGGCAGAACTGCCATACAGGGCGGAACCAGCGCCCTTAACAACCTCTATCCTGTCTATGCTGGCTGTGGGTAGTTGCTGCAATCCATACACCCCTGCCAGGCCAGAGAAGATAGGTTGGCCGTCAATCAACACCTGGGTGTGACCACTTTCCAGTCCCTGCATTCTGATGATGGAAAAATTACAAAAGGAGCATTGCTGTTCCACCCTTATCCCGGCTATTCCTTCCACGGCTTCGTATAGATTGGCTGCCCCCTTCTCCTTGATATGTTTGCTGGTGATAACCTCGGTGCGCAGTGGAACATCCTTCACGTATCTGGGGGTTCGGGTTCCAGTAACCACTACGCCTCCCAACTCAATAGGGCTCGCCTCTAACTCAAAATTGAGTGTATAAGTCTCACCAACAGAAATGTTCACTTCTTCTGTGACGGGCTTATATCCCATCACCGTTGCCATAACCTGATGCTTTCCAGGGGGAACTTCAACCAGGAAATATCTTCCATCTTCACCTGCTGCTATCCCTAAGGTAGTTTTTTTTATGATAACGCTAACCCCTGGAAGTGGTTCTCCGGTTTCCTTATCTACCACCCTCCCCGCGATGCTGCCGTTACCTCCTGAGATTACTGTCTGGGGTAATGAAAAGCTCAAAATCCCCAATAGCATGATTGCTACATATACCCTCTTCATCTTTTTACTCCTTCCTTTACTAATTTAAAATCATAGAGTAAATAGTTAATTCTGTTTTAAGCAAAGCCAGAGTTATTCGCCAAGAACATTTTTTACTTCCGATTTACTGTAGCAGATTCACTGTCCTTACCCTCTTTTTCTAGAGTTCCAATGCCTCGTTCTCATTCGTACCCTCTTCAATTGACCGAGACGGATTGCTTCTTAACCTGTTATAAGCTTTATTTACCATCAGAGCGAAGTTGAGAAAATTTTTCGGCTGAACCGAATGGTGGTGTTGAAGTAGTTAAGGTGCACCACGCCACACTGGCATAGATTTGCACTGCTTTGCAGTTCTCTGTCAGCGGCGAGGTTTTTGTTTCTTCCTTCCATTCTCACCTCCTGCCTTGGTTCAATTAATTGATATTGAGACTCTTTCTCATTGCATCCTCAAAAAAATCATTTGCAATTATTACAATATCCAAAGATTTGAAAGTAGTGAGAGGTAGGCTTGAATCGGTTCTGTTCACATAATTTCTTATAGAGTCTCTCCATCCCCTTGTCTGAAAACTCTATCACTTTCCCGCAGTTAAGGCAGATCATATGCTCGTGATGGGGGTGATCCAGCTCCAGCTCGTAGTGGCTGTGTCCGTGTCCTAAATCCACCTTTCGGACTATCCCGCTCTCCACCAGAAGATCCAAGGTCCGGTAGATGGTAGCCCGGGAGGCTCTTTTTCGCTTCTTGCGCAGCTTATGAGCCAGCTCCTCCGCCTCCAGATGTCCCGGGTGAAGAAAGATCTCGCGCAAAACGGCCTCTCTCTCCTTGGTCAGCTTCAAGTCCTTCGAGTTGAGGTACTCGGCAAAAACTTGAATGGCATGAGTCATGTGCTCCTCCCTAATTGAGACTGAATCTCAATCTCAATTACTACCATTCTATTACGGGACGTGATAAAAAAAGTTTGCTTTCCAAGAAAGATGCCTTCGACGGTTGCCCCAGCCGGTCTTACCTCCTGCCCAATTCAGAGCAGAGCATGCCGCAGAGGATAAGGCCGCCTCCCAAAATCCCCAGCCAGCCCAGGATTTCACTTAGCAGAAGATAGGAAAAAACCGCGGCGAAGACCGGTTCCATGGCATAGATTAGGGCAGCTCTGACCGTAGTGGTATCCTTCTGCATCCGGTTTTGAAGGAAGAGGGCAAGGGCCGTAGCCAGGATGGCACAGACGAAAATGGCCAAGATCAGCCAGGGATCGTACACCAGCTTGGTGGTTTCCAGTGCCAGGGCAAAAGGAATACTCAGAAGGGCGGCGACCGCTATTTGAATGAAGGTGAGCGTGAGGAAGTCAAACCTCCTGGTATATATCTGCACGAAGATTACCTGCAGCGAGAAGGATATCGCGCAGAAGAAGGTAAATAGGTCGCCTATGTTAAACTCCGATCCCCTGGGACTGGTCATGAGGTACAATCCGGTCAGAGCCAGAACCACCCCCATTAATGAGAATGTCCTCACTTTTTCTTTGAGTATCAGATAAGAGAGCGGAGGAATCATAACCACAAAAAGCCCGGTGATGAAGGCCGACTTGGACGCTGACGTGTATTTCAGTCCCAGAGTCTGGAAGGCAAAGCCGAGAAAAAGAAAAACCCCGATTATAGCTCCGGCTTTGACAATACCCTTGGCTTCAAAGGAGATTCTTCCCCGGAAGACCAGCCAGACCGCCAGGGCGGCCAGCGCGAATCTGATGAGCACAAAGAGAAAGGGTGAGGAGAAGTCAAGAGCGGTCTTTACCAGGGGAAACGTGGTCCCCCAGATGAAGGTCAAAAGGAGAAGGGACAGTTCAGCTTTTCGTGATCGGCTTAACACGTTTCAGAGTTCTGCTGGATAGGTTCCAATATCCTCAAGATATGATCGGCGATGTTGTCAAGACTGCCCCCCTCTGTCTGATTGGGTTTTGAATGTCAACCAGCACCTAACTTAAGTTAGGTGCTGGTGTTTAGATCGATTTAGACCTCGATAATCCTATAATCACTCTTCCCCAAACCCAATTTCTCAGCAGCCTTTATTTGAATCCTGGAATCCTTCTCGTGAAGCACGCCCAGTATGTCTGTATACCTTTTCCTCTTCAGCTCTGCAGCCTTGGATTGCGGAAGGCCTTGAGCTTTGGCAATCAGATCCAGCGACGCCTGATCAACGGCCACAATGTCGTCCGACAGTAATATCCCCTGATCCTGCACCACCGGAGTATCGGAAACGGCCATGCAGTCGCACTCCGGCTGAATGTCGAAGAGGAAGTTCACGTAGAAGACTTTTCCCTTCTCAAAAGTGGAGAGCACCGTCTTGGCCGCCTCGGCCAGAGATACGGAGAAGTTCTTCATTGATATGGGAACGGTCAATGCCTTTTCCGGGCATACCCGCACGCACCTCCCGCATCTCCAGCACTTCTTCTCATCTACCAGAAAGCTCTTACCCTTGATCGAAATGGCATCCAGGGGGCAGGTACGGACGCAGATGCCACAGAAGGTGCACAGGTTCCTATGCCAGGCCATCAACTCATCCATCTGAAAGTGCATCTTCCCTCTTCCTCCCTCCTTCCAGTCGCATCCCCGGGGCATCGCGGTAACGCATCCCATAGCCAGGTTCTTGATGGCTCCGGCCAATCCTGAGTCTATGTGCCCTTTCACGTGGGAGAGAACCATCATAGAGGTCGCATCATGAATCGCGGAGGGAATGGAAAGCTCCTTTAAGATTTTGCCTGCCTTCACCTTCACCGAATCCAATCCGAAGATGCCGTCGGCGATTATCACCGGCGCGTCCAGGCTCATGGCGTTGTAACCCATCCGGTTGGCCGCGTCCAGATACTCATAGGCCCTCAAGCGTACCGAGTCGGTGACAAAAGGCTTGGTGTTGATCTTCTTTAGTTGATCCACCACCAGCCTGACGAAATTAGGCCTGATGGTATGGTGCGCTCCCGGATTGCCCAGGTGCATCTTGACCGGGACCAATTCATCTTCGGAGAAGTATTTTTTGAGATCGATCTTTTTCAGCGTGCGCTCCAACCTGCCTTCGACGCTGTCCTTGTAATCGAATGTATCCACCCGCGCATTTATGAAATAGACTCTGCTGGGCATTTCATCACCTCTCAGTGTATGAGGAAGAACTTGCTTCGCTGTTTCTTGAAGGAACGTCTTTCAGTCTCCTGAAGAAGACCAGGTGGGTTGAACAACCGCAGTCGCTTGACCCGAACTTGGGGACTATCACCTCCGCCCCTGGCCCTGCTAATGTCTCTAAGGATAGGGAGCATTCATCTTTTCTTTCATTGGTGAAAGAAAGAACGGCCTTCACCGATGCATGATCCAAAAGATAGTCTATGTGCCAGAAATGTTTCTTCTCTTTTCGAAGATGCCGCTTTATCCTCCCTCTGAGCCCGTTTTTGGCGCTGCCGGTGTAGATGTAGTAGCCCTTTGGAAATCTAAATCTTCCCCTCTTCCCGATTTGGATATGAACGGATTCAGGCAGACAGATTAAGAGTTGATATATTCCTTTTTGCATCCAGTCAAGAGTGTGTCATCAGATCTTCG
>CBDUQU010000081.1:0-13511 GCA_965369445.1 uncultured bacterium | reverse complement strand
TCCTTCGACACCGAGTCTTCCTTCGACCCCGAGGTCTTCCCTCGACCCTGAGGTCTCGGGACCGAAGGGCAGGACCGAAGGGCAGGACGAAGTGCAGGACAAGCCCCCGCCCCAACAGGAGTTAAATAATGGAATCATTGTGAAAAAGAAAAACCGAGAGCAACGAGGTGATGGTTCCAACCAGGTAAACAAAACATCGAGCAGGTTGATTAGAGGGATGTTGATTGCTGCGGGATCTCTTTTCGTGGGGCTC
The DNA here is from genome assembly GCA_965369445.1 of uncultured bacterium. Taxonomy (GTDB): domain Bacteria; phylum Zixibacteria; class MSB-5A5; order MSB-5A5; family SM1-73; genus SM23-73-3. The sequence continues at coordinate 13,258 of CBDUQU010000081.1, read as the reverse complement.
GCCGTCCTCGGAATATTCCTGCCTCTCCTTCCTACCACTCCCTTTCTCTTGCTCGCCGCCGCATGCTACGCCAGAAGTTCAAAAAGATTCTACAATTGGCTCTTGAACAACAGATGGTTTGGAAACTACATCAAGAATTATCGAGAGAAAAAGGGGGTTCCATTAAGGGTGAAGCTCCTGTCCATCTCCCTTTTGTGGATCACCATACTGTTTTCCGTTGCTTTTGTAGTTGACATTCTCCTCGTCAGGATTATTCTGATTCTGATCGCGAGTTGCGTCACCATACATATTCTCCGTATTCGAACTTTGAGGTGACAAAAAAGGGAGTTCTAAGAGAGGCTTGAGATGGTGTGGGAAACGGGAGGCCGATGCGACTTCGCAAACAAGCGAGTCAAAAGGCGGGCCGTGACTGAGAAGGAAGAAAAAGTGCGCTGCGATGACGTCCTCAAAAAGCGCCAAATGGATTCCCTCCGATGAGCTTCGACAATTGGCCAGCGAGGCGGTTAACAAAAGGTTGCGAGCCAAGCAAGGAGGATATACGCGACCCCGTAGATGTGATAACGTGCGGTACCTTCCACCGAATAGAAGGAGAGATTAGGATGCCAGACGTTCTGAATGTCGACAGCCTGCCGGAGGAATTTATCGACGACCCCAAGTTCGAATCACAGATGAAAACACTTTACTTAGGAGCAGCGGCAGGCAGTTGTGATGAAAGAGTTAAGGATTGACACAAAGGTAAAACTCAACAACGGCGTTGAGATGCCCATCTTTGGATTGGGCACCTACCAGGCTCAAAGCGGCAAAGAGACAAGGGATGCGGTTCTGCATGCTTTACAGATTGGCTACAGACATGTCGACACAGCCAGCATGTACGGTAACGAAGAGGACGTGGGAGCGGCTATCAGAGAAAGTGGCATCCCGCGCGAGGAGATTTTCGTCACCACCAAACTATGGAATTCAGATCACGGCTACGACAGCGGCTTAGCCGCCTTCGAAAAAAGCCGCAGGAGACTTGGTCTCTCTTACGTCGACCTGTATCTGATTCACTGGCCGGTGCAGGACCTGCGAAACGAGACCTGGAGAGCTTTGGAGACGCTGCTCAAAGAGGGAAAGTGCCGGGCTATCGGGGTGAGCAATTACATGATCCGGCATCTGGAGGAACTCTTGGAAAACTCGTCCACCGTTCCTGCGGTCAATCAGGTAGAATTCAGCCCTTATCTCTACCAGAAGGATCTTCTGGAGTTCTGCCGGAAGAGCAAGATCCAGTTGGAAGCATATAGTCCACTTACCAAGGGGCACAAGCTGTACGACCCAAAGCTGGTGACCCTGGCTTCGGAGTACTCCAAGAGCCCGGCTCAGATTTTGATTGGCTGGGCGCTGCAGCATGAGATGGTGGTTATCCCCAAGTCGTCAAGAAAGGAGAGAATTACAGAAAACGCCGCTGTTTTCGATTTTACCATTTCACCTGAAGACATGAGAGCTCTCGATTTATTTAACCAGGGTCTGCGTACAAGCTGGGACCCTTCCACGGCTCCGTAACCTTACGACCAATTCTACACTGTAGAGGATTTAATATGACCTCAAAAGATCTTTGGACCTGCCCCAAATGCAAAAGGCGTTTTGTCAATCTCAACCAAACACATTCCTGTGGAAGCTACACGGTGGAACAACACCTGAGAGGCAGAAGCTCCAACGTGGTATCTCTGTATGAGCAGTTCGTGGCCCTGGTGAAGCGGTGCGGGCCGGTAACAGTAGTGTCGGCCAAAACCAGAATCGGCTTCCAGGTGCGGATGATATTCTCTACGCTCAGCCTGAGCAAAAGCGGTCTGGCTTGTCACGTGGTTCTGTCACGGCGTTTGGAAAATCCGAGATTTACGCGCATCCAGTCGCTCTCCCCACGAAATCACGTGCATTACTTTCGAATACGTTCCGTCGAAGACTTAGACGATGAGGTTGCCGGGTGGCTCAGGGAGGCATACGAGGTAGGAGAGCAAAAGCATTTGGTGAAGTAAGACAGGTTTCGAGCCTGGCGCAGTGCAGCCAGGCAATTAGCGCGAAGCTTTCGGCTAAGTCACCGACCGGAACCTCTATGAAGGGAGGATTCAATGGACTCGCCAACGCCCGATTCTCATTTCAAAACCATGTGTTTTATGTATAAATTTCGTGACCTATTCTTACCCAGAAAGAACGTTTTAAAAGAAGTAGACATAAAGCCCGGATTTCACATACTCGACTACGGATGCGGACCCGGGAGCTATTCAATCGTCGCCGCCCGGTTGGTGGGAAGCACGGGAAAAGTCTACGCGCTGGACGTACACCCGCTGGCAATCCAGCGAGTGGGGAATGCTGCCTCAAAGAAAGGTCTGACGAATATAGAGACCATTCAATCCGACTGTGCAACCGGACTGGAAGAGGAGAGCATCGACATTGCTTTTCTGTATGATATCCTGCACCACTTAAGCGAGCCGGATGCAGTGCTGGGAGAGCTGCACCGGGTTTTAAAGCCGGGCGGAATCCTGTCGTGCAATGACCATCACCTGAAAGAAAATGAAATAATATCCCGGATAACAGGAACCGGTTTGTTTAAGCTGTCATCAAAAGGCAAAAAGACATATAGTTTTTCGAAAGGACCATAACCTGTCCACATCGTGCCCCCGGATGTAAAATGAGCAAATTGAAGTTGATCTTCGAAAAGCAACTCTGGCACTACTTACTGTTGCCGGTTCTTCTGACCGGCCTGGTTATTATAAGTTCAACCGAAGGTTTTCTGAGGGGCGACTTTTTGAACGTTAGTACCAGGACTTGGTTTCTCTTAACAGTCGCCATCCCGATCGTGCATCAATTTTATGTTTGGTTTTGCTGGCGAATGCAGTTACATTATTCCCTGATAACGAGGCTCTTCGGTCGCGCCGGATTTGTCTGTTATTCTATAATCTTCCTGATCTTTCTGATCTCAAGGTTGACCTTGTTAATCTTCCTGGCGATATCAAACAAGAACAGTTTAGATGCTAATCCAATATTGCTATATGGCCTGTCAATTGTTTTTTGGTTGCTTGGGCTGTATGTTTTTTATTCCATCCAGAAATACTTCACCCTCAGGCGGGCAATGGGAGTCGATCATTTTGACCCGTCCTACCGGGGAGCAGGATTAGTGAGAAAAGGCGTCTTCAAGTACACGCCCAACGCCATGTACACCGTCGGCCTGCTGTTCCTATGGATACCCGGCTTGCTTTTTTCTTCGAAGGCTGCTTTGGCAGTTGCCTGTTTTAGTCACATTTACATCTGGATTCATTACTTTTGCACCGAGAAACCGGACATGAAGAGAATCTATGGATGATGCCGCCACCAAACGCGCCGCCCTACTTGTGGCCACGTTGACCTCTTTTCTTACGCCCTTCATGGGCTCCTCTGTGAACATTGCGCTCCCCTCCATAGGCAGGGAGTTTGGCATGGATGCGGTTCTGTTGGGTTGGGTTGCCACCGCCTATATTTTATCCGCGGCCATGTTTTTAGTCCCCTTCGGAAGGATAGCAGACATATATGGAAGGAAAAGGATTTTCACATATGGCATACTCATTTTTGGCGTCACGTCCTTGCTTTCGGCAATTGCTCCAAATGCCATCTGGCTTATCTCCGCCCGGGTCTTGCAGGGAATCGGAAGCGCCATGATCTTTGGCACCTCCATAGCAATTCTAACCTCAGTATATCCTGTTGGTGAAAGGGGGAAGGTTCTGGGCATAAACGTTGCCGCTGTCTATTCAGGGCTTTCCCTGGGACCTTTCATAGGGGGATTTTTGACCCAACAACTCGGCTGGAGAAGTATCTTTTTTCTTAACGTTCCTCTGAGCTTGCTTATAATCGCCTTTGTCTTATGGAAATTAAAAGGGGAATGGGCCGGGGCAAAGGGAGAGAAGTTCGATCTCTCCGGGTCGGTGATATATGCACTCTCGCTTCCGGCCATGATGTACGGATTCACCCTTCTACCCGCCATGTCCGGCGTGTGGCTAACCGGTCTGGGCGTACTCGGTCTGGTGGCATTCGTCAGGTGGGAGACAGGAAGGGAGAGCCCGGTTTTGGATATGAACCTGTTTAAGGGCAACACCGTCTTTGCCTTCTCCAGCTTGGCCGCACTGATCAATTATGCCGCCACCTTCGGAGTCGGTTTCCTCTTGAGCCTTTATCTGCAATACACCAAGGGACTCACTCCCCAGCAGGCGGGCACGATATTGATCTGCCAGCCCATTGTCATGGCTCTTTGCTCCCCCATTGCCGGGAGGCTGTCCGACAGAATCGAACCGAGGGTGGTTGCCTCCATTGGCATGGGTTTCACCATGATCGCACTTTTCCTCTTCAGCTTCCTGACCCAGGATACGAACATAGGATTTGTGGTTGCCAGCCTGATCGTTATCGGTTTTGGGTTGGCTCTTTTTTCCTCTCCGAATACCAATGCAATCATGAGCTCGGTTGAAAAGAGGTCTTATGGTGTAGCCGCCGCCACTGTGGGTACCATGCGCCTGACCGGACAGATGCTGAGCATGGGCATTGCCATGCTGGTATTTGCCGTATACATAGGCAGGGCGGAAATCACACCGGAAAACTATCCCGCTTTCCTGCGAAGCGCGAAGACCGCCTTCACCATCTTCACTGTTGTCTGCTTCGGCGGCATATTCGCCTCACTCGCCAGGGGCAAGATGCGCTAACACAGCCGCGTAGCTGAGGTTTCATGCCTCGGTGCCACCCGTACGGGTGGCTACGCGAGTTCTAGCACGTGGGAACAGGGCTTGCCCCTGTCCGTGGGTGTGGGGAGGCGGACAGTTGCGTATGATAAACCCGGCCTGATGGGCAGGCCGGGCGACCCGCCGAGCCCTACAGGGCGGACGAAAAGACTTGACTTCTGGAAAGTGATTGGCTAGTATAAACGGGCAGTGGTACCCCTTCATCTAGGCACGACACCGGACCCCGGTAAGACATGACGAAACGTACCAGTCATCATGAAAGCCTGGAGGCATTAGTATGCAGCTACATAGTCCGCCAAACCTAAATCTTCCGCCGTTGAAGATTCAGAAAAGTCGTTCACGACGGATGATGGAAGAAAACGCCAAGGTATCTAGTTTCATAAAGTCAAGGCTTCTGCTCGATAAGGAATTCAATCAGTTGTTCATGTATTTGTATGAGAAGAGCGAGGAGATAGAACGTATTATGGGATCATTTACAGACGATCGCCCAGTTTTTCCGGGCGACCCGAGAATTACGGTTGATTATTACCGGACATTAGCATCACGAGAGAGGGCGTTGCTCAGACGTTATCTAATGAGCGGAGAAAGGCACACGAGAAGGCTGGATAAGCGAGAGCGCCTTGAAATCCAGAGAATGATAGCCGGAATGAAAAGGGAGTATTTCAAGAAATCCATTACGGCTATTAAGAGACGCTCTACTGCCATTCAAAATAGGCTTTCGAAATTTGAGAACGCAAGAAATACGAATCTGGATATTCTGACATCTCTAACGCTGTTTGTATGTAAGAAATGCAAGAATCTCATATCGAGGGACCGGTTCAAGCATAGCGGTTGTGCGTGTGGAAAGAAGATTCAGAAAGTCTCCGACACCACGAAAGTTCCAATAGCGTCTTTCAATAAGACATTGAGAGAGCTTATCGCTCAGAACTACTGGTTAGAGTACGGAATTGATCATTTGCTTAAAAGAAAGGCCTTCGATACGTTGTGCGGCTATGGCGTCTTGGGTCACTCGGGGTTCATACACGAGATAGACAACATAGCGGAGTCAAGGACCAGCAACTTCAGATTCTTCTGTGAATGCAAAACCGGTGCGGTGAAAGCCGGCGAGGTGTTCATTCTGGCGGGGAAAATGGCAGATGTAGGATGCACCCGCGGGTACATATTTACCGTACAGAAGGAAGTATCAAAAGAGGTCGTGCACCTAGCGCGTTCAAGAAACATCTCGGTGGTTACCGACGTGTTGGAGAGAACGGAGTCCGAGCTACTTCGTGAGATCAAGGAGTGAACAAAGAACAACCGAGTTGTTGTTTCTCGAGAATAGAAATTCCCGACGCCAGGAGCATCGGCCTTTCCTAATGCCGATGCATCAACAATAGACTATCTGGATAGGTGCCATGCCTTGGCAATTCGGCAAGAATTATAGACGACCCTTTCAATCCCTCTTCTGGGCCATGGAGTTGCACTATGAGGAATCGAAGGGGCTTTATCAAGCCATTCATGCTCAAGACCCTTCAAGACCCGACAAATTCGACCAGCAGTTGTGGATGAAAGAAAAGGCAGCTTCCAGGGCGTGCTTCATTTCGGGAATGGCAGGAATCGAAGCTTTTGCAAACACCGTGCTTAAGGATTTTGGAGTTAGGGGGAAAGGAGACTTGCCTGAGCAGATTCTTAGCAAGTCTCAAAAGAAGAATCCCATTGACCGCTGGCGCCTCGCGGATAAGGTTTATTTCTTGCCTACTCTGTGCAACAAGCACCTGACCCCGCCCCCCTGCTACTTCACCAAGGATTCTCAATCCTTCAAGCTTTTTGAGGAACTCATAGACATTAGGAACAGCATCATGCACGGTAGACCCGAAGCCGCCTTGTGGCTTTTCAAGCTGAAGGCGGGCAAGATGCACGAAGTGAAAGATGACTTTGATACTAATTTCTGGTCTTTGTCCAGAATATGCAAGGATTTCTCGTCCTTTAACTACGATTATGCTAGGGTAGCCTATGACAACATAGTCTGGGTACGTGGCTGCTTAGTCGGCTTTCTCGAGAAGGTTGACGACAAATACATGAGTGAGCATAAGATCAAACTGATAAGTCCCATCATCCCAGACGAGACTGCAGACGAAAAGGAACTGATCGATAACTGGCAAAGCTATGTGAAGGACGATCAGTAACGTCTACCCGCTTCCATCCTCGCTGTGCCTCCGCTATCCGATTTGGAGCAAAAGGAAGTCGCGGATTTGGCATACGACTCAGGCTACGAAAAATGTGCTCATCTCTACGACCTGTTTGACACCAAGGAGAACATGGAGTTCTTTTTTCGTTATGCCTCTGGGGTGGGGAGATACTTGGTATCCGTGTAGGCACGGAGTCTATTCATTCTTCCCCCTCTCCTCGGTCCTCCCAGACGGGTCTTCGACTCCCACAAGGGGAGAGGAAAGCCAAAATCCCCCTCTCTCCCGCCTATGGCAGTTCCCTTGTCACTGCAAGCGGGATCTTCGACTTAATCCTTCCCAGATGCCCATACGCCCTACAGGCCTGAAGGGGGCCCGTCTGGGGGCCTTCGGCTCCCGCAAGGTATGAACCGGATGGTTTACACCAAGAGGAGAGGAAAAACAAAATTCCCCCTGACTCCCGCGGCTGGGGTGGGTTGGGTTTCTCCCTCCCTTGACGGGAGGGAACAAAAGGGAGGGTGAAAGAACGTGTGAATCAGACTGAATTTGCCCCTCTCCTTTATCCTCTCCCACAAGGGGAGAGGAAAACCGAATTCCCCCTCTCCCCCGCCTCACGCTTGATGAGCAGACGCTCCCCCAGACGGGAATCGAGCAACTACGACTCTGGGGCAGAAAAGGGGTTCGGGGGCTGCGATTTGTCAGAACTTCAGTTAGGGAAATCCCGTATAATATTAAAGACTGTCAGAAGCTGACAGGGCTCGTGACGATAAGTTCAGTGGGCGGCGGGACACGCTCAACAGAGCCCTTTGGCTTTCTCTGTGCTCTTATTTCCTTCAGGCTGCCCCAGCAGACTACTTCGTAATGTCTTTACGTCGAGGTTGAAAATGGGATACGACGAATCGTACAAAAAAACCGAGAACTACTTTGGCTCGGGCGCTGCGCCCCTCTTGAGGAAATACCATCACCTGATAAGCAAGGCCAGCCCGGTTTTGGATATCGGAGCAGGGCAGGGCCGCAATACCCTCTTTCTGGCCAGAAACCGCTTCATGGTGGACGCCATCGATCCATCCAAGGTGGCCATCGATACCATCGATGAGATCGTGGCTAAAGAGAGAATTCCGGTTCGCACATATTGCTGCGGTTGGGAGAGCTTTGTTCCCGAGGCAGATTCCTACTCGGGAATCCTGATCTTCGGACTTCTCCAAATCCTTTCCCGCGAATCGATCGACCTACTTCTCCAAAAGGTGAAGGCATGGACTGATGAGCGAAGTGTGGTATTCGTCACAGCCTTCACCACCGCGGATTCCTTATATCCTGAGCGCTTGCAGAAATGGAAGAAGATCGGAAAGACCTCGTTTGCGGACAAGGACGGGACCGTGGCAACTTATCTGGAACTGGATGAGATTTTAAACCTGTTCAGCGACTTCAAAGTGATACATCACTGGGAAGGCATGAGCCCCAAGCACAGGCATGGAGATGGGCCGTTAGAGCAGCACGGAATGGTCGAAGCGGTATTTCAACGGTAGCCTTCAGTTAGCCCCGCTTATTGCCAGCATGTAAGAATTGTATCCTGGAAAGGCCCCGTCCGGAAAAAACTGGGAGGTAGGTCTGCACCGGGATTCGTTCTTTGACGTCTTCGCCTGCGAGAGGGCTGCCAGAGAATGCGGGATGACTAAACTCGGCGTTGACGACACCATCTGCGGAATATGCATTTCAATCTGCCCCTGGACAATAGGATATATCGAAAGGGAAGCCGGCGTCTGATGAGCCTCGCTCTTGGGGCTGTTTTTCTGCGTCGATCCCTCCCTTAGCCGGTCACAATCTCTTCCCTCTTTAATCACGAATCTGAAAACTGCTTGACTTTCAGACGGCTGATCGATAAAATGAAGATCAAACGTTAGCTGCACGGATGTAACTACAGAAGAATTAGCTGGAGGTATCCAGAGGTGGGAGCCAGGGATGTGGTCATAATCGGAGCGGGACCGGCGGGCATCGCGATGGCGATTCAATTGAAGCGTCACAGCATCGAGCCGGTGATCTTAGAGAAGGGGGAGATTGGCGGCCTGCTGAAAAATGCCAACCTGATAGAAAACTACCCGGGCTTTCCTGATGGAATCTCCGGGCCGAATCTTGTTGAGCTTTTCAAAAGGCAGTTGGCAAATGCCGGGGTGACGGTTTCCTTTGAAAGAGTTCTGGAACTGGAGCATGAACACAGGGCATTTCTAACAAAAACCAACCGAAGGACGCTCAGATCCTCCATTGTCGTGATTGCAAGTGGCACAAAGCCCAAGAGAGTTTCTGAGATTCGAATTACGGACGGAATCGAAGATCGCATATTTTACGAGGTCTATCCAATCCGGGGAGTTCAGAATAAGAGAGTGGCGATCATCGGAGCCGGCGATGCGGCTTTCGATTATGCACTTGGGCTGTCACAAAACAATGAGGTCACAATCCTAAACAGAGGCGAGCAGGATAGGTGCATTCAAGTGCTGAGGGATAGATGCATGAAATCGGAAGCTATCTCATATCTCACCAATGTGTCCGTGAGGGAAGTAACCGGCAAGGGTGACAGACTGCTTCTCTCCTGCCTCAATGGTGATAACCAAAAGGAACATCAGATTTATGCGGATTACCTGGTGATTGCTGCCGGAAGAGAACCCAGCCTTGATTTCTTGGGAGACGAACTCAGGAACTCTTCCGAAGACCTTATAAGAAGAAACAAGCTTTACGTAATCGGAGACGTGAAGAACAAAGCCTTCAGACAGACGGCGATTTGTGTGGGGGACGGTGTTATGGCGGCCATGCAGATATGCAGAAAAGTGAGGGGAGGGAACCCATGAAGGTAGTGGCCAAGGCGGGGAATGAAGAGGTAGCCACGGTTTATATCGCGGAGATGGAGAATGGCAGGCTGCTTGAATTCGTTGAGTCGGTCCAGCCGCCAATTCCGCGAGAGAAAAAGTGGGTTTTGATCGTCTCCACGCTGTACGGATGCCCGGTCGGCTGCCGCTTCTGCGATGCCGGCGGATATTATCAGGGCAAACTCTCCAAAGACGAAATCATGTCCCAGATAGATTATATGATAAAAAGGCGCTTTCCCGACCGTGGGGTGACGGTACCGAAGTTCAAGATCCAGTTTGCCCGGATGGGAGACCCCGCCCTCAACCGGAACGTGCTGAACGTACTGGAGGAGCTTCCTAAGGTATATGATGCGCCGGGACTGATGCCCACGCTTTCCACAGTAGCTCCTGCAAAGACCGAGCCGTTCTTTGAAAGATTGACCGAGATCAAGAACGAACTGTACCGGGAAAGATTCCAACTGCAGTTTTCCATCCACACCACGGATGCGAAAAAAAGGGATTGGCTTATTCCGGTGGAAAAGTGGGACCTGATGAGGATTGGGAAATACGGAGATTCGTTTTACAGAATAGGGGAAAGAAAGATCACGCTCAACTTTGCTTTAGGTGATGGGATGCCGATCGACCCGAAGGTTCTGCTGCATCATTTCGATCCGGATAAATTCCTCATCAAAATAACTCCGGTCAATCCCACCTATCGGGCGAAGGAAAACAAAATAGCCTCTCATATACTCCCGGAAAAGGGAAAATACAAGATAATCGATGCACTGAGGGAAGCGGGGTACGAGGTCATCTTAAGCATCGGTGAATTAGAGGAGAACGACATCGGCAGCAACTGCGGCCAGTATGTAACTAATTACCTTAAACAGAAGGAAGGCGCAGTCGCCGGATACACGTATCCGCTGCAGCATGAGTGATCGGAATCTCACTTAGCAGGATCATCTCCAGAGCCAAAGTTGAACTTAGTCTGAAGAGGAAGTAATCTTATGTTTCACGACATCCCGAAAGCCATTGAGGAGAGAATGCGTTACCTGATGTCCCTCGATGAGAACGACAGGTTGGATGGAACGCCGGACGTGCGGAGACTAAGGCAGATACCTCCGGAGACAGGCAGGTTCATAGCACTGCTTGCCACCACCGCCCCGGAGGGAGCCTATTTGGAGATAGGCACAAGCGGTGGCTATTCCACACTCTGGCTGGCCTTAGCCTGCAGGGAGATCGGCAGAAAGTTGGTGACTTTTGAGGTATTCGAAGAGAAGGCACGTCTTGCAGAGGAGACGTTCAAAGCAGCGGGGATTGAAGAGGTGGTAGAACTAGTAGTCGGGGATGCCAGAGAATACTTGCACAACTACAAGGACATATCTTTTTGTTTTCTTGATGCGGACAAAGAAGTCTATCATGACTGTTACGAAAAAATAATCCCCAACCTGGTAAAGGGAGGGCTGTTGGTTGCTGACAACGCCATAAGCCACAAAGAGCAACTACAGAGCATGCTTGAAAGAGCATTGAATGATGAACGGGTTGATGCTTTAGTCGTACCGGTCGGAAGCGGTGTTTTAGTCTGTAGAAAATCGTGAGGCGATCAGACGAGATTATAACTCAGCAGCAGGAGCACAAATATGGAAACGATTCGCACAGAAAATCGCGACGGTGTCGTGGTGGTAACCCTAAATCGAGGGACCACGAATGCAATCAACCGGCAACTGGTTGATGAGTTAACCGAGCCCTGCGACAACTGAAAAACGATACTCAGGTGCGTGGTGTGGTACTGGGTAGCGCAAACGAAAAGTTCTTCTCCATTGGCTTCGACATCCCGCAGCTTTTTGAACTTAACCGGGATGAGTTTGGATCGTTCTACCGGGCGTTCAACCGGCTGTGTATCGATTTGTACACCCTGCCCAAGCCAACAGTAGTCGCCATGACGGGGCATGCCACGGCAGGGGGCTGCATCCTGGCTCTCTGCTGTGACTACCGGTTTATTGCCGAAGGCCGAAAGCTCATGGGAATGAATGAAATCAAGCTCAGGGTTCCGGTTCCGTATCCGATAGACCTCATTTTCCGACAGCTGGTCGGCGTTCGAACTGCCCGGGAGGCGGTAGATTCCGGAGAGTTTTATCCTCCTGAAAAGCTGATTCAGATGGGCATGGTGGATCAGGTGCTGCCCTTAGAGCAGGTTCTGCCTGAGTCGATCGAGAAGGCCCGGCTTTTGGGTTCATATCGTCAAGAAGCGTTCAAGATGATCAAACGTAACCGCACGGAGACGGTTGAAGCAGATATCCTGGCGCGTTTGAAAGAGAAAGAAGAGTTCTTCATTGAGTGCTGGTATTCCGACGAGGTGCGCAGGCGGCTGAAAGAGGCGATGAAGAAGTTCTGATGGGACCTCAGGTCAGGCGAGATGTCTCGCGGTCCCCAAAGCAAGGAAAGACCGGTGTTTCCCCAGCCGAAGCCTAAGAGATAGAATCACGGTGTTAGACAGAAAATCATACAGATGGTTCTACGACAATATTCACAGCCGCTACTATGATCTTCTGATGAAATATTGCTTTTTGCCATTCGGCGGAGAAACCAAATGCAGAGAGGAATTGATAGCGCCGATCGATTTCTCGCCGGGAGAGAGAATCCTCGACATGTGCTGTGGAACCGGTGGAGCTACTTCTGCCATTGCCAGGAAAGCAGGAGAGACAAGTGAGATAATCGGGATGGATCTTTCTTCGGGGCAACTTCGTATGGCAAAAAGGAAGAGACACCTGAGCAAGGTACGGTTTCTTGAAGGAGACGTGGCCAGCATCGGACTGGAAGACAGTCTTTTCGACAAAGTGTTCATCACCCATGCTCTGCACGAGATGCCGAGAGAGACCCGGCTTGAGGTACTGACTGAAGCAAAAAGAGTTCTCAAAGAAAATGGCCGGGTGATTGTCCTGGAGTTGGACAGTCCAGAGAATATCTTTTTGCGACTGTTTGTAGGTCTCTGGTTTTTCTACTGGCTGCCTCTCAATTTCGAGACCCCTACGCGAAGGGATATGCTGAAGCACGGACTTGCAAATGAAGTAAGGGAAGCAGGGTTTAAGAACGTCAGAAAGATATCCAAATTCCGGGGCGTATGTCAGATTGTGGAAGGTGGGAAATGATGGACAATGTCGTCTATTTGCGCGACGTGTGCTCCGCCCTGGCTCAGTCCAATGACTCCGTTATTGAAAAATCGGAAAGCATAAGATATCACCTGGAAAAATGAGGGAACCTCATGGAAAAAGCTGAACTGGCAAAGAAGATAAAAGCCGCGGCGTACTTAACCGGACAATTCAAGTTGCGGTCCGGTAAAATCAGTTCCTTCTACTGGGACAAGTATCGCTTCGAGAGCGATCCGGTATTGCTGGACGCAGTGGTGGATGAGCTGCAAAAGCTATTGCCGGAATCCTTCGACAAGCTGGCAGGTATGGAGATGGGTGGTATTCCGCTGGCAACCTGTCTTTCGCTGAAGACGGGAAAGCCCTGCCTGTTCGTT
>CBDUQU010000080.1:0-14021 GCA_965369445.1 uncultured bacterium | reverse complement strand
GAAGTCGATAAGGAATTGGGTTTGCTCTTTCAGATAGATTTGGTGGTGCAATTTGTCCTCATTGTACCAATTCAAATAGTCTCTAACAACCTCGAAGGCTTTGTCGACGCCTCTTTCGAAGATTGGTTTGTAGAATTTGTCTAACTGAACAAGGTCCTGTTCGGTCTGGAAGTGTCCTCGTAGGATGGAAGTGGTTAATTCACTTATGTTCAGAACAAGGATCTTAACAAGGGAATTGTAGGCATGTGGGGCTGTGGTAACAAAACGAAAATGAAAGTCCCTTATTGCCTCCAAGACTTCGTCATAAATCAACGGATTCCGGCATTCTGCAGCAGTAGATGCGAGTCTGTAAAACAGACCTAGCATATTATCAAACAAACGGACATCGTCTTTTCTCAGCGAGGTTTTGTTTATCTCCTTAAACATCTCAAGAATGCTTCTGAAAACATTATACCTGACGTGCAGAAAAACGTCGGGTTTCAAATCAAATAATTGATCACCGACTATTTCTTTCATTGCTGAGCAAAGAGGCGTAACATCTTGTTCATTCCTCAGATTGTACAGGAACATGGTCTTTAAGTCGTTGAGGGTGTTTTGCACTCTGTCTTGCCACTTGTTATAGTCCTTTTGCTGAAAATAAGCCTCGAGACCTGTTCCGAATTCTTTGAGAATTCTTTTGACTTCTCCCGAGACATTCCCTCTCTCTCCATTTCCTGCCGTGCCTGGCGTAACGCCCTTTAGTCTTTGCACAAACTGCTTCTGAGCCGTTTCATAGTCCACTTGCCTGGATGTGTCGCTCTCCTCGAAAACGAGGGTCAGCAACCGATAATTGTGTACGAGATTTTCATCTGGGTCTTTCTTGGGAATGGGTAAAGTCGGTTCTACCTCGAAGACTATCTTCAGATGAGGATCAGAGATGATTTTCGACAACTTCTTCTCTATCTTCTGTACTTTGATTTTGCCGATGTTCGTGTCTTTCTGCTCTTTTGCGAATACTGAGAAAGATGGCTCTTTACTGTCCGATAGCTGGTCTTTGACGCAGTATGTTGTTTCATATCGAAATTTGCTCTTGCTCTTTCTAATGAATTCATGGAAACTTGAGAATTCTGGAGCGTAGGTTTTTTCCAATTGGTTGATTTTAGTTAGAACTTTGTCCGTTTCGAGTTTTATTTGCCTTATGATTTCTTGGGCCGTGATTCTCTTATTAAGCCAGAAAAAAAAGAACGTTACGACCAATAAAGACAACAATAAAACGGAGAACGACACATACTGTGTGTAAACAATTGGGTGCACCACTTCGACAAATCCACAACTTAATATCGCGATGAAGAAATAGATGACGAGGGAAACCGATTCCTTCGTTTTCAAAGCGTGTTTGCGCAGCAGCTCGGTGGGTATGTCATTTACCGAGTAGATAATCTGTGTTGATGCGAAGAACAAAACGAATATACCAACTAAAATAGCTAAGATAGTCGCTCCTGCTTGGCGGTCTTCGATTTCGTATCCGGGCGGAAATACAAAGTAACATGCGACCGTGGCGGCAATCAGGGCAAGTGAGGAAATGACTATAAAAGCAAAAAGCTTGTTTGAAAGAAACGACGTTAGGATTCTCTTCAGACTCATAACCTCGCCTATCGCTCCCGGCCCTATTATCTTAGATTTCTCTTTACACCCACTGCGGTCAAGCCCGTCGGGGCAGGCAAGGCCTGACAGCAGATCCAGAAGCAGCGTTGAGTTAACTACCTTCTCTCGGCCTCTCCGGTCATGGGAACGAAGCGGACCGGAATGGCGTTCATCTTCTTGATCCCGGTCTCGGTCTTGGTTATGACCATCAGCTCCTGGAAGACGTCGCCTACCGGTATGACCAATTTTGCCCCCACCTTAAGCTGATCCACCAAGGGCTGAGGTATGTGATCCGGCGCGGCGGTCACGATGACGCCGTCGAAAGGCGCATGTTCCTTCCATCCCTGATAGCCATCCGCGCACTCAACCGTGATGTTCTCGTATCCCATCTCCTTGAGTCTCTTCTCTGCCGTCTCTGCCAGAGAACAGATGATCTCGATTGTGTAAACGTGATCCACTATCTCCGCCAGGACGGCCGCCTGGTAACCTGAGCCTGTGCCGATCTCCAAGACCTTGTCTCCGCTCTTCAAACCGAGAAGCTCGGTCATCAAGGCGACGATGTAAGGCTGCGAGATGGTCTGTCCTTCTCCGATGGGCAAGGGGCCGTCGCTGTATGCCCGGTCTTCCAAGCTCGCCGGGACAAAACGATGGCGGGCCACCTTTCGCATAGCCTTTAGAACCAGCTTGTCTTTGACTCCTCTCGGCTCAATCTGGGTCTTGACCATCGCCTCTCTGGCTTCGGCGTAAACGTCTGCTGGAGATTCTTGGTGGGTCATCTCGGCTTCCTCATTCTTGGAGTCCCGGCAGGAGAGGAGAATCAAGAATACAAGTATCACTGGAATCAACAAGAGGTGAACTTTTCGCATATTTGATCATCTTCTTTCTTTGGTTTGTAGGTTCGAAATAATGATATATGAAAAAAGGATTTGTGTCAACGATTTATTTCCGGTTTACTGGCCTTTGCCGCTGACCCGCCGATCTTTTTGGATGGTAAGTGGATCAATGAGTTAGCGTGAAAGAAAAAGTTAGTCTGGAAGGGGGAGAAAAGAATTGACAAAACACGATTTTGTGTTATTTTCTATATTGGAGCGAAATACGAAGTGAAGGAAGGTTTTGTCTATTCGGCTGCGACTTGAAAACTCAGTTTTGCCATGACATCACTTATTCTAACTCCTAACCTCAAAGGAGGTTCAACATGCTAAACCCTAAAGGTCTGAGCCAACTTAAGCTCGTGGGGCTTGTGGTCCTGCTTCTGGGCTGGTTCTGTCTTGGGGCCACGCCTTTGTGGGCTGATTCTAACCAGGAGTGGATAGAGTTCACTCCCGGGATGGATAAAATCCCGCAAATCAGCGTTCTTGAGTCAGATTTTCAACAGGTGGTCCTTGACCTTCAAATCTCCGGCATTTGGTCTGAGGAGGTCAGCACCAAGGGAGGGATTTTCAACCGACTCAGCATCCCGGAATGCGGCATAACCAACGTTATCGGTGAGCCGAATCTGCCGGTGATCAGAAAGATGGTTCAGATTCCTTATGGAGCTGAGGTGGATGTGGATGTGATTTCCTTTGAGTTTGAGGAAAAATCCTTAGAGGAATTGGGCATAGCCAACCGAATCATTCCCATTCAGCCGTCCATTCCCAAAATCGAGGGTGCCTGGGAGAAAGCAGAGTTTGTGATCCACGAGGAGGTCTATCAAAGGAACAGCTTTTCTCCACAGGAATTGGTCCGGGTTGGAGAAATAGGCGCCATACGCGGACACAGATTTGTGATGGTGGAGATCTTTCCTGTCAGCTACAATCCGGTGCTGGGAAACCTAAAGGCATACTCTTATATAAAGGTGCGGGTCAATCTAACCGGCTCGGACAGGGCAAAGACTGTGGCAATGCTCTCTCGATATGCTTCTCCGCCCTTTGAGGAAGCCTGCCAGGATATGCTCATCAACTACTCGGCATATCAGGACCTGGTCAAGGGTTTACCTACTTTGCCCATTGGGTATCTTATCATCGTGCACGACGATTTTGAGACCCAGGCTGTTCCTCTGGCAGAATGGAAGAGGAAGAAGGGGTTCCACGTCACGTTGAACGTGATTGGGGACGGCACGTCCACCACCACCATAAAGAACTACATCTCAGATGCCTATGACTACTGGCCCATTCCTCCTACCTATGTCCTGTTCTTTGGTGACGTAGGATGGATTCCCACCTACACTGGCTCATTCAGCTATACAGCCACTGATCTTTACTATGTGCAGATGGATGGAGATATGTTCGCGGATATTTATCGAGCGAGATTTCCGGTGCGCAATACTAGCGAAGCAACCACCATGGTAAACAAGCTTCTCTATTACGAAAATCCCACCTCACCGGATTTGGAATGGATGAGGCATGAATGTTTTATTGCCTCCGACGATGCCGGTCTAACCGCAGAAATTACTCACCGATACGTGATCCAGAACTATCTTACGCCCAATGGAGTGTTGGCTGACAGCATCTGGGAGAGATTAGGTGGAAGCACTGCCGACATAACCAGCTGCGTGAATGCCGGCAGAAGCGTGGTCTGCTATTCTGGTCACGGAGGCCCCAGCGGATGGGGATGTGTGCCTTTCTATACTTCCAATGTGCGGGCTCTCTCCAATGCAGACGAATATCCTTTGGTGCTGTCGCATGCTTGCTCCACCAATCCTTTTGATCAAACTGAGTGTTTCGGTGAGGTCTGGGTCAAGGAGGCGAACAAAGGGGGTATTGCATTTTGGGGTGCTTCTGCTTCCAGTTACTGGCCCGAGGACGACATCCTGGAAAGACGGATGTTTCAAGCCGTATTTGTGGAGACATGCTATTCAGTGGTCTCCATGACCGACAAGGCACTGTGGCATCTTTATCAGTACTATGGTAACACCTCTGCAGTGAGAACATATTTTGACATGTACAACGTGAACGGCGACCCATCGGTTGACATCTGGACTTATGTTGCCGATGATTTGGTGGTCACCTTCCCCGGAACCATTCCCATGCTTCCCTCCTATGCCGTGGAGATTACGGTTGAGACTCAGGGCAAAGGTCCGCTCTCTGGGGCTTTGGTCTGTCTCAGAAAGGGAGCGGAGGTTTTCGAGGTCGGTTACACCGATGCCAGCGGTAACTTAACCCTCTATGTCTCGCCCGCCTCGCTGGGCAACATGGAGCTAACTGTAACCGCCCACAACCAGCTTCCTTTCGAGAGTTACATAAGCGTCATCCCGGCTGGGGATGCCTATCTGGTCTTCGAAAGCCAGACTGTGGACGACGACAGCCTGGGCGAGAGCCTTGGAGACGGCGACGGCGAAGTGGATTTTGCTGAGACGGTAGAGCTCCTTGTAGAGTTGAAGAACTTTGGTGATTCGGCTGCTCACAGCACCTATGGCATCATCTCCACCACCAGCCCATACATCACCATGGTGAACGATTCTGCCTTCTGGGGCGAGGTTCCTGCGGGAGGCACGGCAACTTGTGTGAATGCCTTTGTATTCTCTGTGGATCCCAACGTGCCGGACATGGAGATGATCACCTTCCAGCTTGATATCCAGGCTACCAACGGGAGCTGGTCCTACGACGATATAACCGTGGTGGCTCATGCCCCGATACTGGTTTACAAGAGCAAGATAACGGAAGATCTGGGAGGAAATGACAACGGCAAGCCTGATCCGGGTGAGTCGGTTGACCTCACCATAATCTTGCAGAACGACGGCAGCGCCGGCGTGATACAGGTCGCGGCCGACTTAGTATGCGTCGATCCTTACATAACCATCGACGTGTCCAGCGCAACCTATCCGGATATGTCCTCCGGCGGAACGGGAACCTCCCTGTCTGCCTATCGATTTACCGCAGACGAGGAGTGCCCTGACGGGTACAAGGTGAGTATGACCCTGCAGATCAGCGGCTGCGGCGGCTACTATACCGAGGAGATCTTCGAGATCCGGATCGGCCAGAGGCCCATCCTGTTTGTGGACGACGACGGAGGCGATTCCTACGAAGGTTACATAATAGCTGCCTTGGATTCGGTTGGAGTGCTTTACGACGTGTGGACGCATGAAACCGATGGCTGCCCCCCGGATACCATCTTCGAACAGTACCAGTCGGTGGTGTGGAGCACGGGCGCCGATTACGGAAGCCTGTCCGATCCGGCGACGCTGGATGCCACGGACGAGACCCGGCTCATGACTTACTTAGATAACGGAGGAAGTCTGCTTCTTTCCAGCCAGGACTTGCTGCTCGATCACAATCCCGACGCTTTCATCATCGACTACCTGCACGTGGCCGGGCATAATGATGACGAGGGCGTCAATTCCGTCTCCGGGGTAACCGACGATACCATCTCCGATGGCATGGCGTTCGGCTTAAGCTATCCCTTCTTCAACTTTTCGGATCACATATATCCGGGAGCGGAAGCCGCGGGAATATTCTATGAGACCAGTAAGGGATCTGCCCCGCCCAGACCCGGGGTACAGATAGACGAGTATGCCGGTGAAGGAGCCGGTCTGGTCAACTACTGTGCCCTCCGTTATCCTGCGTCCGGACCGTCCGTGTACAAGGTGGCCTTCTTCACGTTTGCCATCGAGGCGGTTCCGGAGTCCGGGACCTATCCCAACAATCGCTACACCCTGATGCGGCGGATCATGAATTGGTTCGGGATAGGCAGAACAGCTCCCGAATTCATGCATGGTGATGCCAACGGAGATCAGATTTTAGATGTAGGGGACGTGGTGTTTCTGGTCAACTATCTCTACAAGGATGACGTTCCGCCCTATCCGCTGCTGGCCGGTGATGCCAACTGCGATGGTGAGGTAGACATAGCAGATGTGGTGTACCTGGTTAATTACCTGTACCGGGGCGGAGATCCACCGTCTTGCTGAGAAAGACCAGAACCTGAGTTCTCTCTTTACGAAGCGACCCCTACCCCGTAGAATGCGGGGCGGGGGTCGCTTTTTTGCTCTGCGCAGTTGCTCAACTGGTCGAGCGGACAAGAAGCCCAATGAATTGAGCAACGGCAAAAGACCAATCTTTCTGTTTGCTTCAGACGAAAGGGTCTGAAGGTGCGATAAGAAAGTGCTTGATTTCGCGAAGGAAACAGGATAACATAAGGCGAAAAGTCAAAATGACATGTTCGCAAGAGTTGACAAAGTATCGATGGCGAAGTTAGGCTGTTGGTTCATACCGTCGAGCCAAGATGAAGCGGCGGTATCACGCAAGGATTGCGGAAGATGAAGGTTGCTTTAGTCCATGATTGGTTGACCGGGATGAGAGGAGGGGAGAAATGTCTGGAGATTTTGTGTGAGCTTTTTCCGGATGCAACCCTGTATACTCTCCTGCATAAGAAAGGATCGGTGTCGGAGACCATCTCCCGGATGAAAATAACGACATCGTTCGTTCATCGTCTCCCTTTCGCTATGGATCATTATCGAAAATATCTTCCCCTTTTCCCCACTGCCATCGAGCAGTTCGATCTCACCGGCTTCGATCTGGTCATCTCCTCCAGTCACTGCGTGGCCAAGGGTGTGATCACATCTCCCGAGACCTGCCATATCTGTTATTGCCACACTCCCATGAGATACGCCTGGGAGATGTATTATACTTATTTCTCCAAGGACAGCCTTAACCCTGTCGTCCGCTGGACCGTCCCTTTCTTTATGAATTATCTGAGGACCTGGGATGAGAGCTCCTCTGCCCGTGTGGATCATTTCGTGGCGAACTCGCAGAATGTGAAGAGACGTATACAAAAGCACTATCGCCGCGATGCGGAGGTAATCTATCCACCGGTGGATACTGAGTATTTCGGGATGAGCAAGAATCAAGGGGAGTATTTCCTGGTGGTCTCCGCCCTGGTCCCCTACAAGAGGATTGACTTAGCTGTTCTGGCTTTCAACGAACTGAATTTGCCCCTTCTCATCGTGGGCGAAGGAGCGGAGAAGAAAAAGTTGATGAAAATGGCGAAGAAAAACACTAAATTTATCGATTGGCAGAGCGGTCGGGAGTTGATCGGATATTATCAGCAGTGCAGGGTTTTGATCTTTCCGGGAGAGGAGGACTTCGGCATCGTGCCGGTAGAGGCGCAGGCTTGCGGCAAGCCGGTGATAGCTTTCGGAAAAGGAGGAGTAACCGAGTCGGTGAAAGGAGCCTATCCTGATCAAGATATCATTTCCTCCAGTACCGGCGTGTTCTTTCATCCCCAGACTGCGCAAGCCCTGATTCAAGCGGTACGGCGTTTTGAATCTGCTCGGTTTAATCCGGAACGGATAAGAGAGCATGCGCTCCTGTTCGACAAAGAGGTTTTCAGAAGGAGCATAAAGGAGTTCATTGAGACGAGGTTCGAGGAGCATCAAGAGAGTGTGAGATGAGAAAAGAGAGTTTCAGGCACATATTCCCGTTTCTTCTTTTCCTGGCGGACGTTCTGGTCATCTTCTGCGCGTTCTTCTTAGCCTACTGGGTGAGGTTTTACTCACCTTTTACGGAAATCCTTCCGGTCACCAAGGGAATTCCCCCGCTGGCGTTTTACTTCTATGGATCGATCTTCGTGGCGCTGGTGTGGGTGGCGGCCTTCAACGCCTATGGCCTCTACAAGAGCACCCGGCCCCGGGGTGCCTTCGATGAGTTCTATCTCCTGGCCAAGAGTGCCACCCTGGGGTTTCTGGTGGTGCTGGCGTTCACTTTTTTCTATCGGGGCACTTCCTATTCCCGTGCTACTCTGATAGCATCCTGGATTCTGGGCATCATTCTGCTTTATGCAGAAAGGCGAATCATGGCCAGGCTGGAACGGGGCTTCATGAAGCGTGGCTATGGGGTGAAAAAGGCGGTAATTGTCGGAACCGGAGAGATGGGACTCTCACTCTACCAAAGATGGGAGGAGAATCCTCAACTCGGCTATCAGCTTATTGGGCTTATTGAAGCGAAGGAACATGGGACTAATGCAGATACCGGACACTCTACGGAAACACCCGTCGTGGGAACCGTGGACGATCTCTTCCGGATAATTGGAGAGGAGAACGTGGAGCTGGTGATCTTAGCCTTGCCCCTGTCTTATCATAACAAGATCATGGAGATCATCCTGGGGTGCGACGATCTGAGGGTGGAGTTTCAGATAGTGCCGGACATGGTCGAGATCATGGCTTTACGAGCGAAGGTGGTCTCCTTTGACGGGATTCCGCTAATCAGCCTGGGGCGCACGCCTCTGGAAGGGTGGAATAGGGTGCTGAAGAGGTCTCTGGACGTGACCCTTTCTTCCGCCGGATTAGCGCTGCTTTCGCCCGCTTTTGCTTTACTGGGTATATGGATAAAGCTCGATTCCAAAGGGCCGGTGTTTTTCAAGCAGGAGAGGTTGGGAAGGGATGGGAGGAAATTCTTCCAATATAAGTTCAGATCCATGATGGAAGATGCTGAGAAGCAGACCGGGCCGGTGTTCGCTAAGGAGGACGACCCTCGCAGAACGAAAGTCGGAGCATTTTTGCGGAAGAACAACTTCGACGAGCTTCCCCAACTCTTCAACGTCTTGAAGGGAGACATGAGCCTGGTGGGACCTCGTCCAGAAAGGAAGTTTTTTGTCGATAAGTTTAAGGAGGGAATACCCCGATACTTTCTGCGCCACAAGGTCAAATCCGGGATAACCGGCTGGGCGCAGGTGAACGGGTTGAGGGGAAACACGTCCATAGAGGAGAGGACAAAGTACGATCTATTCTACGTGGAGAACTGGTCGCTGGCCTTTGACATCAAGATACTATTATTGACCCTGAAAGATTGGTTCTCGCCCAAGAATGCTTATTGAACAGACCCCAATTCGACGGACACCGTTGAGGGGAAATCGGCAGCCTGCGTCGTGGGAGTCCCAAAAGCAAGGGTTTTTCGATCGGCGTTTTCGCTTGACTTATTGAAATTGTTTATTAAATTTATCTTCGTTGAAGAGAGGATAATATGGCTGAAAAAGGCAAACGCAAAGTAAAACCCCAGGTTAAACCAGCAGGCAAGACTTATAGACCTAAGGAGAAATCGATTTTACCTTTCACCAGCAGGAACTACATCCTGTTCGCCATAGGTTTGTTCGTCATCGTGATCGGTTACGTCACCTTAGGATACGGTTCCATCACCTTGGCGCCCATATTATTGGTGTTGGGCTACTGCGTGATCATCCCCATCGCCATAATAATCAACGGAGGGAAGGAGAAGACTCCCGAGGCTCGCAGAGGAGCGTGACGCTTTTTTCGAACTTGATGCAAATACAGTTTGAGAGTCTGGCGTTTTACTAAGGACTTTCGGCTGTTTTGTCTCGGGCGGTTAGCTCAGCTGGTTCAGAGTGTCTGCCTTACACGCAGAAGGTCACTGGTTCGAACCCAGTACCGCCCATGTTGACCAGTAGACGGTTCACAGTTCACAGTTGACGGCAAAAGATTTTGCTGAGAACCGTAAACTGTTAACTCATAGATTGTCGGGGTCGTAGTTCAGTCTGGTTAGAACGCTGGCCTGTCAAGCCAGAGGTCGCGAGTTCAACTCTCGTCGGCCCCGCATTTTTAAGGCAGTAGATAGTTCACGGTTCATCTTCCATAGCCAAAAGACATTAACCCGTCCTGGTGACCGCATAAGCGTCGCAGGGCGGGTTTCATTTTGTGAAATACTCCATTACACACGTGCAGGTACCGTATCGTCCCGTCTCTTAGGGTCGCACACCCTCTCCAGTTGACAGTGATCAGTTGAAGCTTAAACCGGGGCCGTTGGGCGAGGAGCCGGAGACTTGCCGGGTTCTTGGAAAAAAGAATTTGGCGAAAGCGATGTTCTCGCTTATATTTTGCCTCGGTATCGCACCAACGAATTTCGTGCAACTCTAATCCGAATAGGAATCCTCCTTGGCTGAAGAGGCTAATCTGGAAATCGTCACGCTCGGCGGCGGATGCTTCTGGTGCCTGGAAGCGGTATTCCAACAACTGGAGGGAGTGAAATCGGTAATCTCCGGCTATACAGGTGGCAGGGTGCCGAATCCTTCATATGAGCAGGTCTGTAGCGGCGCCACGGGGCACGCCGAGGTGGTTCGGATCACCTTCGATCCTGCGAAGATCGCGTATCGGGAGCTACTGGAGATCTTCTTCACCATCCACGATCCGACCACGCTCAACCGGCAGGGAACAGATGTTGGGACGCAATACCGTTCAGTGATCTTCTATCACACGCCGGAGCAGGCGACGGTGGTCAGAGAGGTGATAGCGGCTGTGGAAGCTTCCCGTACATGGGAGAGTCCGATCGTGACCGCGGTTGAGAAGTGCGAGGGGTTCTATCCAGCGGAGGAGCATCACCAGGGATTCTACCGGCGGAACAGATCTCAACCCTACTGCCAGGCGGTGATCACACCGAAGCTGGCGAAGCTGCGGCAGAAGTACTTGGCCAAGCTGAAGAGTGTCGGAAAGCCCTGACGAACATTCGGAACCCATATGGTGTGAGACTGTACATGTTACGGTGAGCAACGACAGGTATGGTGAATCCGTATATTCAATAAATGTACTGTAGTAGATTCATGACAAAAGAGACAAGGGAGGTTGGCAATGAAAAAGAAGCCAAAAAAGCTGACTACAGCTTTCGGAATCCCTGTAGCCGACGACCAGAACAGCATGACAGCCGGTGAGCGCGGTTCCGTCCTGATTCAGGACGCTCACTTGCTGGAGAAGTTGGCCCACTTCGATCGGGAGCGCATTCCCGAACGAGTGGTGCACGCAAAAGGAGCGGGCGCGTATGGTTATTTTGAGGTTACTGCAGACGTCACCAAGTACACCAAAGCCAAGTTTCTCTCGGAGGTAGGCAAGCGTACCGACGTCTTCCTCCGCTTTTCAACAGTCGGCGGCGAAAGGGGCTCGGCCGATGCCGCTCGTGACCCGCGTGGCTTTGCCATTAAGTTCTACACCCAAGATGGGAATTATGACTTAGCCGGCAACAACACCCCGGTGTTTTTCATCCGGGACCCGCTCAAGTTTCCCGACTTCATCCATACCCAGAAACGGCACCCCGCAACCAATCTGCCGGATCCGGACATGTTCTGGGATTTTCTGTCACTCACGCCCGAATCCATTCATCAGGTCACAGTCCTTTTCTCCGACAGGGGCACACCGGCCACCTATCGGAACATGAACGGCTACAGCAGCCACACCTTCAAATGGTACAACGATAAGGGGGAGTACTTCTGGGTGCAGTACCATTTCAAGACGGATCAGGGTATCAAGAACCTCAACAGGGAGGAAGCGATTCTGCTGTGCGGCGAAGATCCAAACCATGCCACTCGTGACCTGTATGAGGCCATCGAGCGTGGCGAATCCCCTTCCTGGACTTTAGAGATGCAGATTCTGCCACCGGATAAGGCCAAGGATTTTCCCTGGGACATCTTTGACATCACCAAGGTGTGGCCGCACGGAGAGGTCCCGCCCATCAAGATCGGCAAGCTGGTTCTAAACCGCAACCCGGTCAACTATTTTGCAGAGGTGGAGCAGGCGGCCTTCTGTCCTGGAAATGTGGTTCCCGGCATTGCCATCTCGCCGGACAAGATGCTGCAGGCAAGGGTTTTCTCATACCACGACACGCACATTCATAGACTGGGCCCCAATTATCATCTGATTCCGGTTAATGCCCCGAAGCACGCTCCTGAGGAGAATTACCAGCGCGATGGCTTCATGCGCGTTGATAACGGCGGGGGCGGTGGACCCAATTACTGGCCCAACAGCTCCGGTGGACCACAGCCAGACCCAAAGTCAGGCGAGCCGCACTTTGAGCTCTCAGGCGAGGCGGGTCGTTATCCCTTCAAGCATCCTAACGATGACTTTGTGCAGGCTGGTACCCTTTACCGCAAGGTCATGTCGGATCGGGATCGGGATAACCTGGTCGGCAACATTGTGGATCACCTGGGCAATGCGCAAAAGCGCATCCAGATACGCCAGGCCGCTATATTCTACAAGGCAGACAAAGAGTACGGCAGCCGCGTGGCCGAAGGCATAGGTCTAGACGTGAATGAGGTCAAGCGCCTGGCGAATATGTCTAACGAGGAGAGGGCAAAGGTTACAGAAGAGGGAACCTACTCCTAACTCGTAGATCGGATATGTCCCGCCAGAGGCGGACAAGCTCCCTTACGGGGGACTATCCGACGTTTCGTGTCCGAAGGTCCTGACGGACATTTCGGACCTACGTGCTAATCTCAAAGATATACCCCTTTCCTTTCCCTAATCCTGATCGCTTTACACAGTTCAAGCTACACGCCAGTACCATTCCCCTTGACATAGAGCCGGTCATTCTGTATACTTGCTCGACGCAAGGAATTTTTTGCTGTCGCTAAATGAGGGAGACAGATGAGAGAAAGAAAGCGTGCTGGATTGCTGTCTCTCGATTTCTGTTACAAACTCGTGAATAGCTCCAAACTGGGTTGAGTTTTGGCATTCGGAAATGAAGAAAGTCCCAAATTCGTCTCGCAACTTCCGCGTTTTTATTCATCCTGCCTTTATCGAATTTGTGCCGCATGGCTGCCAACCAGGAAATCGAGTCAGTTGACCACAAATAAATCTGGAGGTTAAGATGGATGAATATCGCATACCGACTCCCGCAAACGAGCCGATCTACAGTTACGCTCCCGGCTCGCCGGAGAGGGAGAAGCTGAAGGCTGCTTTGGATGAGGTGAAGTCAAAGCAGACCGAGATTCCTCTGGTAATCGACGGCAAGGAGATTCGCACCGACAAAAAGGAAAAAATCACCGCACCGCACGATCATAATCTCGTCCTGGGGCACGTCTACCGCGGAAGCAAAAAGGAGACACAGCTTGCCATCGATTCGGCAGTGAACGCCCAGAAGGCGTGGACAGCCCTGCCGGGCCAGCAGCGTGCTGCGATCTTTCTGAAGGCGGCTGACCTGCTGGCCGGACCCTACCGCTACATAATGAATGCCGCCACCATGCTGGCCCACTCCAAGACCATCTTCCAGGCGGAGATTGACGCCGTCTGCGAGCTGGTTGATTTCTTCCGATTCAACGCCTACTTTATGCAGATGATCTCCGACTTCCAGCCGATCAATCCTGACCCGTTGGTTTGGAATCGCCTCGACTATCGACCTTTAGAAGGATTTGTCTTTGCCATCACCCCATTCAATTTCGTGTCGATCAACGGCAACCTTCCCACGGCGCCCGCCATGTGGGGGAACGTGTCGGTCTGGAAGCCGGCCCGCTCTGTGCCCTACACCTCGCATCTCATTATGAAAATCCTGATGGAAGCGGGTCTACCCCCCGGAGTCATCAACTTCGTTACAGGCAACTCATCGGAGATCGGGGAGGTCATCCTGAACGATGCGAACCTGGCGGGGATCCATTTCACCGGGTCCACTGCCGTGTTTCAGAACAGGTGGAAGACCAGCGGACAGAACATCGCC
>CBDUQU010000079.1:0-14049 GCA_965369445.1 uncultured bacterium | reverse complement strand
GAAAGACGGTCCTTAAATCCAACACGAATCTGTCATTCTCTATGCGCCCGATTATAGGCGGAGATTGCTCCCTGAAAAGCTTGGCCTGCCGGTCAACGGACTCGTCCTGAGGGCTCCGCCCGAAGGATTGAGTGGATTCAACGGATATAACTATCGTGGGCAGGGTTTCGCCGGGAAGAGAGCCTCCGCCCACGGTGCTTTGACTTTCCTGGATGGTGATTTTGATGCCCGATTCTTCAAGCCCAGCTTTGATGTTTTCTGCCCTGGCCTGCAAACTCGTCAGAGGAGCGCTGATCATCTGCCAGACCGGAATCTTCTCCGTGGCTTGTCCTTTGAGATAGTAAAGCAAAACCTTTTCCAGGCCGGCAAGGAACATCTTGTCTAATCTCAAGGCACGATGGAGCGGATGCTTTTTCAAGATATCTATGTACTTCTTTCTGCCTAAGATTATTCCAGCCTGGGGTGCACCCAGGAGTTTATCTCCGGAGAAACAGACTAAGTCTGCGCCGGAAGAAAGAGCCTCGAAAGCGGTCGGCTCGTGCGCCAACTCGAAATCTTCGGTCCTGAGCAAGACCCCACTTCCCAGATCCTCCACCACGCAAAGGCTATGTTTTTTCCCCAGCTTAACTAATTCATTGATTAGAGGTCTTTTCACGAATCCTATCATCTTGAAGTTGCTCTGGTGAACTTTCAGCAGGACGGCAGTCTCAGAAGTGATGGCATTCTCGTAATCGGCGATAGCGGTCTGGTTGGTAGTTCCCACCTCCTTAAGCTTGGCGCCGCTTAAGACCAAAATCTCCGGAATCCGGAAGCCCCCGCCGATCTGCACCAGTTCGCCTCTTGAGACTATCACCTCTTTGCCGGAGGCGAGGGCGCTTAGGATCAAGAGCACGGCTCCCGCGTTGTTGTTCACCGCCATGGCGGCTTCTGCCGAGGTCAACAGGCAGAGAAGCTTTTCTACGAATATTCCCCTCTTGCTTCTTTTCCCCTCTTTTAGATCGAATTCTAAGTTGCTGTAAGTTACGCTCACATTCTGAATGAAGGAGAGAGTCTCTCCGTCCATCGGAGCCCGCCCCAGGTTGGTGTGGAGCACGACTCCTGCAGCGTTGATTACCGGCTTTAGCGCAGCAGAGGTCTGTTCGGCGATGATGTTCTTCACCATTTTGACTATCCCCACGCCGGAGATGGGCTCCTTGCCTTTTTTCACCTCGTCTCTTAGTACCTCAACTACCTGCTTGACCGCCGCCGCTACCAGGGGATGGGAGAATTCTTCTATCTCGGACTGAAGTTCAGGCGACTCCAGTATCTTCTCCACACTGGGTATCTGTCTCAATCTTTCTTTGATTACCTCTTCACCTGGATTCGGCATCTTTCATCCTCGATTATTTCGCCTATAACCGTCGCATCCGAGACGCCCCTGGAGACCAAGCCCTCCAGAAGTTTCGCCTCCTTTTCCTTGGGCACCGAGATGAGCAGTCCTCCGGAGGTCTGGGCGTCGCACAGGATCAGCTTCTGTTCATCTGTTATTCCGTTGGCCCAGTCCGTCTTCTCTTCAGCATACTTCAGATTCGCTAAGGTCCCGCCCGGAACCGCACGCTCCTTCGCCAGCCTCAGAGCTGGCTCGATCACCGGGACCTTCTCAGCGTAGATCGCTGCCCCAACCCTTGAGGTCTCCACCAGCTCGCACAGATGCCCCAGAAGCCCGAAACCCGTGACATCGGTGCAGGCATTGATTTCCGTCTCCAGCATCACCTCCGAAGCATATCTGTTCAACGACGCCATGATTCCCACCACTCTCTCTATCAAATCGTCACCCACCGTGCCCTTTTTTATGGCGGTGGTTATTATTCCCGTGCCCAGGGGTTTGGTCAAGACCAGCGAGTCTCCCGGTTTGGCGCCGGCATTGCTTATTATCTTCTGCGGATGAATGGTGCCCACCACAGCCAACCCGTATATGGGCTCTTTAGTCTTTATGGTGTGACCTCCAATTATAGCCACACCTGCTTCATGAGCTTTCTCTGCTCCTCCTCTCAGGATATCGTCCAAAACCGAAAGAGGCACCGTCTTTGGAGGATAGCCAACGATGTTAAGAGCTGAGTTCGGCTTTCCTCCCATGGCGTAAACGTCGCTTAAGGAATTGGCCGCGGCAATGGCGCCAAAATCATAAGGGTCGTCCACGATGGGTGGAAAGAAATCCAAGGTGTGCACTATAGCTAAATCCTCCCGGATTTTGTAAACGCCGGCATCATCCACAGAGTTGAAACCAACAAGGATGTTAGGATCGTCCTGCTTGGGCAAATGACCCAGCACCTGGGTCAGGTCTCCTGGACCACATTTTGCCGCTCACCCGGAGCTGGATGCCAGACTGGTCAGTCTGATTTTTTCTTTAGTATCCATGTTATAGATGGGTAATGGATTCTTCTATTATAGAGTTGACTTTTACGATCTTAAGGTATATGCACACAAGGATCAGTCAAGCACCCACTTAAAGTATCTTTTCGTTCCAGCAAATTTGCCATTAATCTCCTTCCGCAATTTAGAAAATGAAATTGCAAATTGCCTTTTACCTTCAGCAAAATACTTCTGAGCTTCTGACACGGGTAAGAGGAACCCTTCTAAGATCTTTTGGTTTTCACGCTTGGAAACGATCAGGTGACAAATCCAGGGATCAATTTGCCACTTCTTGGCATAGGACTTTATCTCAAGGAAGTCTTTGCGTACTATGGTGCAGGAGGATGTTGTATTACTTCGGTCTCGTATCTTAACGGAAATCCCACAAGTAGCTTTTCTAGGAAAAACAATCCCTCTGGAATCTGTGGCAAAAAGATCAAAACAGACTGTATCTGCTCGTAGTACGTTGATGCCTAACTTGGTCAGATAGTAAGCTGTAACAAATTCCCCAAAATCACCTACGATTTTTGGCTCCTCAACAATGCGCATATCATAACCCTCCTTAGATGTTCCGCCTTCTAGCTTCAGAATTTTGATGTTTCCCAAAACCAGAATTTGAATAATGCTTGCGTTTGCTTTATGACCCTGAATGTTAGCCCGACACACGTTTTCCTTTTGAACTTTTTGCATGTAAGATGGTTACACCCACTAATTTTTTTCCCGCATAATGATAGATGAGATTTTCTTTCATGACGCTGTCATCAGCACACTGAGGTTTTCTGAAACTAATATATAAGGTGTCTGTTGCCTCATCGTAATCTACCCAATAGTGCTTCTGATTGAATTTGAGAAGATGTGGAATCACAGAAACATCGAATTCCTTTACTTTTGCCATATAACACCTCAACTCAAGCATCAGAGCTAACCTCAAAAGTGGTCAGTATGGGTTTCTCAATCTTGATCGGAGGAAATTCTTCCAAGTAGAGTTCGGTGGCTTCCTTGAGATTGGCAACCGCCTCCTCGATTGTGTGACCCTGATTGACCGTTCCCACCTCAGGACATTCTGCCACATACATGTCTTCTTCTTTGTGCAGAACTGCAGTAAAAGTAAGAGTAGCCATATTTTTCTCCTCTCAAGTCACAACAGACACTGTTCTAACCTTTTTTAGCAGGCTTAGTATAGGTCTCTGCCGAGTTGCCTCCACTAACAGGCTAACCCCCTGGGGTTAGAACACCTGCGCGTGCAAGTTATTCAACTTTATATATCGATTTTCTTCCCCACGCCATTTGAAATGAAATCTTCCTTGTATTCGTCCCTAAATAACTCTCTGGTCTTATCTCCGGAACAATGGGACGGGGCCACCTTCTTGACCTTCAACGCCCTGAAGCCCTTTATAACCTCCTTTAGCTCGGATTCGCTCATATTCAGAAGATGAAAACCTCCTAAGACCAGATAGATATCCTCTCCCGTGATTTTCTTGACCTCTTTCAGTATATCCACTATTCCGGGATGGGCACAGCCGGTTATTACCACCAGGCCCTTGGAGGTCTTGACTATCAAAGACTGTTCCCTTATGGACGTACCTAATTCGCCGGTGCTGCTTACCCTTTCAGTGACCTCCACAGGATCACCAACCTCCACCACCTTTGCTTTGAATGATTCTACGTCTTTCTTGAAATCATTGGGAAATGATTTCGGCAGGTATACGGTGAGGTTATGGTTTGTCTTCAGTATTCCCAAGAGTCCCCCGGTATGATCTCCATGAATGTGCGATAACACAATCGCATGTATATCTTTTGGGTCTATCTCTAATCTCTTCATGTTATCGAGCAAGGTGGGACTATCTGCGCCAGTATCAAAAAGAATGTTTTTGTCTCCTGCTTTGATCAAACAGGAAAACCCCCATCCGGTCTTCAGATTAGGATCATGCTGGTAGTTGTCATAAAGTGTGATCACCGTGACCTCCGCTCTTGTTGAATCGACCTTAACCTCCTCGGCAGCCTTTGCTTCCCTGGAGTGGACGAAAGCAATCGGAGCAAACCATACAATAAGAAGGATTAGTGAAAAGAATGCCCTCATCAGGTTGTTCAAAACGATTTCCAATGATCGAACTTAAAATTGGCGGAAGGGGTGGGAATCGAACCCACCTCCCCCTGGATCAGCCAGGGGGACCACGGATTTGAAGTCCGCAAGGACCACCAGATCCTATCCACTTCCGTCAAGCCAAATATAACACCACTCTTTTGATTCCGCAAATCTTTAGTATGCTTTGTTTCGTCCCGGTCTCCATATAATACGAAAGACCAGGCCCTAACTTAAGTTAGGGTCTGGTCTCCCACCCCTGCGCTTCATCGCGGCGAGGGTCGACATTTGCGCTCGCCAAAAGCCAAAGAATTATCATTTGTGTTTACCCTTTGCGTTTATTATATTCCACCAAGATTCAGTAGCATAATCATCCTGCGGAGAAACCGTGGAGACGGACAGGAAATATCTTCTTGAAGGAGTGGGTAAGGTATGACTATAGCGAACCCTGTGAGACTGGGCAATTTTAATGTTGGAGAGGGATGTCCCTTGGTTCTCATAGCCGGCCCCTGTGTGATCGAATCAGAGGAGCTTGTTCTCAGTACCTGTGAGAAGATAAAGGAGATCACCTCCCGTCACGAAGTCCCCTTTGTATTCAAAAGCTCTTACACTAAAGCAAATCGTCTGAAGATTGATTCTTATTCTGGGCCAGGGCTCGAGGACGGTCTGAAGATTTTGGAGAGGGTCAAAAAGGAATTCGATGTTCCCATTCTCACGGACATTCACAATCCGGATGAGGCCCTTCCGGTCTCTCAGGTGGGGGACATCCTGCAGATTCCGGCATTCTTATGCAGACAAACAGACTTAGTCATTGCCGCCGCCAAAACGGGCAAACCTCTTAACATCAAGAAGGGGCAATTCATGGCGCCCGAGGATATGTTGCCCATCGCCAGGAAAGCAGAGTCGGCTGGAAACAAAAGTGTTCTCTTGACCGAAAGGGGCACTTTCTTTGGCTATCACAATCTGGTGGTAGACATGAGATCGCTTTACATCATGCGGAATCTGGGTTATCCGGTGGTCTTCGATGCCACACATAGCTTGCAGTTGCCTGGTTCCCACGGAGGTTCGTCAGGAGGTCAACCGCAATTCATTTTCCCGTTAGCCCGCGCTGCCGTGGCCTGTGGCTGCGACGCCCTATTTGTGGAAACTCATCCGGATGTGACGAATGCTCTATGCGATAAGGATAACATGCTGCCGCTGGACAAATTAGAAGAGCTTATAATTCAGGTGAAAACGATTGATCAGGTGACAAGGGAAAAGGCAACGCCCACCGTTTAGGTAGGGCCTCCGAAGCAAATGCAGCGGGCGAACGCCCGCCCCCGGACGGGCCCGTCCGGGCGTCTGGGCGGAAACCCTCAGGTTTCCAAATCGAATGCTGAACCAAGAGCTTCACTAAATGTCTAGAAGCAAAGATTACATAGAAAAACTGGCGAAAAA
The DNA here is from genome assembly GCA_965369445.1 of uncultured bacterium. Taxonomy (GTDB): domain Bacteria; phylum Zixibacteria; class MSB-5A5; order MSB-5A5; family SM1-73; genus SM23-73-3. The sequence continues at coordinate 8,138 of CBDUQU010000079.1, read as the reverse complement.
TGTGAAACTGCTCATCCTGGACGTGGATGGGGTGCTCACCGACAACGGATTATATCTGGATGACAAAGGAATTGAGTCAAAGAGATTCAACGTGGTCGATGGAATGGGAATCTGGCTGGCGCATAAGGCAGGGATAAAGGTGGCCTTAATCTCCGGACGCCCTTCCAGGGCCACGAAAATTAGGGCTACACAATTGAAAATAAAACATGTATCTTTAGCGCAAACTGACAAGATTAAGGCGTACCAGAAGCTAAAAAGAAGTCTGAGAGTAAAAGATGATCAGGTCGCTTACATGGGGGATGATCTCCTGGATGTCCCCGTGCTAAGGCGAGTGGGTCTTCCCATCTGTGTGAAGAACGCAAATCCCAGAGTAAAGAGATTCGCCAAGATGGTGACCAAGACCAAAGGTGGAGACGGGGCAGTTCGGGAGGTGGTGGAGATGCTACTCAAGGCGAGAGGAAAAGATCCGTTGGAGTGGGTGTCATGATAAGAAAGAACGCTAAAGAGGTGATCCGCAAGGAGGCAGAGGCCGTTGCCCGCCTGGAGAAGAAGATCGACGAGAACTTCGTCAAGGCGGTGGAATTGATCTTGAAGTGCAAGGGCCGGGTGATAGTCACCGGAATAGGAAAATCGGGGATAATCGGCAAGAAGATAGCCGCCACCCTAACCTCGACCGGCACGGCATCCTTCTTTCTGCATCCCACCGAGGGAATACATGGCGATTTGGGAATGGTGCAGAAAAACGACGTGGTCATCGCCATCACCAAGAGTGGGGGAACCGATGAGGTATATCAACTTATCCCGCTTTTCAAAAGACAGGGAGTTCCCATAATCACCTTTACCGGAAACCCTAACTCTCCGGTGGCAGAGAAAAGTGACCTGGTGATTGACGTCTCGGTGGATCAGGAGGCCTGCCCGCACAACCTCATCCCCACCTCCAGCACCACCGCTGCACTGGTGATGGGTGACGCCTTAGCTGTGGCGCTTTTAGAGGAAAGGCATTTCTCCTCGGAGGATTTCGCCCTGCTCCATCCTGGCGGTCATCTGGGCAGAAAGCTTCTGCTCAAGGTCTCCGACATCATGCACACTGGCGAGCAGGTCCCGGTCGTCTCGGAGGAGACCGGTATGAAACAGGTGATACTGGAGATGACCTCCAAGAGGCTGGGGACCACCACCGTGGTAAATGAGAAGGGCGAGCTGGTGGGAGTCTTCACCGATGGCGATTTGAGGAGACTGGTGGAGCGAACGGATGAGATCTTCTCCCTTAGAGCCAAGCAGGTGATGAGCGAAAATCCGAAAACCATTGATGGAGAGGAACTGGCCGCAAAAGCGTTGAACTTGATGGAGTCATTCTCCATAACCTCCCTGATCATTACCAACGGCAAGCGAGAGCCTGTTGGGATAGTACATCTTCACGACATCCTCAAAGCCGGAGTGGTATGAAGCTGCGCGCAGGATGACGAAAATGCTACCATGTCGAAATCGGGCACCAGACGGATAAGAAAAAGGATTAAGAACTGGTTTCTGTATAGACTGATCAGCTCCATTATCTCTCTTCTGAATTTCTTACCGAGAAACGTAGCCATCATTGTCGGGGGCATTGGGGGACAGTTAGCATTTCTGGTAATTCGGGATGCCAGGAGGAGAACTCTATCCAACCTGAGCATGGCTTTCGGCGAGAAGACCAATGAAAAGGAGTTGATCAGGTTAGGTCGTAAGGTCTTCCAAAACCTGGGGAAGAACGTGGCGGATGCGGTTCGGCTGAAGAAAATGACGTGGGAGGATGTAGAGAAGATAACCGAAATCGAAGGGCTTGAGCACCTCGACAGAGCCTACCAGGCGGGCAAGGGGGTTATTGCTCTTTCCGGACACATCGGGAACTTCGAGCTTCTGGGGGCTTATCTCTCGCTGAAGGGATACAAAGTCTCGGTGGTGGGACGAGAGCTCTACGATCCCAGGCTTGACCGGCTTCTGGTGAGGAGTAGAGAGAGTATGGGCTTGGAAAACATTCCCTCGCGGGCTGGAATTAGACCAGTTATCAGAGCCTTGAGAGCGGGCAGGGTACTCGGAGTTCTGGCTGACCAGGACTCCTCACGAGTGAGGGGGGTCTTCGTCGACTTCTTCGGACGACCGGCGCGAACTCCGGCTGGGCCGGGTCTTCTGTCCTACAAGATCAGGTCCCCTATTATCCCCATGGCAATCCTGAGAAAAGGCAGGGACAGGTACAAAATAATCGTCAAGCCTGAGGTGGAACGTAGCTTTTCCGGCGACAGGGAGAAGGATCTCGTTGACGTCACCCAGAAATACACCAGGGTGTTAGAATCGATTATCAGAGAATACCCCGCCCAGTGGCTGTGGATGCATGACAGGTGGAAAAGCAACCCCGACGCGTAGTTGGGCTGCGGTCCAGACGTAAGCTCCCAGACGGGCAATCCGAGCATACGAGGTGTTTGCCCCGCCTCACCTTCGAGGCTCAAAGAATCCGAGTTACATTCCTTTCAACAATTTAGTAGCGTCCTCATTATCCGGGTTCAACTCCAGGACATTTTTCCATGCCTCCTTTGCCTTTTCCAGCAATCCCTTTTCGTGATAAGCATGTCCCAGCATAAGGTGGGTGAACTCGAACCGTGGATTTATTTCAATACTGCGCAAATAGTATTCAATGGCCCGATCCCGATCCTCTCTTCGGTGATGGATCACGGCCAAACCCAGATAACACCTGTCATGAAAGGAAGTATCAGAAACGAGCGCGATGTTATATTCGTTCATGGCCGAATCTATTAGACCCCGATTAAAGTATAGGTCGGCCAGGTGTGTTCGGCACCGGTTAAGTTTAGGATCATATCTCAGGGAGGTTTTCCATTCGTTAATGGCCAAATCCATCTTGCCCAATTGGAAGTAGGCCCCTCCAAGCGCGAAATGATCCAAGGCCCGCTGATCTCCCATCAGATTCTCAAGTCGGGTGTTCGACGTCGGCAGAAGTACGGCCAGAACCAGGAGGAAGATCAATAGGTGAAGAATTTGTCTGTTTTTGATCTTTTTATAGAGCCACCAGACCGAGAATGAGGCAAATATGATCAAAATCGGGATGACCGGCATTCGAAACCGAGAGCAAACGAAAAATATGATCACGGAGGCTGAATATGATAAGACGAAAAGGTATAGGAGGAGATATACCCTGATCCGTCTCAGGCAGATCAAAAAGCCCAATATCGAAAGCGGGCCAACCAACCCGAAGGGAACATAGATGACGGACTTTCCCAAGAGAGAATCAAGAAGGGCGGAGAAATTTCTGTTTAAGTATGCATTTTGAGCATTCGGTATTTCGTACCCTTTCCAGAAATAGAGTGTTTTTCTGCCCATCAACTCAAGCCAGGCTTTAGGCTGGGATAGTATGGAGTGAATCCCCTTCCCATACCAGAAACCTGATATCTGGGAGGGCTTGAGCTTTGTCTGCCTTTCCTCTTCCGCCAACCTTATTGCATCTTCAATCCCGCCCTCCAGGCTTCGGTGCATCTGGGGCGCCATAGTTGACCAACCGGTAGCTTCAGGATTGTTGCCCAGGTAGAAGTTGTACCCTCCCTGCCAGGCTATGAGAACGAAATCTCTACTCACTGAGTAATTCCGCACAGTTACCGGGGCGATAACTAACAGGGCCGCAGCACATAGGATGATCCAGCGGGCGAGGATAGTTTTCGGCAAAAGCCGGTTTTTGAATTGAAAGAACATCCACATTAGGATGAAAGGGACGAAGACCAGGATGTTAGGGCGGGCAATAGCAGAAAGTCCCAAGACTATGCCGCAGAAGAACCAGTTTACCGGTCTTGGTCTCTTGCCTGCACGTAGAAGTAAGCCTATTAGCACCAAATCAAGAAAAACAGCAAGGGAAGTGATCAGAAGATGAGCATCGTAGAGAATCAGCATGGCATAGAAGCAGGCGACAACTCCTGAAAGGACCCCGACGGTTCGATTGAAAAGATTCTTGGCTATCAGGAATATCAGAACGCAACTCAGGGAGCCCATGAGAATCTGAAGGAGCCGAGGGAGAAAGAGACTGTATCCAAAAATCTTATAGGTTAGTGCGAGAAGATACACGTAAAGGGGGGCGCGGAAAAACGGTTCAGTGTCCCACCATTGGCCGGAGGCAATCTGTCGAGCCCAGGTATCATGGTAAAGCTCATCCAGTCTTAGAGCGTAGAAGAAGGGCAGCGAGGATTCTATCTGGAGCAGGTAAATGAGCCTCAGCAGGAAAGCCAGACAGAAGATGCCGACGGGAACAAAAAACTTCCGCCACTCGCGGAGGCCGGAGTCTGTCCTGTCTTGAACCCTGTCTGATCCCTCAAAGCTCTTCATGATGGTCCCTTTGTGGAAACTTGAGTTGGGTTCTCACCGAGGCAAGGAGAATTCTGGTGACTCACTCCTGTGTGTCTCCCGTTAGTGTTCCTCACCGGCGGAAAACGAAGGCGGATCAGGCCCCCCGACCGCGGAACATCCGCCTTCAGTTGCGGAGGACTTACTAAACGATCGCGCCCGGTGAATCAGGCGACCGCAAGCCGATGGGGCGAGCCCTCAGGTCCGCCGAAATGCGGGTGGAGTTGAAGCTCCACTCCTGCGCTTTCTACTCGCCCTCCAGAATGATCTCTCGCAAAAACCTTACCGGGGATGAGCCGTAGCTCAAGAGCTTGTGATTAAACTCCTTTTGGGAGAAGTCATCCCCTACCTTCTCACGGTAAGCTCTTTCCAAATCCATTATCTCCTGGAATCCCACAAAATAGGTGGAGAGCTGGGTGGAAGTCAGGCTGGCGCGCACCCACTTACCCTCTGCCTCGGACCTCTCCTGAAATCCCTCCTCCACCATCAAATTTATCGCCTCTTCTTTGGTCATGTCGCCGGTATGGATCTTGACATCCAGGATAGCGTTTATGACCGCCCTGACGTACATCTTAAGCTGGGTCAGCTCCATCCGGGGATCGTAATTCATGTATCCGGCGTGCACCATCATCCTCTCGCTGTAAACGGCCCATCCCTCGATGAAAGGTCCGCTGCCGAAGATTGATCTGACTATGGACGGAAACTGGTTGGCGTAGAAGAGCTGAACATAATGGCCCGGCATGGCTTCGTGGACGGAGAGGTCCTTTAGCATATAGTGGTTGTATTCCCGCAGGTACGATTCCTCCTGTTCCTTGGTCCAATCATCCGGTATGGGAGAGACTCTGTAGAACGACTTCTGATCCTTATCCAGAGGCCCGGGCGAGTCCAATCCGGCCACAGCTACCCCGCGGGAGAACTCTGGCGTCCAATCCACCTCCAGTGGATTTATCCCGACCAGATCGATCAGATCTTTCTCCCTTACGAATTCCTCCAGCTCCTTCAGATTCCGTCGGCAGACTGCCAGGAGTTCATCCTTCTTGGGATGATCCCTGGCGATCTCGCCTAAGACTTCTTTTATCACCACGTTCTGCAATTCTCTGCCTGTCTCTTTGAGTTGACGACCGGGAAACATCTTCTCATGTAAAGGCTGAGCCAGCTCAAACATACGTTTCCGTACCAACACCAATTCCGCTTCCGCCCTTTCCACGATCTCGTCTGAGGTGAGGTCGGATTGGAGAGTTAGCTTCAGCTTCTTCTCGAAGAGCTTCTCTCCCAATCTGAAGTCTCCGTTTGATCGGGGCAGAAGGTCTTCTTCCAAGAACTTCTGGTAATCCTCTAACGTTCCGATTCCTATCTTCATGGGATGATCCAGCGTGTCCTTCCAGCCAGGTAGCCGCTCCACCACTTTGGCTAAATCGTTCTTGATTAAGTTGATGTTACCCCGGTTCTGCTTTATGGCGGTTCTGGTCTGAACCTCAGGTGGATTCTTGAGATTGCCCTTGGCTTGCCGCACCAGCGCGGGCAGACGCCTCAGCCGGTACATGGCTGCTGTCAGCCTCTGCCTTAAAGGAGCATATTCCCGGCTGATAAGAGAATTTATGGATCCTCCTATGAGATAGCTGTACATCACCGGGCTCCTCTCAAAGGGTCTCAGCTCCTCGTAGCGCAAGAGCTGTGCGTTGATCTCATTCTCTAAGATCTTGAAATCAACTTTGTTGGTAGGGTTGAGTCTGAGGGTGTCAATGGACTTGGTCTTCTCCGCAAAAAGCCTCAGTCGCAGAATCTCCGCCTGAACGGCCTCGGTGGAGTAATCGTCGATCAGATGATCGTACCTGTGGTCTCCGATGTAGGTTGCCCACACCGGATGAGCCTCATAGAAGCCTTCCAGAAACTCGTCCACCAGTTGTTGGAACGTATGATCCTCCATCTCCTTCCTCTCACAGTTGAGAAGTGATAAAAAAACCAGACAAGAAAGAACCAAAAGCAGGTTAAACTTCTTCATGATTGAAACCTCCCATTAGTAAAAATCTTCACATCTTCTCAAAGATAATTGTTGATATATGAGTTTGGCTTTTAGACCTCTCCCCCTTTTGTTCCCCCTCTCCATTTTATGGAGAGGGGGATAGGGGGTGAGGTTTTCAGTATGTCAACTTCATTAGATCCTAAAAAGATATTTTTCCATCAATCCCTTTGTTGGTAACGGACGCCCCCGTCCGTTACCATTTGCATTTCCGTCACGGACGAGGCGTCCGCCCAGACGGGCGGTCGTCTGAGCGTGACGAACAGGGAAAAAACGGTCTCCACTTCTCCTCTTTTGGCTTGGACATCAGCAGACTGATTATGACCAGGCTGGAGACTGACAGAATGAGCGCCGGATACACGGTGGGAACGTCAAACGGCTTCTTCAGAAGCTCCCAGACAATGGTGGTAACCATTCCCGAAGCTATGGAACAAACCCCGCCGGTGGGAGTCGCTCTCTTCCAGAAGAAGGCGGCTAAGACCGCCGGCGTGATTCCCACCCCGTACATGGTGTAAGCGTAAAGGGCCATGCCCAGGACCGTGGTGAAAAATCTCACCTGCACAAAGGCGACTATGCCCAGGGCGATCACCACTATCCGGGAGTAGAGTACCATCTTCTTCTGGGAAACGTTCGGGTTGATGAATCTCTGGTAAATATCCCGCATGATGTTGGTTGAGGGAACCAGGAGGAACGAATCGGCGGTGGATACGATCACGGCCACGATGGCAGCCAGCAGCACACAGCCGATCACCGGCGATAGTCCATGCCGGACCGAATGCAGGATCACTGATTCGGGATTTATGCCTATAAATATGCTGCTCCCAATGATCGCCAGGATCACGATCAGGGTTTCCACGAAGATGGTTCCCGAGATCCAGCCTAACACCGACGCTTTTGCGGCCTTCTCGTCCTTTGCCGAGAAGAATCTCTGATACATGTTAGACTCGCCGAGTAAGAGAAGCATGGTGGGAAGAGAGTATCCTAATGCCTCCCAGATGGTCATGGTTCCCAGCACCTGGAATCTATCCGGGGGAAGCGTTGCGACAACGTTTCCCCAACCCCCGGCCAGTTTCAGCAGGAAAGGAAGACCGATTATGAATCCCAACAGCAGCACCACGCCGTTGACCACGTCAGTGTAGGCCACGGAGATCATTCCGGCTAAGGCGGTGTAAGCAATCACGAAAACGGCGGTGAGGATTATTCCCTGGTCGATGGGAATTCCGGCGACCATGTTCAGCACCATCCCGCCGGCTTTGAACTGGTAACTCACGATGGCGGTGTAGGCGATGATGGTGGTGATACTCCCCAGGATGCGGGCAACTTTATTGTATCTTATCTCCAGGAGGTCCGGGACGGTGAACTGGGCTAACTTTCTGGCGCGTCCCGCAATGAAATACAAGACGATGATTGCCACCCAAACGCCGGCGTTGAACCACAGGGCGGCGAAACCCTTCTCGTAGCTCAATCCAGCGCCGGCGATGATGCTGCCCGATCCGATCCAGGTGGCCAGAAGGGTTCCCACCAGCACCGCAGCCGGGAGCCTCCGGCCGGCCACCATGAAGTCGGTCTGGGTCTTTACCCTCCTGGAGCGGATGGCCCCCACGCCAATTAAGATCAACAGGTAAGCTAAAATGGACCAGAAGTAAAGCATTCTTGGTTCAAAGGGTTACTATCTTCCCACTTTCTGCTGAATAATGATCGAAAAAAGGAACATGTAGTGGTCGAGCTTGCTCGACTCTCTCGGCAA
>CBDUQU010000078.1:0-14059 GCA_965369445.1 uncultured bacterium | reverse complement strand
AGACTCAGTGTCGAAGGAAGGTCGCTCAGACTCGAGGAGAGCTTGCCGAAGGAAGGCGAACACTCCAATTCGTACTCCTTATGGTTTCTCAGATATCCCGAATCTCTTTTTTCCGCTTGTCGAAAAGTGATTTTTTAAACTTTGAACTGCAGTTTCGAATTTTTCACTTTGAACTTTAATTTCCTAATCCATGCAATTAGTCGCATCGTCCAAAAGGATACAAGAGCTCTGTGGGGAGCTTAAACGGAAAGGGAAGACCATAGGTCTCGTTCCCACCATGGGCTATCTGCATGAAGGCCATCTAAGCCTCGTTCGGATTGCCAAAAAGAGATCTGACGTTCTGGTGGTGAGTGTATTTGTCAATCCCACTCAGTTTGGGCCGGGCGAGGATCTAAAAAGCTACCCCAGAGATTTCAAAAGGGACAAACTGCTGCTGGAGAAGGAAGGATGTGACTTTGTTTTCGCTCCCCGAATGAAGGATATGTACCCGGAAGACTACCTAACTCATGTGACCGTGGAAAAAATCACAGGCAAATTGGAAGGGAGAACCAGGCCGACCCATTTTCAGGGGGTGACGACCATCGTGGCAAAGCTCTTTAACATCGTTCAGCCGGATATCGCCGTATTCGGCCAGAAGGACGCCCAACAGGCGGTGGTTTTGAAGAAGATGGTGGATGATCTAAATTATGGAATAAAGATGATGATCGCTCCCACCATCAGGGAAAAGGATGGACTGGCCTTAAGCTCGCGGAACAGATATCTCTCTGAAGAGGAGAGAAAACAGGCGGCAGTTTTGTATGAGTCGCTTCGCGAGGCAAAAAAGTTGATCGGCAAGGGCGAAAGAAGCGCCAAGAGGATTATCTCCCGGATGAGGAACATGATCAACAAACAGCCTTCAGCCAAGTTAGACTACATCGCCATTACCGACGCCCGAACCCTGGAGCCCTTGAAAAGGCTGAAAGGTGAGGTTCTTATCTCCCTGGCTGTTCGCTTCGGAAAGGCGAGGTTAATAGATAATATCAAAGTGAAAGTGAAATGAGCCTTTTTGTTCCATCGGGATTCTGCAATCCCGACGCAACAAGTACCCGTATCTTAGGTTTCAGTAAATCTGCTCAAAGAGGCGGGGGAACTCGACGTAAAAGCAATAAGGAACTCGGTAAAACAAAAAAGCTTGCCTCTGGCGCATATTCACATTAATTGGCAAGAGAACCGAGGCTGTTAACGGATGGAACGCCCAGACGCCCATACGGGCCCGTCTGGGGGCGTCCGTCTGGACGGATTTAACGGACAAAATTCTCTTGCAGCAATTATTTTCACGGAAGCTATCATGTTGGTAACAATTTGTAAGTCTAAAATCCACCGAGCTAGGATCACCGGGGCCGATCTGAATTACGAGGGGAGCATAACCATCGACAAGAGGCTCTTGGATGAAGCGAACATTCTCGCCAACGAGAAGGTTCAGGTGGTTAATCTTAATAATGGTTCCAGGTTTGAGACCTACATTTTGGTAGGGAAGGAAGATTCCGGAACCATCTGCTTAAATGGTCCGGCGGCAAGATTGGGACAGGTGGGGGACCTGCTGATTATCATCTCCTACTGCCACCTGGAATACGAGGAAGCGAAAAAATACCAGCCCAAGGTAATCTACGTCGACGACGAGAATAAGATCACCCAAAAGAAGTAACTACCCGGCAGGCTCAGGTTAGAATGGACTGAGATACCGGGTTACCTTCGCGACGAATGGTGACGCATTCTAAACCAACAGCAGCGATCATAATGGCAGCGGGCAAGGGGACCAGGATGAAGTCTGATCTGCCCAAGGTGCTCCACAAATTGGGTGGAAAGCCGATGGTGGAGTACGTTGTCAGCACGGCCCAGGAGGTAGGGGCCGAGAGGATTCTCCTGGTAGTAGGGCACAGGTGGGAGCAAGCTAAAGACGCGCTGAAACATCTGGAACTTGAGTTCGTAGTTCAAAAGGAGCAACTAGGAACCGGACACGCGGTTCTACAGACTGAAGAGCTGCTGTCCAATTTCCAGGGTGACGTGCTGATTCTATCCGGCGACGTTCCCCTGCTGAGGTCGGGTACTTTGAAAACACTCCTTGACGAACATAGGAAAAAGAGAGCTTCGGCCACGGTTTTGACCGCTATCCTGGATGATCCCGCCGGGTATGGAAGAATAGTCAGAGACGAAACGGGATTGGTGCAGGAAATCGTGGAGGAGAAGGACACTGATGCCGATCAAAAGAGAATAAGGGAGATCAATACCGGCACCTTTTGCTTTGACAGAGCCTCCCTATTTTCGGCATTGGGGAAGGTTACCAACGATAACGAACAAGGAGAATACTACCTGACCGATACCCTGAAGCTCCTGCGAGAAGGCAAATCTCCAGTGTGCGGGGTGGTGGTAGCCGATCCTAAAGAAACCCTGGGGATAAACTCCCAGGAGGAGCTTAAGGAAATGGAGAGGCTCCTTCTGGCTCGCGGGTTTGACCAAACGACGGCCGCGCCTTAGGCGTATGTTCTTATGCCTTGTCAGGGAGGGCTTTTTTGCCTTCGGAAGTTTTTCAAAGGTTCCCGAGAAAAAAGCATTGACAGACTTTGAGGAAGGTTCTATATTCCTTCTTGCAGATCGGTCAAACGGAGGTAATTCGGATGAGACAGGCGAATAAGAAATTCCTACCTTCAGTGGTTGCCTTGATGTTTTGTCTACTTTTGTCTTCAGCTCAGGCCTTTGACATAAACTCTCAGGATAAGAATCTTCTGGGTTTCGAATCGAACTCCAAGAGTTTCAGCCTCCTTGATCCCCAGAGACTAAAGATGAATCATAGCTACTCGTTTTCCTACTTCTCCAACGGGAGAACCAGTGGGAGCTTTGGCGTATACACCACAACCCTGAAATATCAACTGTCGGATCCCTTGAGCGTGGCCCTGAGTCTGAATTATTTGCACCAACCCCTCTCAGTGTTCCGGCGGGATGCCCTGACGGTAAAAAACAGGATTTTGCCCAACTTTCAGTTGCACTATAGACCAAGCAGCAGCTTTTCCCTGTGGATAAACGTTATAACCCTTCCTGCCGCATATGGCCTGGGAAACGAAAGTTTCTGGCGGGAGCGGGAGAGGTAAGATTTTGCTCATCCGCAGGGTCCAATAGACCTGATGACAGTTTTTCCCGATCAAACTTTTCAAATCTAACATAAGAAACTTAAACAAGTCTCCTCTGCTCCTTAAGTAAGGGTTGCATCTTAAGGCGGATGTCCAAGAAGAAGAAAAGAAGAAAAGTCTACAGGTATTACCGCAGAAAAAGACCGAAGAAAGTAAGTTGGCGGACGTATCTGGGCTCCCGGTTGCTGGAGATTACCATAGCTTTCGCGGCTATTCTCCTTCTATTATATGCTTTCTCGTTGTACAAGAGATGGGGTCAGCCTGAAGCTAAAAAGCAGAAAGAGCTGGTGTTCGCTCGCACTCAGATTCTTGATGGATTCCAAAAGGAAGGCGTGGCCGAGAAGGTGGCAGAAAAACTGGAGGGGTTGCGAGTGCACAATGTCGTATATCAGATCGTGGAGATCGGGAAGTTGGATGACTCCGCGCCGCGGGAGAGCCTGATTCTCGATCGGCTGGGATGCAATGAAAAGGGCGCGCCGTCCGAGACCGCTCTGCTTGCCGCTGAAGCTCTGGGCATTGGCCGGAGGAGGGTGATATGCAGGAAACTGGAGAATAATTACCACGCGATCTCGTTGACCATTGTGATAGGCGACGATTGGGAAAAACTCCTACCGGCAAGCTGAAGAGACATAGCCATTCGACCAATTTCGAACAAGTCAAAAACCGCCAGCAAAAAGGAGGAAAAAGACCTTTTGAAGATAACGCCCAGGAGACTGGCACGCCTGGCAGGCCAATTTGCCCTGGAGAAGAAAGCTCTTGACGTGAAAATCTTAGACCTGCGTAAACTCTCCTCTGTCTGCGATTTCTTCGTAATCTGTTCAGCCAGCGTTGACGTTCAGGCCAAGGCTATCGCGGATTGGATCACCGAAAACCTGCGGCAGCGGGGAATAAACTACTGGCACAGCGAAGGATATCAGGCCTGTCGGTGGATTCTCCTAGATTATGTGGACGTGGTCGTACATATATTTCTTCCCCAAGTCAGAGAATTCTATGGACTGGAGAGTCTATGGGGGGACGCAAAGACGGAGGAAGTTACTGAGGAGACAATAGCTGGCAAAAGGTCCAAGGCGAAAGGCCCCGGTTCCTCGGAACGTTAGCGGTCGGGCTCCCTAATCGTAGCGAGAATCTCTGGGGAGGTGCGGGAGAGAATGACCCAGACGTAAAGCCAGTGTCACCCAGCCTGGCGGTAACCTGTGGATTCGGGAGCAGGTTCGCCAAATGACGACAAGCTCAAGTACGATCCAGATGACCATAACGAGGTAAAACTTCGAAAGGGGAGGTCGATATAACTAATAACAAGGCTAACGCGAGACAAAGGAAAGTTAACTCCGAGGGGTAGTATCACTCGTTCTAAGGATCGAACCCCATCTAAGGTCTTACCCAAAGGATAGATTCAATCCGACAAGTTGCATACATAGAGTCATCATGCGGGCTTTGAAGCTTTGGCGGTGAACTTTTTGGATGACCCGGCGCCAAGTAGGGCCAGCCGTGAACATAAAGAGAACATCGGAACATCTTGGTTGTCTTTCTTCTCTTGAACCTTATTGTGAAACGAGCAAACGGATAGTGATTGAAACCTTGTCGGAACAGAAATCTTCTGAAACAGGACAATTATAACACGAAAGGAAAGGTGTGAACAAATGGACATAGTAGAACTCAAAAGCAAGACCATTTCGGAGCTTCTGGATTTAGCGGAGGATCTGGAAATCCCGGGTCTGTCCGGCTTGAGAAAGCAGGAAATGATTTTCAAGATACTGGAAGCCAAAACCGAAAAAGACGGTTTCATCTTCGCGGAAGGAGTCCTGCAGATCCTGGACGAAGGTTACGGTTTTTTGCGATCACCAGATTACAACTACCTTCCGGGACCGGACGACATATACGTCTCCCCGTCCCAGATAAAGCGTTTTGATCTGAGCACCGGTGACACCATCTCCGGCCAGGTGAGACCTCCCAAGGAGAATGAGAAGTACTTTGCCTTGCTCAAGATAGAGGCGGTCAACTTTGAAAATCCCGAGGTGGCGAAACACAAGGTACTCTTTGATGCCCTCACTCCCCTCTATCCGGAGAAGAGGATAAAGCTGGAGACAGACGCTGACGAAGTCTCGATGCGGATTATGGATCTTATGGCTCCCATAGGCAGGGGACAGCGGGGGTTAATCGTCTCTCCGCCCAAGGCGGGCAAGACCATGTTTCTTCAGAAGATTGCCCACGGCGTTACCGCCAACCACCCGGAGATAAAGCTGATCGTGCTGTTGATCGATGAGAGGCCGGAGGAGGTTACCGACATGAAAAGGTCGGTTAAGGGTGAGGTGATCAGCTCCACCTTCGACGAGCCGGCAGACCGCCACGTCCAGGTGGCGGAGATGGTGCTGGAGAAGTCCAAAAGACTGGTGGAGCACGGAGGCCACGTGCTGATTCTCTTGGATTCCATCACCCGCCTGGCCCGGGCAAACAACGCCGTGGTACCTCACAGCGGAAAGATACTCTCCGGTGGAGTGGATTCCAACGCGCTGAAAGGACCCAAGAGGTTCTTCGGAGCCGCCAGAAACATCGAGGACGGGGGAAGCTTGACCATCATCGCCACCGCTTTGGTGGAGACCGGGAGCAGAATGGATGAGGTGATCTTCGAGGAGTTCAAGGGAACCGGCAACATGGAGATGGTTTTAGACAGAAGGCTCTCCGACCGCCGTATCTTCCCGGCCATGGACATCAACCGCTCAGGCACCAGAAAAGAAGAGCTCTTGCTGTCTCCAGAGGATCTCAGGAAGGTGTGGATATTGCGGAGGTTCCTGAACGAGATGAATTCCGTGGAGGCCATGGAGTTTCTGCTTGACCGCATCAGCAAGACCAAAAACAATGCAAAATTCTTGGAGTCGATGAAAGATTAAAGGTCTTTTTTATCGGAATTCTTCTCGCCCAGAATTCTCCAAACCTGATCTTTCTCTCCATTCAGCATCAGGATTCTTCCCCTGCCTTTCAGCAAAATCCGAAAGGTAGCATATTTCTCTCTCGGGGAGCAACTTGCGAGAACTTGTCGGACCTGCTTAGAAAAACGTTGACAAAACGAGAAATTTAGGTAAATTGTGTTTAGAGCAAGAAAGCAGTTTGGGTTGAGTTAAGCTTGAAAGAAGCAGGTTTTGCCGTTTCAGTACAAGAATCTTCTCTCTGGGATACCGGTGGCTGTTTCTCAGGGAGCGTCTCGTTCGTAATTCGGCTTTAAAGTCGGAAGAGGGATTGCCGAATGAACAGATGTGATTGCAGTAAAGGAGGTATATCGATCCGAAAACTACGGGGTTCTGTTTTACGTTGCAAAGAAATGTTACAATACAAAAGGAGCGAAGCATGAGCAAATCAAAACCCATTATCAGGCTTTGGATTGCGGTCTCCGTGTTGTTTTTGGCAACGGCCTTCTTATCCCCCGCCCAAGTGAGTTCTCAGGGAAAGGGAACCTATGAAGTCCGGTACACGGCGGAATTCTCCCTGAAGGATCTTTCATTTGACAAACTTTTGGGGTATGATGTGCTGGGGTTGAAGTGCGGCTCTTATCCGGATGAACTGGGGAAACCGATGCTGCCGTCAGTGGAGCTAAGAATTGCACTCCCGGCCGGGATGGCGGCGCAGGGTATCCGGGTTGTGAGCACGACTCAGGAGGAGATTTCAGGTGAGTTCAATGTCCTTCCGGTCCAGCCACCCAGGAAGATAGGGTATTCAGACGAGGATATCGCTTTCGTTGAACCTGATCCTGAGATCTACGCTTCCAGCAAGCCATATCCCTCTGAGTTGGTCGAGTTTCTTCACCAGGCTGATTTAGCCGGACAGGGGATGGCCATTGTCCAGGTTCGTCCCGTGCAGTACGTTCCTGCGGAGAAGAAACTTACTCTTTACACCTCCATCAGTTTTGTAATCGAGGGAGTAGGCGGATATGAGTGCAGTGATTATCTCTCGCCGAACGTCTCGGAGAGAGGCAGAAGAACCTATGAGCAGATGCTCACCGGCATGGTGGTGAATCCTGAAGACGTGGATATGCGCACAGGTTCGGCCATGAAGTCGACTGCACTTGATGGAGGGCCATTTGATCATCTGGTCATCACCGGATCGCTGCACGCTACCTGGTACAATGCGCTGGTGGAGTGGCATAACCAGAAGGGAGTAAGAGACACGGTGGTTACCACCGACTGGATCGTGGCAAACTACAACGGAAGCACTATCCAGCAGAAGATCCGGAATTTCATCATCGACGCCAACGCAACCTGGGGAACGATGTATATCCTCCTGGGCGGGGAGCACGGGACAGTCCCCTTTGAGTACAGGAATTACGTTGAAAACACACCCAGCGACCAATACTATTCTGATTTTGACGATGACTGGCTCAACGAAGTCTATGTAGGCCGGGCTACCGCAGAGACCGGATTCGAGATCCAGACATTTGTGTTCAAGGTCTTGGATTACGAAAAGGACCCTCCCCGAACAGACTATCCTTTAGACGTAACGCTATTGGGAATGGATTATGACGACTTCACCCACGTGGAATTGCTGAAGGATAATATCGACGCCACCTATATTCCCTCGCGCTTCAATGTGACTAAGGTATACGATAGCCAGCCCTCTTATCATAAAGCGGATTTCATCGATGCTCTCAATGCCGGTCAAAACCTGGTGAACCATGCCGACCATTCCAATTCTACCGTCATGGGCACAGGCGACCATAATCACGGTTGGTATATCTCCAACTCAGATGTGGATGCCCTGACCAATTACAACCAACTGTCCGTGATAGTTACCCCCGGTTGCCATCCAAATCATATGGATTTCAATGATTGCATTGCTGAGCATTTCGTTATCTACAATCCTAATAAGGCCGGGGTGGCTTTCACCGGCAACACACGTAATGGATTGTACTATCAGGGCCAGTGGAATAGTCTCTCCAACCAGTTGGACCGGGAGTGGTGGGTTTCACTGTTTGACCGCAACATATACCAGCTTGGCCCGACCATGGCCGACGCCAAACATCACTTCAGCCATTCCGGCTCGTCCCAGAAGCACTGTGAATGGACCTTCAACCTTTTGGGAGAGCCGGAGATGCCGATGTGGACGGATGAGCCGGACAGTTTTGCCGTGGACTGCCCGGCCACTCTTCTAAAGGGGAAAATAACCTTCCCGGTACACGTCGAGGATTCAACCACGCATGCCCCCGTGGAGTCGGCTTATGTGTGTCTGTGGAAAGAGAGCGAGGTTTATCTGACCGGATATACGGATGTCAACGGGGACATTACCCTCAATCCGGCACCAGCCACGGTCGGAAGTCTGTGGGTGACCGTTACCAAGCACAACTACATCCCTTCCCAGCAGGTAGCCACCATGGACTACATCTGCGGCGACATCAACGTTCCGGGGGGTGACGGGGTTGTGGACGTAGGCGACGTGGTATACCTGATCTGTTACCTGTACAAGGGCTGCCCGGAACCCAGTCCGATAGAGGCGGCCGACTGTAACGCGGATGACGTGGTTAACGTGGCGGACGTAGTCTGTCTGATAAATTATCTCTATAGAGAAGGTTATCCGCCTTGTTCGCCTCCATAAGCAAAGTCCAACCTACTGAGCAACGATTCTAAAACGGAGGTCGGATCAAAGGCTTGCTGGCCAGCGATCCGGCCTCTTTTTGTTGTTAGACTTTCATGCTGAGCCCGAGCCGCCGCAGGTGAATCGGCCCCAAAAATGAGCCGAAACAGCAGCGGGAGGAAAAAAGTGAGGCTTCTTTGGGATTTAGAGCGTTGGTGCCTTTCATCTGCCTCGGCCCTCCAAAGTCCCGCTGAAGACTTCTCACTTTACCCGGGACTGATCAACTAAGCGCTTCTTCATCGCAAATATCTCATTGACAAATCGTGAAATCTTCGTAAATTAAGTGTAAGGCCTGTGGTCGTTTTGTATTGACCTCGGCTTGAAAGAAGTAAGTCTTTCTGTGTTATTGTGAGAATCTTCTCTCTGGTATCTGGTGGCTGTTTTTCAGGGAATCACGCATCCAAGATTCGGTCTGAAGACCGGCGGGAAGTCTGCCGAAGGAAAGGATGTCAGCTGTGCCAGAAGCATATTCCGTGACGAAAAGAGTTGGGGTTCGCTATTTTTTATAAACCAACAAATTAACTAGAAAGGAGCGAAGCATGAACGAATTGAAACCGGTTGTCAGGTTTTCGGTTTCGATCTCCGTCCTGCTCCTTGCGGCGGCCTTCCTGTTACCTGCTCAGGTGAGTTCGCAGGGAAAGGATGCAACCGAAGTCCGGTACACGGCGGTGTTCTCCCTGGATGATCTTTCATTTGACAAGCTTTTGGGGTACGACCTGGTGGGACTGGAGAACGGCTCCTATCCGGATGAGTTGGGGAAACCGATGCTGCCGTTAGTGGAACTGCGAATCGCACTCCCGGCCGGGATGGCGGCGCAGAGTGTCCGGATTGTGAGCACGACTCAGGAGGAGATTTCAGGTGAGTTTAATGTCCTTCCGCTTCAGCCACCTAGGAAGATAGGGTATTCAGACGAGGATATAGCTTTCGTTGAGCCTGACCCTGAGATTTACGCCTCTATCCAACCATATCCCCCGGAGCTGGTTGAGTTTGTTCATCAGGCTGATTTAGCCGGACAGGGGATAGCCATAGTCCAACTTTACCCGGTGCAATACCTTCCCGCGGAGAAGAAACTTACTCTTTACACCTCCATCAGTTTTGTGATCGAAGGTATGAGTGGATATGAGTGCAGTGATTATCTCTCGCCGAACGTCTCGGAGAGAAGCAGGAGAACCTATGAGCAGATGCTCACCGGTATGGTGGTGAATCCTGAGGACTTGGATGTGCGCACAGGTTTGGCCATGAAAGCGACTGCGCTTGACGGGGGACCTTTTGACCATGTGATCATCACCGGCTCGCTGCACGCCACATGGTATAGTGAGCTGGTTTTGTGGCACAATCAGAAGGGAGTGAGGGACACGGTGGCTACCACCGACTGGATCGTGGCAAACTACAGCGGAAGCACTGACCAGCAGAAGATCCGAAACTTCATCATCGATGCGAATTCGGAATGGGGAACCACCTACTTCCTTCTGGGTGGAGAGAACGGCACCGTTCCCTTTGAGTACAGGAATTACTTCGAGAACACCCCCAGCGACCAATATTACTCTGATTTTGACGATGACTGGATCAATGAAGTGTTCGTGGGCCGGGCCACCGCCGAGACCGGATTCGAGATTCAGACATTTGTTTTCAAGGTTTTGAAATACGAAAAGGACCCGCCCCGCACCGACTATCCTTTAGACATCACGCTCTTGGGAATGGATGCTGACGACTTCACCCACATGGAATTGTTGAAGGAGAATATCGATGACACCTATATTCCCTCGCGCTTCAAGGTGACCAAGGTATACGACAGCGATGCCGTCCCGCCCAGCCATAAACAGATATTCATCGACGCCCTTACCGCGGGCCAAAACCTGGTGAATCATGCTGATCACTGCAACATCACTATCATGGGCATAGGCTCCCATCATCATAACTCGCATATTGATATCTCGGACGTGCAGAATCAGATAAACAATTACAATCAGCTTTCCATAATAACGACTCCCGGGTGCCACCCGAACCACATGGACTCCGAGGACTGTATCGCTGAGTATTTCGTCATCCGCACCAACAACAAAGGAGCGGTAGCGTTCAACGGCAATACGCGCAATGGATTGTACTATTCGGGTCAGTGGAACAGCCTCTCCAGCCAGTTGGACCGGGAGTGGTGGGTTTCACTGTTTGACCGCAACATATACCAGCTTGGCCCGACCATGGCCGACGCCAAACATCACTTCAGCCATTCCGGCTCGTCCCAGAAGCACTGTGAATGGACCTTCAACCTTTTGGGAGAGCCGGAGATGCCGATGTGGACGGATGAGCCGGACAGTTTTGCCGTGGACTGCCCGGCCACTCTTCTAAAGGGGAAAATAACCTTCCCGGTACACGTCGAGGATTCAACCACGCATGCCCCCGTGGAGTCGGCTTATGTGTGTCTGTGGAAAGAGAGCGAGGTTTATCTGACCGGATATACGGATGTCAACGGGGACATTACCCTCAATCCGGCACCAGCCACGGTCGGAAGTCTGTGGGTGACCGTTACCAAGCACAACTACATCCCTTCCCAGCAGGTAGCCACCATGGACTACATCTGCGGCGACATCAACGTTCCGGGGGGTGACGGGGTTGTGGACGTAGGCGACGTGGTATACCTGATCTGTTACCTGTACAAGGGCTGCCCGGAACCCAGTCCGATAGAGGCGGCCGACTGTAACGCGGATGACGTGGTTAACGTGGCGGACGTAGTCTGTCTGATAAATTATCTCTATAGAGAAGGTTATCCGCCTTGTTCGCCTCCATAGACGGAGCCCGGTAGACTAAGAGAGAGTTCTAAAATCCAGGTCGGACGGCGATTTGGCTGGCAAAGTCGTCCGACCTCTTTTTTTGTCTTTCGGCCACGTCAATCATAGGAATCATGGGGCTAATACCGGTTGAAGGACCCAAACAGGCGCCTGCTAACCCTCATTCTCTGTTGAATGCGCCCAATCCAGGCCTACTCGCGGTCGTCAGGGCAGCAGGAGTGTTTTAACCTCGTAGTTTTATCCCCTCAATCCGTCTGATCCGCTGGCATGAACCGTACGGTTCGTGCCGCTGACCGTTCTCTCTTCGTTATCTTTTCCCTCTTCTTTTTAGGCTGGCTCTTTCAACCGGCAGAGAATAGCCTCCCGGCCTTTTGCTCCCGAGATGTCCAGACCTCACACCGGATTGAGGGGCTCAATGATGCCCGCCCAAAAACTACCGGATTTCTAAATTCTCAAGGATTTATGCCGATATCAAAATTTAGAGCCAAAGCGGCAAAATCCAACAGGAAACCGCCAGGCCCAAAGGCCATTAATCCTAAAGTCAAAGGGGAAAAAACCATGACGAGGAAATGTTTCAGTTTTTCCGGCGTATTTGGCTGGCCAACCTTGATCCTTCTGTCAATCTCGTTGCTGATGATGGGATGTTCAGAGAAGTCGACCAAGGACGATGAGACGGTGGTATTGATAAAGTCACTCTCCATCGCCCCGTCTGACGAGATTCAAAAAGGACAAACGGGTATGGTGAATGTGGTGGTGGAAGACGATGCTGATCGACTGGTCTCCGGTGTCCAGGTCTCTTTCTCTGTCACTCCTGCCGCCGTGGGCTACTGTACTCCGTCGGTGGATACAACTGATGCCAACGGTTCTGTCGCTAGCATCTTCACTCCCACCGACTTCGGCACCGCCACCATCCAGGTGAACGTCCCGGGCGTTGCCTCCAGAAGCGTCCAGATCAAGGTGGTGACCTCCGGAGGAGCTATCAAGCCACTGGATATCGAGGTAACCCCAGCCTGGCTGCCAGCCGATGGGATTTCAACGTCCACCGTGAAAGTCACCGTCACCGACACCACCGGCAATCTGGCTGAGGACGGCACCATAGTAAAGTTCGCCGCAGGAGAGAAATTCGACGACACCGACGGTGACGGCTATTTCACCGAGGGGATAGACATGCTGAAGTACGACGTCAATCAAGACGGCCGCTGGAATTCCATGGGATTTATACCCTCTTACGCCCTGACTCAGGACGGTGAAGTCGAGGTTACTTACATTGCCGGGGTTCGGACCGGAACCGCTTATCTAAAGGTTACCTCCGAGCCTGACGGAAATGTGCTTCAGGAGGACGCGAGCCTGCTTTTGGTTCCCACCGACACGGTGGCTTACATCGTTTTGATGCCGAACAATCCCAGGATCCAGGTGCGGGGTACGGGTGGAATGGAAGCGACTCAGGTGAGAGCCATATGTTATGACGATAACGGCAACCGAGTGGGCGCCGACTGGTCGGTTGAGTTTTATGTCATAAATGGCCCGGGTGGAGGGGAATCGCTCAACGGCGTGGCTCAGGATTCGATTACGGTGAAGACCGACGCTTACGGCGAGGCGACGGTAACCCTCTCCAGCGGCACTAAATCGGGAGCGGTGAGATTAAGAGCCAAGGTGGGAGCGGTTCTCTCTTACTCCTCTATAGTCACCATCTGCGCCGGACCGCCGGCGGACATATCCTTAGGCGTCACCCCCTGTAACATCAGGGGATGGGATAAAGATTGCGTGGAGGCAAACATCTGCGCCTGCGTGGTTGATGTGTACGGAAATCCGGTGCCGGATTCCACCTCGGTCCATTTCGGAACTGAAGAGGGAATGGTGCACTGTTGTGACAAGACCAGCCAGGGCTGTGTATACACGATATATCTCTCGGGTGACCCCAGAAATGACGGGTTGGCCCACATCTGGGCAGAAACCTGGGGAGCGGACGGAGTGGTGGCCGACACCACCATACTGATAGTCTCCGGACCTCCGGCCAGCGTAACCTTCCTTTACTATCCCCTGAATCTGTTAGCGGACGGGGTCTCCAAAGGTGACGTGACGGTAGAGGTGCTGGATGTCAACGACAACTTTGTCTTAGATCAGACCCCGGTTGAGATGAAGACTACTTTTGGCTCGGTGCTCTCCGGAGCGACCAGGGATGGTTGTTATGCCAGTCTGTATGAGACCGAACTGATTAGTCAGGTCCTGCAGCAGGACTACTCGGTACCCGATCCACATGAGGACGATGGAATCGGGGCGGTAAACGTCCTGACCGCCAAATCGGGATTTGCGTCCGCCTGGGTAAACGTGAATTTCCTCACGGGAACCACCTACAGCAAGAACAGCGAGATCGATATCGAGGCTACCATACCGCACGGTTTCACGGTGCCGGTGGTGGTGATAATCAAAGACAGGTACGGTAATCCACTGGGCGGGCACCATGTCATCGCCGACCAGCCTAACACCTTC
>CBDUQU010000077.1:0-14076 GCA_965369445.1 uncultured bacterium | reverse complement strand
CATATATGGTCTAATCGCTTATGTCATAAACCAACCCCAGGATGTGCCCAATTACCAATTTACACAATTAGCTTGACACAATGGAGGAATGTCGGGGAGAAATAAAGATTGACAGTTGGGGGATCAGGCGCAATCTTAATAACATGATAAAAAGAAAGAAGACCAAGAAAGTGTGGGTCGGCGAAGTGCCGGTGGGTGGGGGCGCGCCGATTTCGGTTCAGTCAATGACAAAGACGGACACGCGAGACGTTTCAGCTACCATAAGACAGATCAGAAAGTTAGAGAAGGCCGGATGCGAGATCATACGAGCGGCCGTGCCGGATATGAAGGCGGCTTCTGCCTTGCCCCGGATAAAGAAAGGAATCAAAATCCCGCTGGTGGCTGACATTCACTTTGATTATCGACTGGCGTTGAAGGCTATAGATGCGGGTGTGGACAAACTCCGGATCAATCCGGGAAACATCGGGGCGAAGTGGAAGGTCAAGGAGATTGTGAAGGCGGCAAAGGAAAGGAAAACTCCCATAAGGGTGGGCGTGAATGCTGGTTCACTTCCTCGTGACCTTCTCAAAAAGCACAAAAAGGCGACTCCTGCCGCTCTCGTGGAGGCAGCTTTGCGGCAAGTTAGAATGCTGGAGAATCTGAACTTCAACGATATGGTCATCTCGCTCAAGGCCTTTGACGTTCCCACCACCGTGGAAGCATATCAATTGATTTCTAAGAGGACGAAGTACCCTTTGCATCTCGGCATCACCGAAGCCGGACTGCCTCTGGCAGGATCTGTCAGATCAGCTTTGGGAATAGGGATGCTCTTAGCTTCCGGCATCGGCGATACGATCAGAGTCTCTCTGACCGGCGATCCGGGCGAAGAGGTGAGGGTGGGATACGAGATTTTGAAATCCCTGAATCTGCGGGAGCATGGTCCTACCATCATCTCCTGCCCCACCTGTGGAAGATGTGAGATAGATATAATCTCCATGACCAAAAAAGTGGAGCGAAAAGTCGGGAATATCCGGGCGCCACTCAAGATAGCCGTGATGGGTTGCGTGGTGAACGGCCCCGGAGAGGCAAGGGATGCGGACGTGGGAATCGCAGGTGGAAAAGGGTACGGGCTTCTCTTCCGCAAGGGCAAGACCATAGGAAAAGTCAAAGAAAAGAATCTGGTAGATGCACTTTTGGACGTGGTGCATGATTTGACGGAGTAGAGGCATCTGTTGCGTGTCGCATAAATGCGACCCCTGCAAATGTGCAAGGCAAGTGGCGTAGGTCAAGCATGCCCGTCTGGGCAGACCGAAGGGCAAAGTCGAACCACGGGACTGCTTGACAAAAAGAGTTTCAATAGATATGCATTAAAAACCACGGAGAGATAATATGCCTATCCTGAATCTAATTAAAAACATGCGTCAGCTCAAAAAGTCGGAGCAGTTGGATGCCGGGCAAATTAAACTTCTGCAAAAGGAGCGATTTAGAGATTTATTAAAACACGTTTTGGGAAATTCGAAGTTCTATAAGAGCTTTTATCAAGAGCATGGAATAACAATCGATAAGGTTGGTGAAGTTACGTTACAGGACTTGCCAACCATCAACAAGAAGATCATGATGGAACATTATGACGATTTCGTTTGCGATCCAGCGCTTAAAAGAGAGGATTTAGAAAAGTTCATCAGTGATCCTTCAAACCGAGGAAAGAAATATCGAGGCTCATATCAGGTTATCCATACTTCCGGTTCATCCGGAACTATAGGTCTTTTCGTTTACGGAGCAAATGATTGGGATATGCTTAGAGCTCTGGTTCTAACAAGAGTCTCTAAGACTAAAATTAGTCTCTTCAAGAAGACAAAGCTTGCCTATATTGGGGCAACAGACGGACATTTTGCGGGAATAAGCTTGGTTCGGGGTGCACCGCGACTCCTCATGGATCTCTTACCCCTATCCGTCAATAGTCCTCTTGGAGAAATTTGCCAGAAGATAAATGAATTTCAGCCTGGTGCTTTGAGTGGTTATGCTTCGGGGGTGTATCTTCTGGCGGGAGAGCAGATCAAGGGGAATATCCACATTAAGCCCAAAAGAATCATGTGCTCTGCCGATCCTCTTACCTCAAAAATGAAAGCGACAATAAGAGAAGCTTTTGGAGTCGAGCCAGTAAACTTTTACGCAGCTTCCGAATCAATCGGCATGGCGGCTGAGTGCGATATAGGTCAGGGCTTTCATCTCTTTGATGACTGGCATTCCTTCGAAATAGTTGATGAAAATCTTAAGTGTGTAGAGCCCGGAGAGCCGGGAAAACTTCTTTTGACCAATCTCTATAATTACACCCAGCCTCTTGTCCGCTATCAACTGGATGATGAGATTATCTTAGCGGACAAGCCCTGTGAATGCGGATGTCCTTTTCCGCTTATTGAGAGCATCGCTGGCCGGCAGGAAGAATTCTTGTGGTTTGAAAAGGGTGATGGCACAAAAGAATATATTCATCCCTTGGTGATAGTTGAGTTTGTTGTCCCGGGTTTGGAAAAATTGCAGGTTGTTCAAACCCAGAGGAACAAACTCTTGATGAAAGTAATAATTCATGGAAACAAAGAAGACGCCCTTTCAGCGATTCGCAGGAGGATGACGGAGATTCTGGAAGGCAAGGGATTAGAAAATGTGGTGAATTTCGAGGTCGAGGTGGTAGACGAGATACCGATTGATGCGAGAACCGGGAAATTCAAATTGATAATTCCGTATGACCGCTGAGAGGGAGGGGGATCCGTAGCGGTTCGATTTATGGTTCGGCAGTTCGACAAGCTCACTGTCCTGAGCGAGGTCGAAGGACAAGCTCACCATCCTGTCTTCGACCCTGCACTTCGTCCCGAGCCTCAGTGTCGAGGGAAGGCTCAGACCCGAAGGGAGCGAAGTCGAAGGATGGAACCCGTGGGGGCGGATCGCATAAGTGCGACCCATACAAGTCAAGCATCATAAAAGGATTGAAAAGTAAATATGGAGAATGCCTTGATAACCAATTCAACCGGTATCCTTTTTGTCTTAGCCGGTAATGCAGCCCTGTGGTTTTTTCTGCAGAAGAAAATGGGTTGGAAGCTGTTCAATTATGTCCCGCCATTGATCTTTATCTATGTGCTGCCGGCTTGCTTCTCCAATTCTGGATTGATTCCTTCAAACTCCCCCGTGTATGGCTGGATGGGGGACGTTTTACTTCCTTTGTTTTTGGTGTTGCTCCTGCTGGACGTCGACGTCCGATCCACGGTGAAGGTAATGGGACGGGGGGTCTTTGTGATGCTCATCGGAACGGCGGGTGTTGTCATCGGCGCCCCAATCGGCTACGTGTTGGTGAAAGGATGGCTTGATCCGGAGGCCTGGAAAGGGTTTGGCGCCCTGGCGGGCTCGTGGATTGGGGGCACCGGCAACATGGCGGCGGTTGCAGAAGGGTTGGGAACTTCCGGAGCGCATTTCGGGCTGGCCGTAATTGCCGACAATGCGGTTTACCTAATTTGGCTGCCTATACTCTTACAATCCAAGAATATGGCCGACCGGTTTCATAAGTTTACCGGTGTGAAAAAAGAGCGGCTTGCTCAATTGAAAAGCGCCGCAAAAGAGTTGGTTGTAGAAAAAGGTAAGCCACAAATGCGGCATCTGTTGTATCTGGCGGCTATCGGCTTTGGCGTGGCTTATTTTGCCGGATTGCTGGCCCAGAATATACCGGAATTCCCTCCGGTGTTGACCAAAGGGACTTACAAAATCCTGCTGGTGACAACCATGGGATTGATGCTGTCCTTTTCGCCTGCCAAGAGAATTCCCGGCAGTCATGAATTGGCCATGGCATTGGTCTATCTTTTTGTGGCGCGAATGGGGGCGAAAGCTGCGGTGTCTGGTCTGGCGGGACAGGCAATTCCCTTCGTTGCCGGCGCGTTTGTGTGGATATTTATCCACGGCATATTCATCCTTGTTGCCGCCCGACTTTTTCGGATGGATATTCACACTGCCGCCATTAGCAGTGCTGCCAATATTGGTGGAGCGGCCAGCGCCCCGGTGGTGGCTGCTTACCACGACGAACGGCTGGTGCCGGTAAGCATATTGATGGCGTTGATCGGATATGCTGTTGGGAATTATGCTGCTTTTTTGGCTGCTTACTTGTGCAGTGTCGTAGGATAACGGAGATTCTTGAAGGCAAGGGATTAGAAAGCGCGGTGAATTTCGAGGTTGAGATTGCAGAGGAAATACGGATCGATCCGAGAACCGGGAGATTCAAATTGATAATTCGATTTGCGGATCAATAAGTTGGAGAAGCTGTGGCTGGGTCCGAGGTGCCACCGCTTACTGGTAATTGGATAAGCACAGTGCACCTCAGAGTTACTGTAAAGATGTCAATGTCCCTCTCTGGAAACCCGGGCACGATTAGTTGATTGCCGCGAACGAAATCGTCACAAGCCCCGTATATGATAGTCGGGGGTGAAACGAATAAACAGTTGACGTGCGCCTGCCGATCGTTATATTAAAGCAGGGTTATGTCCAACAGCGGTCGTATCCAAGGAAGGTCATATGTCTATAGTCGTCAGTGTTAAGGTTGGAGAGGGATTAGTTCTGGCCGCCGACAGCGTGACCACCGTTCAGGTGCTAGAACCCAAGAGTGGTACCGTCAATGTTCTGAACACATACGAATATGCGCGAAAGGTCTCCCAGGTTGGCGGCCTGCCAATTGGCACACTCACTTGGGGCATTGAGTTGATCGGCAACCGCAACATTGAGAGCTTGCTCAGTGAATACGACAATCTGCAGCTCGGGCCGCGGTACGATAAGAGCACGGGAGAGTACAAACCGTGGAAGGTGAAGGAAATAGTGGATGAAATCTTCCGATTCATGCGCCCTCAGTACGATGAGGCGTATGGTAGTCTGCCCGAGCCACAGAAACCAATCTTGGGGTTGCTCGTAGCTGGCTACTCGCATGGTGAGTTCTTTCCCGAAGAATTCCGATTCGAATTCCCGGGGCACACGGCAGCGGAGAGAGTGCGGCCCAACAAGGACGGAAGGCCGGTCTACGGCGCTTCTTGGTACGGTCAGACCGAGGCTATTGTGAGACTGTACAAGGGTTACGATCCCAGACTGCGCCAAGTGCTGGCAGAAAAAGGCGTTGACAAGAAGATCATCGATGAACTTCCTAGAGATCTGGCGCCGCTTGAATGGAAGGTTATTTTTGACGGTATGCCTCTGCAGGAGGCAATCGACTTGGCAGAGTACCTTATCAACGTCGTTATCGGAAGCTATCGTTTCCCCTTGGGGCCACCGACGTGTGGGGGACACATAGACATAGCTGTTATGACTCATAAGGGTTTTGATTGGGTGAGAAGGAAAAAGTGGCGGTAGCGCCCCAGCAATCCTGTTAGGAGGTAAAGATATGGATCGGCGAAAAGAAAGGTTTGAATTCTCTGACACTTCTACGGGGGGCTTTGCAGTCAGATTAGCGCCGACATTACAGCAGATTAGCGGTGTCTACATCTGCAACTCGAATTCCAGAACCTTCGACGAAGTGATGACCGAAGGCCCAGAACCCGACAGGCTGAGCGATGAGTGGCTAACGAGAAACATAAGGGAAAGCATGGAAAAGAATGCCGACTTCTGGTCGGAACTCGCGAAGTACTAGGTTCATAAGCCCTCAGATTATAATCGAGATCAATAGAGAGCAAATAGATCGGTTTGGGGGAGCCTACGTTGCGCAAATCGACAATCTGCGCAATCCTGGCTCCCTTCACTATATCACCCAGGCAATCCAGAATCCGCTCTGCGAGGAATACCTATATCCGACACTATTCCTCAAAGCAGCAGCTCTTGGTGAGCGAATCATAACGGGTCACGTATTCTTCGACGGAAACAAGAGAACCGCTTTCGAGGCGGTGCGGCTGTTCCTGTTCATCAACGGGCAGTACCTAAGACTGGATCAAGAAGGAATTCGAGAAGCCCTCGACATTGCTAACGGTCTTGTCTCGCTGAGCAGCTTTGCTGAGTGGCTAAAACTCAAAGCCATACCCCTCCCCGCGCAATGGCCAGATGAGTCTTCCTCAGGCTCACCATGACGGCTGTCATTCCCGGCTGGCCCCAAGTGAGTAGGTCAGAAGCCCTGTGCTCCTGACTCAAGTCTGAGGGTGGCGGGGACTGCGTTATTTCCTCGCAGCAATGTAATCGTCGACTATATCTTCCAACAGATCGAGAGGCAAACTGCCGTTCTCCAGAACGGTCATATGAAAGTCCTTCAGGTCGAATTTCGGGCCGAGCTCCTTTTTGGCCTTTTCCCGCAGCTCCCAAATCTTCAATCTTCCTATGGTGTATGAGCAGGCCTGGCCCGGCCAGACCGTGTACCGGTCAATTTCGTTGTCGGAGCTCCAGCCTAAGTTGTCATACATGTATTGCCTGGCCTCGTCCTTGGACCATTTCTTGTAGTGAATGCCGGCATCCACCACGATCCGGACGGCCCGAAAAAGCTGTGAATTGAGTTCTGCAAGGCGCGAGTAGATGTCCGGGTACCAGCCCAGCTCCATGGCCAGGCTCTGCACGTACATGGCCCATCCTTCGGCGAAGCCCGTTATGAAAAACAGATTCTTGAACATCCGGCCCTGTGTCAATTCCTGCTGAACTGCGAATTGATAATGATGCCCGGGAACGGTTTCGTGATAGAGCAAAGAGGGCATGCCGGGTTTGGCGAAAGTATATCCCATGTTGACGTGAAAGGTGGCTTTTCTCTTGCCGTCTAATGAAGCCGGCTCGTAATAAGTCAACCCGCTCCCTTGCCTGTGTTCAGGGACCGGCTCGACTGTAACAGGGGTTTTGATCATGTAACTGAATGCCTCTGGCAGACGCACCAGGGCGCTGTCGAGCAAGCGTTGATAATCCCTCAAAACCATCTGCTTTGTACGCTCATCATCCGGGTAATAGAACTTGTTCCTGACATACGGATCCTGCAGGGTGGCCCGGTACTGGCTCATCAGCGCTCCAAAGGTTGTGTCTCCGCTGATTCCCAGCGAGTCCAACAGAATCCTGGCCTTCTCCTGAAGCGCCTTTACCTCCTTCTGTCCCAGCTTGAAGACCTTCTTCGGCGACATGGCACTTGAGGTGTGGAATTTCAAGCAGTAGGCGTAGTACTTGTCTCCATCCGGCAATTTCCAGACCCCGGGCAGGCTGTCGGCATACTGTGCAGATACCCGCAACCTCATAATGAACTCATCGTAAGCCGGATAGATGCTTCGTTGGAGGGTCGACCGCGCCTTGCGGCCCAAATTCTCCCGGATGGAACGATTGATGGTCTCTACAGCGGCAAGTTTGTCCATCAAATCCAGATAGAGCAGATTGAACTTCGACTCCGGCTTCTTGAAGGCCGCCATGTCCGCGATGACCCTCTCGATGATGTAAACCGGTGGGCGTATACCCCTCTCCTCCTGCGCGTCAAGGCGTTCCATCACCTGACGGAGACATATGGGGATTTTTTCCATACGCTTTAGATAATCCTCGGCATCCTGCACCTCCTCGATGGTGTGGTATTCCGTCAGCAGGTTTGTCAGTTGGCTGTGAACGCCGGTAAGATGATCGATCTGGTATTTGTGGTCGGCGAACTTCTCCTCCTCGAGTTGAATCTCCAGGAACCAGGTCAATATCTTCGCATCGATGTTCTGGGATCTGGTGATTTTCGCGGCGTCGATCTCTTTTAACTGCTTCAGATATTTCCTGGTCAGGTCGTAACTGGCCTTTATGCCGGCTTCGGAGCGGTCGTTGAGACCGGCCCGGTCGAAGCGATATTTGCTCTCTTTGGGTAAACCCAGCTCGGTCCCTTTTTCGGGATTAAGCCTCAGGTATTCTCGAAAATAATTGTCGAACAGCCTCTCGATTTTGACCGAATCTTGACTCGCCACGGTCTGACCGAGAGCCAAGCTTACGTTGGTTAGCACCAACAATGAGACCAGCAACATTCGCCTCATGATTTCTCCCTTGTCTGAATGGTACATAGATCGCTTCCCCAATTCCCCTCCTGCTCTTATTTACGAAGGTGGACTCAAAAGGGTTGCATCCGGAACCGGCCCCTAAGTGACGTGCCTGTTGCGTCGGGATTGTATCTTAGGCAGGTGTCCGTAATTCCGAGGCTGATCTGGGGTTATCCGGGTATAGCCCGGACGCCCTACAGGCCTGCAGGGGGGCCGTCTGGGCGTCCGGAAATCTATCTCTCAACGTAACAAGGCTTGGCGGCGGGGTCGCATGTCCCACGGATTCTGAGGAGATACGAGCACTACTTAAGCAAGACCATCTTCCTTATCTCTTGGTGAGGGCCTGATTGCAGTCTACAGAGATATATTCCGCTTGCCACCTCTTTTCCCCGGTTGTCTTTTCCGTCCCACACAGCCTGATAATTTCCAGGTATCATCTCTGCATCCACCAGAGTCCTCACTTTCTGTCCCAACAGATTATAGAGCTTCAAGGTGGTGTGGACGGGAGTCTGTCTACCGTGTACCGTGTACTGTATACTGGTCACGGCATTAAACGGATTGGGATAGTTTTTCAGCAGGACGATCTTTTCAGGCTTGCCGGCATCTGTCCATTCGACAGAGGTGGTGGTGTCGATACAGAAGGTCAGAGGGATGATCTTCGTCTCTAACTGGTGGTTCTTGTCCCAGCTTTCAATAAGCAGATCGGCGTGGTAGATTCCCTGCGGATAGGAGAGCGGGTCAAAGGTCAGATTTAATGTTTCGCTCTCACCAGGTTGAATACAGCCCTCCAAAGAGTCTACTCTTACCCAGCCTGGCCTTATCTTTATGGCCAGCGAATCATGCAAAGAGCTATCATTGTAAGACACCTGCAGGCCCGTAGTGCCATTATAATTCTGTATGCCAATGGACGCAGTATAAAGAGAATCCTGAATGTGAAGATATTGGAAAGTGATCTCGCCATCCGGGGTCAGGATGGTCTGGAAAGTATACGGTCCCCGGTCAGCCTGACCGTAATGATGCACGTCCACATACGATATGATTGCGGAGTCACCGCCGGAGTAAAAGTAGATGGCAGAGCTATCCACGAGTTTCAAATCGTCCCAGAAAGGTGCCACAAGCGAGTATGGCCCCCAAAGCCAGGGAAGCGGGCGGTTGATGAACCATTGGAATGTGTCAGTGGGGCAGGGATAAACATCTGAGAAGCTGAGCCACCCGTCGGAGGTGATTCTCACGCTGTCGAAGGTCTCGCCGTAGAAGGGAAAAGAGAAGCCCAGGTCGAAGAATCCGTATTCTTCGTTATCATCACCGCTTTCTCCGATTCGGACTCCCGTGCTCTCAATATCTATCCAGCAAAACTGGAAATTCTCCTCAAGACTATCGTCCATCCAGGTGTAGCCGAAGGCATCCGATCCACCCATCCACTCCTCTTCCTCCACGGCCATTCGAACCCTGAACTCAAGTGGCAACCCGCCTGCATTGGTCAGCGTCAGATAATCAGAAAGCTGCTGACCTGCGCTCGTGCAGACTGAGAACTCCTCCCTGTCGGTCTCCAACACCGCACTTCTTCTGGGAGTGGCCTGTGCCGGGTCGGATGCTTTGCTTTGCCACGTTGAATCAACTGCGGTTACCCGGTAGAAATAGAGTTGCTCGTCTACCACCCCCGAATCTGTGAATTCAAACTCCTGCGCGGGGACTGTAGCGATCAGATTGCCTTGGTATATCATCGAATCGGGATCATGGGATCGGTAGACTCGGAAACTGTCGACTCCTGACGGGGTGTCGGGGTTGATGGCAATTTCTGCCTCAATCATGGGGTTGTAGTACGTGGGGTGCCATTCGAAATGGTAAAAGGTTTTCATCCCCCAAAGGGAGCTGTCTTCATTCGGCAGGTCGTCCATCCCCACCAGCGGAGACAGAGGCGAACCTTCCAGCCAGTGAAAAACGATCCAGAAGAGGGAATCTTCCATCAAAAGGCTATGGTCAGTCTCCACCCATTCTCCAGGCAATAAGCTGTCCGGTCCGTTGGCTGAGGTCGAGACAGAATCCAGAAAGACGTTTCGAGGCAAACCTCCCGAATCCTGATTGACCGTCACAAAGAACGGTGCCCGAAAGTCGTAGCTGGTGTCAAACGAAGCTCCCTGATGAGAGATGTAGACTTTTGAGTTTAGTAGATAAAAAGGGACCGAAGGAGAAACCATCCTGACGGCTACGCAGTTCTCCTGCCAGGTCGGCGAGACGTAGAATCGCCTTAGCATGGTTCCGGAATGATAAGCTAAGTCCAAGGTGTCGGGATGCGGACTGAGCCAGAAGAGCGGAACTTCTCCATCCTGATCACTGATGGCGGTGAGAAGAGCGGGCGGGGGAGGATCAGCAGAGACTGAGATTCCGGAGGAGAAGCTGAGAAGAGTCAAGAGAAAAACGATCTGAACATACCCAGCAGGTGAAGAAATCCGGATAGAGTTCAATCTCACCATCCCACCCCAAGTGAAATGCAAAAGGTTATTAGCAGGCTGATAGAAAATTACGGGTGAAGAAAAGGAAAGTCAAGAAGAATCTGTCATCTTATCCGACCCCGCGGCCTTAAAGCTCTATGCGAAAAGACTTGACTTTGAGAAAGCCGGGTAATAAAATCAACCCGTACCGTTTCGAGGAATTGCAAACCCACCGGTGATCCCGTGAGCGACACTAAACTCTACAACGAACTGGCCTGGACCTGGGAGGTTCTGGTATCCGAGGAGGAGTATCCGGTTGAGACGGAATTCGTGAAGAAGATGATAAGAAAGCACAAGAGAACGCTTGGGAATGAGATTCTTGACGTAGGCTGTGGGGCAGGACACCACGATCTCTTTCTGAAGGACGATTATGAAGTGGTTGGGGTCGACGGAAGCGAGAAGATGCTTGAGCTTGCGCGAAAACGGAATTCCGAGCTTGCTTATCATCGGGGGGAGATGCGAACCTTTCAACTGAACAAGAAATTCGACGTGGTCATGGCAATGGACATGATCCAATACAACCTGACCTATTCTGATTTGGAGAAAGCCTTAAGGAATCTTGCCAGTCATCTCAAAACGGGCGGGCTGCTGCTGTTTTATCTTGAGAATATCAAGGATAAGTTTGAACAGAACAAGACCAGATTCAAGAAACACAGGAAGGGGAACGTTGAGATCGTCTTAGTCGAGAACGATTATGATCCGAATCCTGACGATACGGAATTCGAATGCCATCTCGTTTTCCTGATTCGCAAAGATGGGAGATTCCAGATGGAGGTTGACAAGCACCGCATGGGGCTCTTCGAGTTGCGTAGAATATTACAGATGCTAAAGGATTTGGATTTCAAGACTCATCTTTACGAGTTGGACTTTTCCGGGAAGAAATATTTAAGAGAGGGGCCGTTCTTTGTCTGTGAGAAACAGGCTTAAGTAAGCTAAAGTTGGGCGTCGGATGACTCCGTGTTTTCGTTTGACAAAGGAAAAGTAATTCTCTTTATTGTTTCTTCTGAAGAATTAGTGTCCTATCATCCCGCGGCAACTGAAGGTGAGCAAGGAGAGGGTGAGTCATGTCAATCGAAGGATATGTAGACTATAAGCGGCGAGAATTCTGTAAGGACGTAAAGTGTCCGGTTCAGGTGGAGCTGGATGGTCAAAGGGAGGTTTCGGACGACTACGAGAAGATCAGGCAGATCTGCAAGGTCGACTGCAGGTATACCACCTATCAATTTCATCATTGGTTGATAGATAAAGGCTATTTGATAGTCAGGCCTGAGAAGTAAGCTATTTTGTGTGCCGAGAAACGTCTTTCGTTGAAATTGCTTGTTTATATCTAAGGAGGAGCTTGACATGGACTGGGGAATGCAAAACAGATTGAACCGGCTGATTGGACCCGATGGCCACTGTTTCTTTCTGCCCATAGATCACGGATATTTCCAGGGACCAACCAGGTGCCTGGAGAAACCGGGCGAGACCATAAAGCCAATTTTGCCCTATTGCGATGCGCTGTTCGTTACCAGAGGGGTTTTGCGCTCCTCGGTTGACCCCGGCCTGGACAAACCGGTTATCCTGAGGGTCTCCGGTGGCACCAGCATGGTGGGTCAAGACTTGGCGAATGAGGGACTTACCACTTCGGTAGAGGAGATCCTCCGCCTTAACGCTGCCGCGGTGGGAATCTCAATCTTCGTGGGGACAGATTACGAGAGGCAGACATTATTGAATCTGGCGGACCTGGTGAACGAATGTGAGGATTACGGGATTCCGGTGATGGCGGTAACGGCTGTGGGCAAGGAGGTGGGGCAAAAGGATGCACGCTATCTTGCTATGGCTTGTCGAATCGCCGCAGAGTTGGGCGCGAAGGTCGTTAAGACCTACTGGTGTGATAAGGACTTTGACAAAGTCGTCGAGGGATGCCCTGTCCCGATCGTGATGGCCGGCGGGCCCAAGTGCGAAACCGAATTAGAGGTGTTTGAGTTCGTGTACGACGGCATGCAAAAAGGCTCCATCGGGATAAACTTAGGGAGGAACGTCTGGCAGAATCCGCGTCCGGTGGCTGTGGCCAGGGCCTTGCGAGCCATCGTTCATGAAAAGGCGACGCCTAAGGAGGCTCACCAGATATTTAACGATATCAAGAGTAGCGAGAAGATTTAGTTGACAGTCTGAGTGAGCCCAGGGGAACGGTTGAGAAAAGAATCAATGGAGTGTTCACCTTTAGGTGAACCTTACAGAAGCCTATTGTCTTACAATAGGCTTCAGGTCAAGCTGAAGTCATAGATCCCGCCGGCAAGGCGGGGCTTGACACTCCAGAAGACAGCGGACTCTGGAGTGTCTGCCCCTACAGGTCGTATGACTTTAGGCAGACCAAACGTGAGGAGAGAATGTCATGCGGGTGGCAATGTACTACAACAACAAGGATGTTCGAATTGAGGAGCTGCCAAAGCCAAAGATTGGTCCCGGCGAGTTGTTGGTGAAAGTATTAGCCAGTGGCATCTGCGGCAGCGACGTGATGGAATGGTATCGTATTCAGAAAGCTCCCATAGTGCTGGGGCATGAGATCGCCGGAGAGATCGTGGAGGTTGACCAGGGGGTGGAGAAGTACAAAGTCGGCGACCGGGTCTTCGTGTCCCACCATATCCCTTGCAATACCTGCCGCTACTGCCTGAACGGATATCATACCGTATGTGACACCCTGCACACCACGAACTTCGATCCGGGCGGCTTCGCTGAATACCTGCGCGCGCCTCAACTCAACGTGGATCGGGGGACCTTCCTGCTGCCTGATGAGGTCTCATTCGAGGAGGGATCGTTCGTCGAGCCCTTGGGTTGCGTGGTGCGTGGACAGAGGATGGCAGGACTGAGGCCCGGCCAGAGCGTGCTCGTCCTGGGAAGCGGCATCTCCGGACTGCTTCATCTGGCTCTTGCTCGCGCTCTGGGAGCGGGAAGGATCATCGCCACGGACATCAGCGACTATCGTCTCAAGGCAGCAAAGGAATTCGGGGCTGATGTTGTGCTTCACGCCAACGAGGACATTCCGGCCCGTCTGCGTGAGGCCAACGATGGCAGGCTTGCCGATTTAGTCATTATCTGCGTCGGGATTGTATCGGTTTTCTCCGACGCGCTAAGATGTGTTGACCGCGGCGGGACAGTTCTGTTTTTTGCGCCCACAGACCCCGGTGTGGAGCTGCCCCTGCCGGTGAATGATTTCTGGCGTAACGGAATCACCCTTTTACCCTCCTACGGCGCCGCCCCATTGGACTGCGTGCAGGCGATTGAACTCATTCGCTCCCGCCGCGTACCGGTGAGCAAAATGATCACACATCGTCTGCCCTTGGAAGAGACTGCTTTAGGATTTAAGCTGGTTCAAAATGCCAAGGAATCCATCAAAGTGATCATCGAACCGCATAGACCCCGATAATTCAAAAAGATACCTCAAGCAGTCATAGGGACAGCCCTCCAGGGCTTGTTGAAAAACCACAGGAGTGCACCAGCTTGCTGGTGCGGTTTTTCTCAGAGTTTAAGTAGTGGCGGCATAAGAACTTCTATATTTCAAGAAATCGCGAAAGCCCCGCAAAGCGGGATCTCCGACAAGCTTTCGCACTCCGAAAACACTTCTTCAACAGTCCCTTCAGGGTAAA
>CBDUQU010000076.1:0-14174 GCA_965369445.1 uncultured bacterium | reverse complement strand
GCCATAGCAGCTCACGTCCGTGGAATCTAAGCTCAACACCACGTCCGGAGGCTGAACAACCATTATGGAGGTGGTGTCCCCGCAGCCGACTGCATCCTCCACAATCACCGTGTGAGGCCCGGCGGCCAAACCGGTGAAGGTGTGAGGCGAAGTGGCCGGATCAACCCAGGCACCACCATCAATCCTGATCCGATAAGGATCTATGCCATCGGAGAACGTTGCTGTAACCTCTCCATCATCGTAACCATAACAGGTCACGTCCGTAGAATCCAGATCCAATAGCACGTCTATGACCTGGCCAAACGCGAAAGGCCCGACATAGTCTTTTAGTGAAGCGGTAAACGACTGTGAGGAACGGGTCTTGAACATGACGTACCCGAACAGGTTCTCACAGGGATCGCCGTTTGCGCCCGGGTCCAGACCCAATGCGGAAAGATTAAGTCCTGTTTCACCCATCTGCAGCGCTAACACGTAATCGTGAAAGTCTGCGTTCGGCCCCTCCAGGTGCCCCCACCAAGCTGCCAGAGTCGAATCCACAGGATCCGCGGCTGTACCGTTGGCTCTGGCAAATGCTGCGCCCGCCGGAATCACCAGTTCGGCGTACCCAAAGTCCCCCACATCTTCCCCCCCGCCGCCGAAGACACCGGTAAACTGGATAGCCGGGTTAACCGCGGAAATCGCGGCCTGATCACCGTCCTTGAGCCAAAGACGGATGCTCGGGATGGGGTTGATTCCCCCGTTTTCGAAGTCAATGCTGAAGATTATGTCACCCGGCTCGACAACGCCACTGACCACCTTCCACGCCGTATGTCCGCTGTCCGGTCCGTTGAACATATCGGATCCGGAGGCCAGGGTATCAAGGGTCCGGAAAACCTCCATATCGTTATGCGCGTCCCCGTTCGACACATTTGTGGACATTGCCGTCAGGAGCCAGAGGTCGTCGGTAGGTTGGTCTCCGTCCCGTCGAAGATGTGCATATGCGTCAATGATATCGTTCTTGTTAGGGACGTTTCCCACGCCCAGATCCCAGGTCAGCGGATTGTCAATGTTCTTATCCCGTTCCCGGAACATGGTGCTGTCTAAATTACCTCCCCTGGAGTGGTTATCCCTGGCGTAAACGGCGTCTAAGAGCAGGTATCCGTTTACCACTGAGGCATAAGGGTAGGCCATGCGTCGCACAAAGGTAACGTTGGCAGCCGAACCGCCGGGCAGTATCAGCGCCCGGAACGCCGCCCATCCGCTGGTATCGATAACACCGATCCCCTCAAATCCCGCACCATCCCTGTTGTTGAACCAATCGTCGGTCCCATGCCCATCTCCCAGAATGTCGAAGTCATACTCTATCGTATCGGCGTAGAGATCGGCCTCAATGCCGAAGTTAGCCGGGACTCCGGATGAAAGTTGTCCCAGCGCACTGCTCGTCAAACCGAGCATAAAGACCAACATGAATATCGCTGTTTTTGAAACAGAATTGCTCTTACGTTCTAACATTGGTTATTCCCTCCTGCCAAATTATGGTTTTGGAAAATCAAAATTAGAGTCCGGAGAAGCTCCATCCATGAGTCCACTCCTACCTCGTGAACTACCCCCTCACACCAGCAACTTCCATTCTACCTCCTTAGTTTAATACAGATTAGAATCTCTCGCACTTCTTGATCTCGAAAATGAGTAGAGGTCTCCTTCCCCTCAGTCCCTCCATGGCCTGAAGATAGAAGCAAAACGTGCTCAACCTGTGCAACCCCTTAAAAGACCCTCCAACGCGTCCTATGGAACGGTAATTGAGAAATATTACATTTCATATATAGATAACCATCCCTTTCATGTCAAGTACAAAATAGAGATCTTTTGCTGATGTCGGCGTAGGACTAGATTCATCGTTCATCCTCATACAAGGCGACTAATTTCCGTCCGCTCCCCTGACTTTCGTGTGAAGAGTAGTCGAAAGATAACACCAAACTCACCTGTTTAGGAATATAACCAATGAGGCCTTGTTTGTCAAGTATTATTTTGCCTCTTGTTGACTGCCAAGTCTCTCAAGTCAGATAAGCGATATTCGTTCCTTATGGGAAAGCCAAGGTCGCAAGCGGGAGAAGGTAAGATAGCTCCTTAACGGCTCTCAGCCTGTTGGCTCCAGAATCCGGGCTAAATACTTGGGCGCGACCAGATTGGCCTCTACTCGGGGATTCTCGGGCTCGTCCTCCTGGCCGACTTTCAGAATGCTCTGAACCCCCCGTAGGCAAAATACTGGCTCACCTCAGAAGCATATTCAGTTCCGCGAATCTGTCGTGCACCGCTCTCAAGCTTTTGTCTATCTCGTCTTCGCTTCCCTTCTCGCAGGTATCGGCAAGCCCGTAAACCGCATCTTTGAGCGCGGCTTTTCTCTTCTCAAATTCTTCCCCCTTTATATTGCAGCCGGTAGGAACCGGAACCTTCATCAGGCTATCTATCTCTGCCTTGAAAACGGGGGCCGTCTTCTTGATCGCCTCGTAATTCCTTTCCGGCAAGGCTCTGTGCCAGAGGAAATACAGCGTTTCGTGGAACTGATCCAACTCCTTGATCTGGACGGCAAAGAATTTCTCTAACTCCTCATAAGTCCAGTGCATGCTCTCAAAAGCGGAAGCTAAGGTCGAGTCCGGGCCGTCCTTGGCCGCCCGGTTGAGCTCCATAACGTTGAAGGCCAACTCCTGCCGTTTAGCGAGAAACGTGTGCAGCTTCTCCTCGTTCTGGCTAAGGTCGGCAGGGGCCGGTATCCTGATCAGAGCCAGAATCTTCTGCTGCAAGAGGGGCGCCTTTTCCCTGATGGTTTTGAAATCCTCTTCTGCGTAGGACTCATGCCACAGCGGCCTTAAAACTTCGTGGAAATCGTCCATGGCTACTCTCAGAAGATTGGCGGTATCCGGAGCGGCAGAGACGCTCTCATCTCTTTCAGCAGGAGTACTCTCCTCATCTGCTACTGCCAACAGAAAACTCAACGCCACAAAAAGAGAAATTAAGATCAGCGAAAACTTAAAGCTTCGGGAACAACGCATCTTCTTTTACCTCCGTTTTTGTTTGCTCTTGTTTGCCGATTTCAACGCCCAGGCTAAAAGCGGAATCATGATCTCGTGGTGACCGGTGAAGGAAAAACCTTTTCCGCTTGTCCGGGTGGGCCGCAAAACCACGTTCATATTGGGGCGATAATGCTGAATCATGTCAAAATTGGCGGTGGTGAAGTTCTGAGGTCTCCCCTTGATGTTTCGCGCCACAGAAAGCGCCTTCAGGAAAACCTCCGGGAGAATCACGGCTGACCCGAAATGCAA
This sequence comes from uncultured bacterium, assembly GCA_965369445.1. Classification (GTDB taxonomy): domain Bacteria; phylum Zixibacteria; class MSB-5A5; order MSB-5A5; family SM1-73; genus SM23-73-3. Next base: position 10,875 of record CBDUQU010000076.1, on the reverse strand, counting down.
GACCACTCCGCCGTTGTTCAGTCGCGAGACCTCGTGAGCCAGCACTCTGAAATCGACGTGGGTCGCCTCTCCGGTGGAGCTTGGGTCGAAGCTAAGATGCTGATGGACTATATCCGTGCCGAAGGCTACGTGTACGCAGGCCGGAATGTTCAGACGATAGGCGCTGGCCAGAAGGCTGTGCCGGCTGAATTTGGCCTTAAGCTGCAATATCTTCCTGCCGGCTGCCTCACCCAAACCCAAATCCATCTCGTAGGCAAAGGTGGAGATTTGGTTGAAGATCTCCCCGGTCTCCTTAGCCATACCGAACGAGCCGTCCTCGATGCCCTTCTCCACCTCCTCGGAGGTCTTCCCCCACAGGGCGATCTCCAGGTCGTGAATCGCTCCGGCTCCATTGGTGGAGAGCAGAGTCACAAAACCGTCTTCCATCAGGTCGATCAATACCGGCGAGAGCCCGCATTTTATCGGGTGGGCGCCCATCATCAGGATAACCGGCTTTTTCTTTCGTCTGGCCCCAACTATCAGATTAATGAGCGACTTGAAGTCTTCCGCTTTCAGATACCCGGGGAGACGCTGCAGAAAAGCAGAAATATCGGAGTCCGGATGGAGCGGCTTCCCGAAGTTCTCGATTTCAGCCTTGCTTCTCCGGCTCCTGATCGAATACGTTCTGATCTTGTTCAAATCTATCCTGGTGTATTTCGACATCTAAAACTTCCCTACCTCTCCCAGTCGGTAATTGATCAACTCGGTGGAGATGGAGCCTATCACCACCTTGCTTTTCATCAGAACCGGCATCTTCACCTCGTCGTCGGTAAGCCACACGGTCAGGCTCCCCTTCTGTTCGAATATTCCCGGCGTCTGCAGGATGGGCTTTACCACCAGGCAATCGAACTCGCCTGCTTCAACCTTAATCCTCTCCTTGCGCATAACCTTAACCTCCAGGGGGTAATTCTTCCTGTCGGTATGATTGTCCACGAAGATCGACCTCCCTATGGTCAGTTCCTGGGTCCTCACGAAATAGAAGGCAGAGAGCACGTCCTGAACGTATTCGGCCACCTCAAAGGTATCCTTTCCCGCATCGTATATAGCCAAGTTATTCGCCTGATCAAAGACCATGGAGACGTCCGTCCTGAACTTCCCCTCTCTTAAGTGTTTGTCATAGCGCAGGGAATAAAGTCCGTAGATGTCCATGAACGATTCCACCCTGTCGTCCACCTTGAAGAAAACGGAGAAGAATTTGTTCGATCTGGCGGTGGAGACGATGTGATAACATTTCCTGCCGTCGAGCTTGGCGATGTCAGGTATTTCCATCACCGCGGTTCCGGCCTTGATCACTCCATAACCCACCGAGAACTCAAGTCTTTCCCCCACTCCGAATGCCCGGTTGGAAACCACCCTTCTGAATTCTCTTTCTTCAGGCAAACGCAGCTTTATCTCCATCTTGGGTGGGTCAAGCGGGATCTGGTCCAAGCTCGTGCTGTCGGCTCTCGGGTCCAGCACCGACGATGCTGTCTCATCTGAACCTTCCTGAATCTCTTCATCTGCCCGGACGCTCAGAATTGCTTCATTGAAAGCGAAGACGGTAAACAGGACGAGTATCAGAAATAGAATTGTTCTACGCACGACGGAGCCTGTATCTTTTTCCATAGAATCTTAGGACTTGGAGGCATCCCGGAAGTTATCTTTGTTTGCCGACTTCAAAAGTTCTGGGAGTATTCTTCTTATCTCTTTCTCAATCTCCACAAAGCTACGCTCGTAATCATCCAGGCTACGGCCTATAGGGTCTTCGATAGACAAAACGCCGCCGTTTCGGTCTTTGTTTGACGCAGAGTTCACCTGGGGGAAAGCCTTTAGAAGGAAGGTCTTCTGCCCGACCGTCCCGCCAATTCGCTTGATATAGTCCAGGTGCTCCTGCGACATGGCCAGGATCAGATCAGCCTCTTTGACCATCTCGGGAGTCAGACGGCGCGAGCGGTGTCCTGACAGGTCGATGTTCCTGTCGCCGGCTACCTCCATAGCAAAGAGGGAGGCAGGCGCATTTGACAACCCGTGAGTTCCGGCTGAACTCACCTCAAGATTACCCACGCCCTTATCCTCCAGCATCTTCTTGAGGATGCCTTCCGCCATGGGGCTGCGGCAGGTGTTCCCGGTGCAGACAAACAGGACTTTGAGCTTACCCTTGATTGCCTTCTTCACAAGACTCCCGGGTTAGAAACGTCCGCCTAACTCCAAGGCGTGCGTTGCTCATCTACCGAGGGGTGGATGGACCAAGATCCCTTAAGCGCTCCATCAGATTCTGGCACAATCTGGTCTTTCGAATATACCGGGGAATGTCCGCAGGAGAGAAAAATCCCTCATTGGTTATCACCTGTCGACAGAAAGAAAGGGGAATCTCCTCGAAATATGGGTTCTCTGCTTTCACGTTCAAAAGCTCGGAGTCCAAAATCTGGCCCGGATTGCCTCCGGCAAGGGGCGACGGTCGCCATGCGCTGGAGATGAATTTGCTTCTTTCGCAGGCCACGTAAAGCGGGACATGGTACTCCCGGGAAAGGAGGCAAAGATAGAAGGTGCCCACCTTGTTCACGAAGGAGGCTTCGGAGACTGAGTCTGCTCCCACCAGGAAAAGATCCGCATCTTTGGCGAAGACCCCCATGCTGGCATCTGTAATCAGGGTGACCGGAATCTTGGCGTTCCCTAAGAATCTGGCCAGAAGCCGTCCCTCCAACATGGGACGGGACTCACACACCACCACCTCAAAGTCTTTCCCCACCTCTTTGGCCTTCTTCAGGATGGCCAGAATCGATCCGGATGCGGAAAAGGTCATAACCTTCGAATCTTCGGCGAGCAGTCCTTCTCCATTCTCAGCTATGAGTTGAATTGCGTTCAGCGAATTACCGATGAACTCCTCGGCCTTCTCCCTGGTGAGCTCGGCAAGTTCGCCTACGCTGAGAGTGGACAGGACCTGTTCTACCGAGTAGAGTATGGAATTGACCATATTGAAAATGGAAGCCATATGGGGTTGGGCAAGTATCAAGTCCGCCCCCAGTTTCAAAAGACCCCGGAAGTACTCTTCGCCTGAGTCGGTCGAATTCTCGGATGCAAAGAGAACAAAGGAAGAGGCAGCTTTTCGGGAGAGCTCGGACGCCCCGGAGACATTATCTGCCCCTATCTCCTTCACCACCTGCGCGCAGGACTGTTCAGATTGAATCATAACCGCATCCTCCGCTTAGTGAGAACGGCTCTCCGGACCCACTCAGAGACCAAAGAGCGAGCTTTAAGCAAGAGGACGGTGTCTTGGCGGAAAGACATCTTATGTTCCCATCCGATGGATCTCAGGCGGAAGAAGGCAAATCTCTTATGTCGGTTTCTGAGTTATTCGAGCGGTGTTCTTGAAATGCAGCTTGACAAACCTGTTTAAGGCATCCTCTCCCATCTCTTCCACGATCTTGCGGGCGGCTACATCCACCTGTCCGGAGGCACCTTTGGGAAGCTCAAATCCGCACTCCTGGGAAAGCCGGTCCATCTTCCTCAAAAACTCAGCCCGGGCAAGGATGGAGGCGGCGGCCACCCCTAAGTCTGCCTCGGCCCTGGGTGACTGGGTCAGATCTATTTTTTTCCCCAGCTTCAGGAGAGCGTTTTTGATGTAGCTTTCCGATCCGAACTGATCCGAGATGGCCCTCTTGCAGTCGATGCGCGTGAGGATGTTCTCTATCACCCGGGCGTGTCCCCAGGCCAACAGCTTATTCAGGTTTTTCATCTTCCCGTAGAGGAGATTGTATTTCTCCGGGCCGATCACCACCACCGAGTAGATGCACAGGGAGCGGATCTGAAAGTCCAAGTCCTTAATCACGTTGTCCGAGATCCTCTTGCTGTCTCTCACCTTCAGGTTTTCCAGGACGCCTTTGGTCTTCGGGTCGACGCGCACCCCCCCGATTACCAGGGGGCCGAAATAATCCCCCTTCCCCGACTCGTCGGTTCCGATCCACCCCGGTGGCGGCTTGTGGTGAGGTTTATCCTTCGGTCTTTTTCTCGTTTTTGGAGTATTCGAGGTTGTTCTCAAGAAAGTCCTCTCTTCCGTTTTAGCTCTGCCTAACCCGCTCTATATATTCATTCGTCCGGGTGTCGATCTTGACGTGCTCTCCTTCATTTATGAAGAGCGGAACCTTGACCACCAGCCCGGTCTCTAAGGTGGCGTTCTTAGTCAAATTGGTCACCGAATCTCCTTTGATGCCCGGCTCTGTGGATGTGATCTTGAGCACCAGCGAAGCGGGAAGCTCCACGCTCAGTGGTTTCCCTTCAAAGATCATCACTCGATACTCGGAGGCCTCCTTCAGATACCACTTATGATCGCCTAACTGCTCTTCGGTCATGCTTATCTGGTCGTAGGTTTTGGAGTCCATGAAATGATATTCGTTTCCGGCGGAGTAGAGAAACTGCATGGTCTTCTCCTCGAAATCCGGCTCCTCAAATGTCTCGCCGGCGGAGAAGGTCCTTTCAAGGACCGCCCCGGTTCTTATGTTTTTCAGCTTGGTTCTCACTTGGGCCCTTCTCTGAGCGGTACGACCATGCTGAAAGTCCACTATGTAGTATATCTCCCCCTCCACCTTGATCCTCAGCCCCTTGCGAAAGTCAGTCGTAGAAAACATCAACAACCTCCAAATACTTCCAAAATCCTCATCGCGGCAAGATTCTTCTCTTAGAGTCCCGTTGCGAAATCCTAATATAATACAATATACGTTCCACGCAACACCAACTTTGTTCCCGCACAAAAAATCTGCCCTCTTTGTTGGGGCGGGGATTGAAGGGCTTGTTGAGAAAGTTGTTACGGACTGCGTCATGCCAAAGGCATATCCGCCTATGGCGGAAAAGCTTGTTGGAACGAAGTGCAAATCCCGCTCTGCGGGGCTTTCGCGGCTTTTGAAATCAGATGTTCTTATATCACAACTACCTAAACTTTGAAGGAAACCGCACCAGCAAGCTGGTGCACTCCGGTTTGGTTTTTCAACACCCCCTTGAACCCCCGCTTTTCTTTTGCGGTCAGGGCTGAATGCCTTGACCTATCACAGTAAGAGAAGCGCACTCTCATAGCGGCGGGAATTCATCCCGCCGTAGCCTCCGATGCTCCCGAAGAGGGCACCGGGACCACAAAGTCCCGATGCAACCAGAGAACTCGGTCTGCCTGAAGGCAGACACTCCAAACCACCGCTCGATGAATCGAGCAACTACACGATCAAAAGCCCCCAGACGGGGGCTTTTTCAATCCTCAGGAATAGTAATCTATGAGCACAACTCTCCGTTACTCCAAGAACGACGTGGCCTTTAAGCTTCCCAGCGACTCAAGCGACGATTTGACCTCGTCTGCTTTGCTCACCACCAGCTTCAGATTCTTCGGGTCCAGATACTTCTGAGCCACTCTCTGAATGTCTGCTCTGGTAACCCCGTTTATGTTCTTCCGGTAGTCCTTGATGTAATCCTCGCCCAAAGGTTTCCAGAACAAATGAATGTACGGTCTTTATCATTCGATGTCAATCCGGTAGGGCATGAGCAGAAGAATCCGTTCATCCCCGAAGAGGTTCTTCTCCCTTAGCTCCTCCATGATCGACCTCAGATCGGGCGAGGAGCCAAGTAGCGCTCCCCCAGACAGCCCAAAGGAAAACCTGCGCTGGGGATAGGTGACGATCTCCACCTCGGCATCTTGGGGCAAGCCGGCTTTCTCTTTTGCAATGGCCAGGGCGAGATTAAGGCCTCCCAGCATGTCCACCAGTCCGTTCTCTTCAGCCTGCCTTCCGGTCCACACCCTCCCCTGTGCAACCGCGTGAACGTCCTCCTCCGACATGTCTCTTTCGCCTGCCACCTTCCGAACGAAATCGTCATAGAATTCTTTGATTTGCCTGCGCACCACTTCTCTTTCCTCATCGGTGAATTCCCGTGTAGTGGAGTAGAAGTCGGCATGTTTCCCTCTCTTGACCGTCTCGGTGGAAAAGCCGATCTTCTCGTACAGGCCCTCCAGGCTTACCTTTCCGCTAACCACCCCGATGGAGCCGGTATAAGTGCCAGGCATGGAGACGATGGTGTCTCCTGCGCAGGCGATCCAGTATCCTCCTGACCCAGCCACATCCGACATGGAGACAATGACAGGTTTTACTTTCTTGGCCAACACGATCTCCCTTAAGATCACATCCGAGGCTATTCCTGAACCCCCGGGACTGTCAACCCGGAATACGATCGCCTTTATCCTGTCATCCTCTCGTGCCGTTTTTATAGCTTCTGATATGGTCTCGGAACCCATGACGTCTCCAATAAGAAGCTCACGTCCGCTCTCTCCGGAGAAGATGGACCCGGTGGCAAAGATTACCGCAATCTTCGGCGGGATGGCCCAACTGTATTTGTAGTACCGTCGCTTGTGGTAAACTTCGCGGCTGACTCTTACATCTCTCGGCTCGAACGGGTATTTTCTGCAACTGAACCCAAGAGCGCACTCTGACTTGATCAGTCCTTCCATCTGGTCATAGAACAACAGGGTGTCAACCAAGCCTGCTCTCAGCGCCTCTGAGGAGGTGAAAGGCCCCTGATCGATCTTGGACTTGGTCTGCTCCTGGGTCCAACCCCTCTCCCGGGCTATCCCCTTGGTGATCTGATCATACAGATCCTCCAGAAGGGAGTTGATCATCTCCCGGTGAGCAGGCGACATGCTCTCCCGTGTAACCAGATCTGAGGCGCTCTTGTAATCCCCGATGTGTTCCAAGTCGGCGACGATGCCCAGCTTGTCTAAGGTGCCCTTTATGAAGGTAACCGTTGCGGCAAGTCCGTTCACGTCCAGATATCCGCTTGGCAGAAGCACGATCTTATCCGCGGCTGTGGCTAAATAGTACTCCTTGTCTCCGCCCTGTTCCATAAATGCGATGACCATCTTGCCGTTGGCTTTGAAATCGAGAATCGCCTCCCTGATCTCTTGCGTTTTTGCCAGACCCATATCGAAGGGGTCGATCCGAAGCAGCATGCCTTTGATGGTCTCGTCATCCTTTGCCCTGCCGAGATCGCTGAGCAGATCTATCATCGTGGGCTTCTTCTTTCCAAAGATACCTACCCGGGTGTTCTCCTCCACGATCTTGCCGGAGATTCTGATTTCAAGGAAATTATCCGTTCTTCTCAGCAGGGTGCGGTATCTGTCGTGAGAAATGGTGGCATATACGATTCCCTGGTTGTACTCGTAGTCATTGGTGACGGAGTTATAGGATCCGGCTCCAAATCTGGGAAGATTAACCCTCCCCCCAATCCCGAAATTCCCATCGTTATCTATGTCTCCGAAAACTATGAAGCCATCCAGCGGCTCGGCCTCCGCCCTGAATCTGGTGGCGGCGTCCTTTAGTTTTTCCTTCTGGCTTAAGGAAACGTCCACCGACAAGGTGAGCCTGTCGCGCAGGATCCCGCCCAAGGGTCTGACTGCTACGCCCAAGTCGAATGAGGATTCGGTCCTCTTGTCAGAAAAGGTGGGACGATTAAGATCCTTTGCTACTGCTCCCAAGGAGAGGAATTCGAAGGGCCGCGCCAGCAAGCCCAGTTTCCAGGAGGAGAGATCGTCGTACTCTTTGTGCCTTGAGCCGAACCAACTGTAGCTCGTTCCCCAGTAAAAACCGTCTCTAAACTTTCCTCCGTGGGCCAGGGTGTATTTGCGATAGGTTTGAGGAGTTATGTTGCCCAGCCATTCCGCCGAAAAGCCAAGTGCCCCGGCGGAGAAAAACCAGGCGTTGTCTCCCTCGAAGCTGGAGTCGGAGAAGGTGTGAAAGAAGCCGATCTGGGAGCCTCTCTTCAGTCCCAAGCCGGCCGGATTGAACTTCACCGCGGAGATATCGTCGGACGTCGCCACGGAGGTGTAAGGCAAAACGAAGCTCTCCGTGGGCGACTGATAGCAGAGTCCGGAGGAAAAAAGTAACAAACCCGAGAGCACCCCCGCCAGAAATAAGAGTCTTCTCAACTTAAGCCTCCTAGCAGAATAAAGTTTGACGGTTTAGCCACCTTGAATAACTGGTCAGTTTTCATGTTCGGTTCTTCTCCAATTCAGTTGTCATAGTTCTTGACAAGAGAAAGCGTCTTCTTTGCCTAGATAGCGTTGCGTGGTCAAAACTCACCCCCTGGCCCCCTCTCTTCGCAAGAGAGGGGGAACGAAAGGGGGTGAGTTCAAAGAGTCTTTTGGATTTCTTCGGAACATAATCATAGACAATCGCATACTGGCATAAATGCTTCACACCAGCCTAATCCTTAGCAACTCTTTTGGAGTAGAACCTTATGTTATTATCAGCCTCTCCGGTAGAGTCCACGAGCAGGCGGGTCAGGTTGCCGGCCCGAGTTGCCATCCCACGGATGTTCGCTGTCTTTGACAGTCAGGGCTCTTGGCAGGTGTGAGTTATCAGAGGGCATCCGGTCGCCTTTTCTTTCTCTGCATGACATTAGAAGATGGAATATACGCCGCGGAATTTATTGGGATTATCTTCCCCTTAGGAGGATTTTTCCTATGCCGTTCATGTCCAGCTCAATCTCAGAATCTCCATCCCCGCAGATGCCCTCCAGCCTGGTTTTGTTTAACACCAGCGGTCTGATCAGAATCCGATCGGTATTTATGGTTCCTCCTCGCCCCACGCTCAGTGTCAGTCGGGCGGACAGATCTTCAGGAACAGTCACATTGATGGCGCCGTAGCTGTTGCTAACGGTTAGCCTGCAGTCTTCTATCTCCTCAAGCTCCAGCTCGATCTTTGAATAGACCGTTGTGATCTCGTTTGTTCCACCTAGGAGGGTTATATTGGAGCAGTGAATGGGGTTGTACACGGTGCGCGCTTCCAATTGTCCGACAAGCTCTTCCACCTCGATTTTCCCGTAAGTGGTTTTGAGAAAAGCCTTGCCATCTTTCGTATCCACGTCCCTGACCCGTATTGAATTGTAGCTGGTCTCGATATCCAGCCCCCCCTCTATGTTCTCCACTTCGACCCTGATGTAGTTCCCGTCGATGCTGGTCTCCTCGGAGACGTCTGCGACCCGGACTTCTCCGTAACTGTTTCTGACGTCCACCTTTGTGAGGGGGCCGGAGATATCCATGCGGAAATATCTGGTCTTGGTCTCTACAACGATATCAGGAGGGACATATATTTCCAGGTTTGCTTTTATTGCATAATTCGTCCCTTCCCAGGGCGCGTTGCGGGGTGTGATCAGCTTCAGGGTGACCACCCCATCCTCCGCCTCCAGATACATCTCCACCAGCTCGGTGAACTCCTTCGCCATCCTGCGATTCCCGGCTCTGGCCCAGCATTCGAACTCCACGCTGCAGGCATCCTCATCCCCAACCTGCAAGGTTACGGATCCCCCCAGATTGGTGGGGGTGATCAGACGAAACTCCTTCATCTCTCCGGAGGTATTAGCCTGCGCCGTCCGGGTGTATTCTTCCGAAGCAAATGTGAAATTCAGCAGACTGGAGATTGCGAGGAAAACGAAGATAAGGGTAAAGACGAAACAGAAAGTCCTTGGTTTTACTCTCATACTATTCCTCGAGTTTAGAGACTCAAGCGCTCAGTTCAATTGTCCATACGATCCCTACGCTGTCTGAGTTTCCTAAATTTCGAACCCTCTGAAACGCTCAAGCGTTGATCCGATTAGTTGCGCGGCGGGTGTACCCCGCAACAAAAGTATATGTCATTCTAACCCCGCCTTTGGCGGGGGAAGAATCTCAAAAGTCGAGATGCTTCGCTTTGCTCAGCATGACAAGCCTTCGTCTAGGGCAGTCTTGCGACAGCCCGAACTACCGTCGTTTATTCCTGAGCCTCCTAATCTTCAATGTTCGTTCTCAATTCATTATTCTTTTTGCACTCTCTTCTGCTCTGCGCTCTTCGAAACAGCCAAACACTCAGACCGACAAGGATGATGAAGGCAACAACTATCTTCTCATAATGCTTTACCTGTCCGATCAAAGCTTCTAAGCTTGCGCCGAAGGTATACCCCAAACCACCCACGAGAACCGCCCAGATCATGCAGGAAAGCAAGTCAAGGGGTAGGTAATTTCTTCTCCTCATCTTCATCAGTCCGAAGGTGGCGGCCGAGGCAAGCCTCAAGCCATACAGGTATCGGGTGATGAAGATGGCCCAAATTCCGTACTTATCGAACAGGGTCTTGACCTTGGGATAATAGGTTTTTGCTATGGGGAACTTGGCGATTACCCTTTCACCCTTGCTTCTTCCAAGGAGATAAAGCGACACGTCCGCGATATACGTGGCTGAGAGCGCAACCAGCATCACCAACTTGAGATTGAGATACCCTCCCCTGGCCAAAAACCCCGAAGCAATCAGAACCGATTCACCCTCCAGGAACGAGCCTAAGAACAATGCCGGGTATCCAAATTTGATGATCAGATCTTCCATAGCATTTCACGTGGAACGGTCCAGCGACAGCCCGACTTAAAGTTGCCGTACAACCCTCTATTCAACCTCTCCCCTCAGGGATAGGCAATAGGTTCTTCCCTCCCTTGATGGTTCGACAAGCTCACCACAAGTGGGAGGGAACAAAAGGGAGAGTGAAATCCGCATTCGTGCTGTTATCTATTCTATCACCCTCTCCCATAAAGGGAGCAGGGGCTAAGGGGTGAGGTCACTGCTCTCCTAACTCCGCTTTCAACTCTGAAATCAGCTCAATACTCTCCTTGGTCTTGCCCACCTGCTCCGGCATTCCCATCTCCTCAAATATCACAAGGGATTCTTTGAGGCGCTTCAAAGCCAAATCCAGATCACCTTGAGCCCAATAGATCAGACCAATGTTGGCCAGAGTGTTTGCCTCACCTCTCTTAGAACCCATCTCTTGATGAATCTTCAAAGTTTGGTTCAAATGCGTCAGAGCCTT
>CBDUQU010000075.1:0-14353 GCA_965369445.1 uncultured bacterium | reverse complement strand
ATCCTTTCAAAGCCTTCTCATAAAACTCCATCGCCTTATCCCATTCCCCTTTGTCGTGATAGACCATGCCCAGATTATTAAAAGTCCGGGCCATCCCATCCTCATCTCCGATCTTCTCGTCTATCCTCAGACTCTTCTCATTAAACTCAATCGCCTTGTCCCATTCGCCTTTGCACTCATAAACCCAGCCCAGATTTCCTAATGCAGCGGCTTGGCCCCATTCATCTTTCCCCTTTTCCGCCCAATCCAGAGCTTCTTTGTAAGCCCCTTCGGCCTCATCCCATTTGCTTTGCTTATGCTGAGCAATTCCGATGTGAATTAAGAGGGCGGCCGCCTCCGATGGCTGCATGTCATGCAACGCCAGACCAGCTCTAAAAGCTTTAATCGCCTCATCATATTCATAGTTATTTAGATGTGTTTTTCCTACCTCGAAGAGTTTCCTTAAGTTCAAGTTTTCACTTTGAGGTATACCATCCTCATAGCGTGTAGGTTCTCCAATTTCTCTTCTGAGCTCGCGAACCTCCTCCAGGATTTCATCTGTCTTGCTTGGCTTGACGACCTGGATTATTGGATAGAGCCACACCAATCCCGTAAGAAACAACGTAATAATGAGGTCCCTCTTACGGTTGGGATATTGTTCCTGTTTTGCTTTCAGCAAAACATTCAGAATCCCCAAAACCAGAATAGCAAGTCCGATTATGACAAGAAGGATATTCCAAAACATAACTTAGCTTCGTGTTGTCGGGCAGTCCCCCGTACGGGGCCAGCTCGACCTACGACCTTCATCCGTTTAATCTGTTAAATCCGTTGACCTATTTCAACGGCGACCACTCACCGATGTGCTCTGAGTAAACCTTGCACTTGCCCAGGGAGGTCCATTTTTCGTTGGAATTATATCCCCACTCCAAATACTCAGAGCCGCCTCCGCCGGTGGTGGTGATGAGAAAACGGTTTCGCAGATTGCCGATTGCGTTTGCCTGCTTGGCTGGCTCTTCGTAATCTCCGCCAGAAGGATCGACGGGTATCCATCCGTAATTGGGAAGATAGACCTCCACCCAGCGGTGGAACACCTCATCGTCCGAGGCATCATCGCCCCTTATCACCACAGAGCCGACGTATCTGGCAGGCAAACCTGCCGCCCGGCACATGGAAATATACACAAAGCTGTACTCAGAGCAGGAACCGGTTCCTCTTTTCAAGACGGTGGGCGCAATATTCCAGCCGCCCACCAGCTCATACTCTATGCGCTCGATCACGTAATTGAATATCTTCCTGGCGATCCAGTAGGGATTGGTCTCATCCCCCACCGCCTGTTTGACACTCTGCTGAATGAAGGGGTCACTCCCGGAATACTTGGTATCATCCGCCAGGTACTCTTTGTTGATTGACTTCGGAATATCTTGCAGGCTACCTACTTTCTCGGGGAAGATGAAATATCTAACCTGGTAAAGCTTCACTTTGACTTTCATCCCCACTGAGACGAACGCGCCGCTCTCAATGTCCTGGAAGTTGTAATGTGCTACCTTCTGCCCCCACTTGTCCGTCAGGAAATCTGTCGGTTGCGGGAAATACTCAATCTCTGACAGCAGTTCCTGATTGGGGAGATTCTCCGGCACCGCAAGGTAAATGTCGACATCTTTCACCACCCCGGGGCCGTAGTTTCTGACCTGGTTAGTGTACTCTAAGAATTGCTCCTTCTCTTCAGTTCGAGAGTATGTCTCCTTGTCGTGTATCTTTATCTTATAGATCTGATCCGTTTGATAATCCACATTCCACAAGTTCTTTCCATCCCAGGCAAGACCGCGAGCATATGCGTCGGGTGCGTCAAAGAAGAGAATCACCTCTCCCTTATCCGGGGTGACCATATATATCATATCGTTTATCCGGTCGGTGACCCAAAGATACTTCCCGTCGTATGCCAATCCGCAAGGATAGCGAGCCGGCGAAGGGATGGTGTTGATGGTGGTTCCATCCTCGGTGCTAATTTGGTGGATCTTGTTATCTCCATCATCTGCAATCCACAGATATTCTCCGTCCCAGGCCAATCCTTCGGGCCGATCGCAGGGGGCCCACAGTGTCTTAACCACCAGACCGCTTTTCGGATCGATTTGATAGATGAAATACTCTTCCTCCGACGCATCCACGTTCCACAGGTACTTGCCATCCCAGGTCAAACCCCGTGGCCGGTATCCCGGAGACGTGAGCGAGTCTATCACATTCCCATCCTTGGGATCGATCTTGTAGATCATATCCGTCTTGCGATCACAGTTCCACAGGTGTTTCCCGTCGAATGTCAAGCCGGTGGGACAGGAGCCGGGTGACGGGAAGGATTTCTCGATGTCTCCGGTCACCGCAAAGGCAGATGATACTGCGTTCATGGTCATCCATCCCAATACAAAGAAACCAAAAGCGACAGCTTTAAGTTTAAGCATTGCGACTCTCCTTCGTTAAATGGGTTACAGGGTTAAACAATCATCTCGGTCAAAGACCTCACCCCCTAATCCCCCTCTCCATTCTATGGAGAGGGAGAAAAGAAGGGGGAGAGGTCAGACACTGTCGTCTTCTACCTCGTTCCCAACAGGATATTCAAGTGGACGAAACTAAAAAAGCGATCATTCGAAGAGGTGGAGACTTTCCCTTCTAGTCCTTCAAATAATATATCCACCATCTATCTTCTTTCTTATAGAGCCTTGCCTTGGTGTACTCGGTTATGCCAGTCTTTTGATCCACAAAGGTCACTTCTACCAGAGCGTGGTCACCTTTAATCTCCTCCTTGTTCACCACGATCATCTTGTTCTGCCATCTCAATCGTGTGCCGCCGCTTCCCAGGAAGTTTTCCCGGAGCTGTTCCTTGACTCCGGAGAAGACCTCAGCTCTGATGCTGTCGGGGAGTTCCTTCAGTTTCTCCTGGGTGAATCTGTCCAGATCCAGGTACATTTCCAGTGATGCGGTATCCGCTTTGTTCACCGCCTCGATGAAGTCCATGACCACCACCCGGGGACTGGGCGTTTTGCTGCATTGATTGACGGAAAGGAGAATTAAAATAAGAAGAAAGGGTAAGATTCTCTTTTGCATTTTGCTCCCTTTTAGGCGGTTGTAGCTATTCCTCTTGTCACAGAAGAATAATACCAGGACGGCGTTAAATGTCAACAGGTTTTTGGAGAAGTCTGATGTTGGCAAAGCTAACAGAGAGAGGAAATATAAGATGTTGATTGACGTGTGGGCAACGGGGGGAATCTCAGAGATGAAATTCTACCACGTGCCCATCCTTCAGGATGAAATCCTTTTGCACCATCTGACCGTCGAAGACTCCATCGCCCCAGACACGGGCGAATTTCAAGCCCCTGGCAAAATCTTTATGAATTTCTCTGGCCGCATCCAGAAGCGTACTGCCCACTTTCATAATCACCGGATCCTCGTAATCCGCTTTTTTGCCGCGGGTCTTTGTGTAGACTCTCAGGATCTGCAGCGTGTCGAATATATATCGTTTGAGTTCTTTTAGGTTGGCCTTCTCTTCGGCGGATATGTGAAAGATAGGGAGCTTGTCTCCGTACTTCTCCTTCAGAATACTCAAATTTGTCTCGAAAAGCGGCAGATCACTCTTATTGCCCAGAATGACGGTTTTCTTGTGGGCGATACCATCCGCGGGATCGATCTCCCCTTCGTTGCGTTTTAGGATTATCTTATATCCTTCCAGTTTCTTAAGCACCGCTTCGATCTCGTCGGCCATTGTTTCTGACCCCAGATCCACCACCAGCAATACCAAGTCGCAGTTGCGGACGATTCCCGCCAGCCAGGGCTCCATGTGTTCAGCAGCGACGGGCGGCGTGTCGACCAGTTGAATCTGGATATTCTCAAACGGCATCATTCCGCAGAGAGGTTTGACAGTGCTGTATGGATAGGCCGCAACCTCAGGGGTGGCGTTGGTGAGCGAAGCTAAGATTTGAGATTTTCCGGCATTGGCAGGACCGGTAAGCACCACCTGAGCCGCGCCCTCCTTTTCTACATAGAACTGATCACCCCTTCTGCCGGCTTTCTTCTTCTGCTGGATTTCTTTCTTGAGCCTGGAGATCTTGGACTTCATGTCCGCCTGCATTTTGTCGGTGCCCTTATGCTTGGGCATTATGGCAAACAGCTCGTGCAGAATCTTCAGCTTCTCCTGCGGATCCTTGGCCGCTCGATATCTTTTCTCAGTTTCGTAATACTGGGGCGGTAGATTGGCCGGCATGATAAACCACTCCCTCTTTATCGGGACCTACAGATGAGTCTACGTTGTCTTTTCATTCAGACTGTTCGACTCAGGAAGTCAAGAATAGAGAATCCGGGCTTAGTTTTTTCGCCCGAAACCCTTGGTCAATTTTGAATTTTTAATTGCAATTTTTATCTTTTCTTTTTGAGTTTCTCGAAATCTCTAAAGAAACTTACCACAAGCTAGAGGGATCAATCACTAAAAAGGATAAAATCGCGCTTCAGTCCAGTAGTCCTCCTGTAGAAATCTCTGCTGGTTCACCAAAGCCCTGAGATGCTCTCCCTCCCAGTCGGCTAGATAGGCAAAAAGCATCTTCACGTTTTGTTCATCAATCTCCTGAGCTGACTTCTTGTAAAAATCTATGGAGTTCTTCTCCAGGAGAATTCCCACGGACAGCGCGGCCATCTCGAAATGACTCTTATCCAACCTCCCTTTGAGCTCCTTGGAAAAGATGGGGCTTTCTGAGGTGTTCTCGAGAATCTGCTTAATCTCCTTCACCTCGTCAAACTTGAATTTCCCCTCCTCTTTTACGCTCTGGTACAGACCTTTTAGTATCTGCATGTGGTTAGTCTCGTCTCTGGCCAACGAGGCAAAGACCTCCTTCCCTTTGGCATCTTCGGTTTTCTCTTCTGCCAAGCGATAGAATTGATAGCCATCATGCTCCACCCGAATGGCTTTCTTCACCATTTCCAGGAGCTGCTGCTTTCTGTCCATTATCGTTCTCCTCTAACTGCCGGGTTCAGACCTTTTTAATATAAACGCAATACTCCTCTTGTCAAGTTTGATACAAATAGAGACAGAAATACGTCGGGTCTTGGTGGGGCCAAGAAAAAGCCAGCACCTAACTTAAGTTAGGTGCTGGTTCAAACACGTCGGTCTGCCTCATGGTCATCAGCTAATTATGTTGACAATACCACATCACACCATACAATCATGTTGTTAATCTATGCCCAAACGGTGGGTCAATGAACAGTAGTCCGTCAGACCTGCATTCACCCATAATAACCCACCCTGACCCTCCCTTGTCAGGGAGGGAACCGCCCCCGTCCCCCTGACAAGGGGGACCACAGGGGGTTAAGCATGTAAAACTAAAATGTTGATGACCATAAGGCAGACACTCCAAAATGGGTTTCACAAGTAGCATCTTCAGAGCCCCAGTAATGTCACTTTGCCGGTTCCAGGAGCTATTTCCCCGATCGGGTAAGCGGTCTCCTTCAGTGAGGAAAGCTGCTTAAGTATTCGATCCGTCTCCTTCTTTGATACCACCAGGATCATCCCTATTCCCATATTGAACGCCTTGAACATCTCCCGATCGTCTATGTTGCCCAGTCTCTGGAGGAGACCAAATATCGGCGGGATTCTCCAGGAATCGGCCGCAACTCTGGCATCGCAGTTCTTGGGAAGAATGCGTTTCAGATTCCCTCTGATCCCTCCACCGGTGATATGGGCAAGCCCCTTGATCCTGGATTTCTTCAAAACCGGGAATATCGAAGGCGCGTAACATCGGTGGACTTTCAGAAGCTCCTTTCCTACTGTGGTCCTCAATTCCTTCACCTGGTGGTTGACGCCCAATCGTGCCCTCTGGAAGAGGACTTTCCGGGCCAGCGAATAGCCATTGGTATGAAGCCCGTTTGATTTCAGCCCAATTATCTGATCGCCCGGGCGGATGCCTGAGCCATCGATGATCTTCCTTTTCTCCACCACTCCGACAATGCATCCCGCCAGATCGTATTCACCTTTCCTGTAGAACTCCGGCAGCTCCGCAGTCTCGCCGCCAACGAGGGCACAGCCGACTTTCTTGCACGCTCTGGACAGGCCCTTGACGATCTGTTCCACCACGTCGGGGAGAAGCTTTCCGGTGCCAATATAATCAAGGAAGAACAAGGGTCTTGCGCCGTGCACCAGTATGTCGTTTACACAGTGATTGACCAGATCCTCTCCCACCGTGTCGTGCTTTCCTGTCATGAAAGCGACCTTCAATTTGGTCCCCACCGAATCGACGCTGGAGACTAAAACCGGAGATTTATATTCGTTCTTTTTCAGGGAAAAGAACCCCCCAAAGCTCCCGATGCCTTTCAGGACACCAGGAGTGAAGGTCGACTTCGCCAGGTCCTTGATTCTCTCCGTTGCCCGATCCCCGGCGGAGATGTCTACCCCGGAGCTCTTGTAGGTAAGTTTCTTCTTCATCCGGCCCTCAATGGTTGGTTCTCACACTTTCAGGAAAGTCTGGATCAAACCAATTTCTCGTCAATGTCGCATCCGATGCTTGAACCGGCCGCCGTATCGATCTACAGAAGCCTTTGGCCGTTGATCTCCAAATGGAATTCCAATCCCAGGAATTCGGCCGCTCTCCGACACACCAGCATTCGCGACAGGAATATCTCGAAATACTCCATCACCTGGGAGACGGAGGTATCGATTTTGATCTCCAGCGTGACGATCTTCTTCTCCTCATCCACCCTCAGGAACGAGCTTTTCGCCGCGTAGTTCACCCGATCGTGAATGTCCAGCTTGATCTCGTCCAAGGTGCGCACGCGGGAGCTGTGTACGTCAGACTTGTCTGCTAAGACCACCGCCGCGCTTATGTCGGAGACCGGTTGACCGTCTTTTTCGTCATGGTTTCCGATGGCAGCAATTACGTCCATGATATCTTCCGGCGGCATCTTCATCTCAGAAAGGATGGATCGGGCTAAGATGGCCCCGGTCTGGGCATGATACTCCCGGTTGATCACGTTTCCGATATCGTGCAGATAGGCGGCGATGGCGGTCAGATGCGCCCGCTCCTCCGGATATTTCAACCTATCCAGAATGTTATAAGCGATGTTCGCAGCCAAGCTGGCGTGCCTCTCACCATGCTCCGTATAACCGATAACCCCCAGGATCTCGTCTGACTTCTTTATCAGAATCTTCACCTGTTCGTTCTTTTTGACGTCCTCTACCGTTATCATCTAACCTCACCTTTAGAAGAGTTTCCCCGAATTGGTTTCCGCAGTTGAAAGTTCGGATTCTTCTCGCGACACCTGACGACTCAAAGCATATCCATGGGGTCTACATTAACGCTTATACGAACTGCTTCCTTCTTTTTTGCACTTTTCTTATCCCGCAAAAGCTCTTTTATCAAACCGCCGACTCCGGAGACCTTTTTCGTCTTTATCAGCAGTTGCCACCGGTGTTGATTCTTCACCCTGGAGATCGGCGCCGGGGCAGGGCCTAAGATTTCCAGCCTCCCCTGTCTTCCCTTCCCGGCCTTTCTTTTCAAAAGGGAAGAAAAACTCAGGGCACGCGCGGTGACCTGCTTCAAGTTCCTGCCGGAAAAGACCATCAGGATCAGGTGGTTAAACGGGGGATAGCCCAAGTCCCTCCGCTGCTCCAATTCTCTCCGGTAGAACCCTTCGAAATCGTGTGAGGCGGCAAGCTTGATGCTCCACTCCCGGGGATAATAGGTCTGAACGATCACCTTCCCCTCCCGCTCTCCCCTGCCGGCCCTGCCCGCCACCTGGGCAAGCAGTTGAAAGGTTCTCTCCTTCGAGCGGAAATCCGGAAGGTCCAGACCCAGGTCGGCGGAGATCACTCCCACCAGCGTCACGTCGGGAAAGTCCAATCCTCTGGTGATCATCTGAGTTCCCAAGAGGACCCCAAACTTCTTCCTGCCAAAATCACTCAACAGACGTCTGTGCGCACCCTTCCTGGTTGTGGTATCCAAGTCCATTCTCTCCATCAGGACGTCCGGGAAACTCTTTTTGACTTCCTCCTCGATCTTCTGAGTTCCTGCACCCTTATACATGAATCTGTGACCCTGGCAATTAGGGCAAAGATCCGGTGCTTTTTTTTGATGGCCGCAGTAGTGGCATCTCAACGAGAAGTCGGTCCGGTGAAAGGTGAGAGTTATATCACAGCGCGGGCATTTTTCGATATGCCCGCAGTCCTGGCATTTGACGAACGAGGAGAAGCCGCGGCGATTCAAAAAGAGTAGGGCCTGTTCCTTTCTGTCCATCCTGTCCTTCAGCAGAGACGAAAGGTCCGACGAGAGAAAAGTAAAGTTCCCTTTCTTCCTCTCCTGGGCAAGGTCGATGATGTCTACGCGGGGAAGCTTCTGATCCTTCACTCGTTGCTTCAACTGGCACAAAGTATATTTGCCTTGCTGGGCATTGAAATAGGACTCCAGGCTGGGCGTGGCGGAGCCCATGATGACCACGGTTTTGTTCAACTTGGCTCTCATCACCGCCACGTCTCTGGCATTATATCTTGGCGCGGGATCATCCTGCTTGTAGGAGGAGACGTGTTCCTCATCCACGACGATCAATCCCAGATTCTCGAGAGGCGAAAAGACGGCCGATCTGGCTCCCACCACGACGGGAAGATCGCCGTTTCCCACTCTCCTCCAGGTGTCAAACCTCTCCCCTGCCGACATGCCTGAATGCAGGCAGCCCACCTTCTTTTCAAAGTTGGCCTTGAACCTGGATATGATCTGGGGGGTTAAAGATATCTCCGGCACTAAGATCAAAGCCTGTTTTCCTCTTTTCAAAACTTCTCTGATAGCTTCAATATAAACCTGGGTTTTCCCGCTGCCTGTGACTCCGTGAATCAAAAAAGGAAAGTAACCGCCCTGGTCCATCGCCGTCTTTATCTTCTGTTGTATCTCCTGTTGGTCTTCGGTCAGAGACGAAGGCTGTGTTTCCGGCACATCCAGTCCCCAATCGCTTTCCCTGATTCTTTCAACCTCGGAGAATTCAATCAGTCCCCTTTTCTCCAATCCCTTAAGAGACGAAGCGCTTATCCTATGCTCGGCGGTCAATTCCCTATGCGAAAGCTGACCTTCGTTCTCCAGGAGCAGTTCCAGGCATTTTGATTGCGCAGGAGTTTTCTTCTTAAACGCGGAAATTGCCGTCTGCAGAAGCTCCAGACTTTCGGGACTATTATCGAAATTCTTCAATCTCATCACTCTCTCATGCTGAATTCTCACGCCTGGTTTGCTCAAACGTTCGTCGATTTCGATCTCTCCCTTTCTGCTGAGATCATACAGGTCGGCATAAAGACCCTTCGCCTTGAGGGTTCTGGCAAGCCAGGAGAGCTTCCTTTCTTCGCCGTCTGTTAGAACCTCCAGGATTCCCTGCTGCCTCGGCGACACTCGTGTTGCTGACTTTCCTGTCACCTTTAACCTTGCACCCTCGACCTTTCTTCTTACGTACATTTCGCTTTTCAGCATAAGCTCCGACGGAAGAGCCGCTCTCAAAGCTTCACCCCAGGAGCACAGATAGTAGTCAGAGACCCATTTGGTAAGCTCGAGCATTTCTCCTGAGAAAAGAGGATAGGGATCCAGAAGGTCTTTGATCTCTTTGACGTTCGAAACGCTGGATGTCGCGCTCAACCCCACCACGAAGCCGGTCACAATCTTATTTCTCAGAGGCACAAGCACCCTGAATCCCAAATCCATTTTTCCCTCAAGATGTGACGGGATCCGGTATGTGAACGGCTCCGACGATGGAAGAGGTAGCGCTACCTGGGCAAACATGAGAGATTCCTATTCTTATCGGTTTGATGTCTCTGCCGCGTCTACAATCTAAAGACGATTCGAAGGGATGTCAAGTAAACAGACAAGGGGAGTGTTAAGTAAATTGTGGGGTTGTTTGTTCTGAATTTAATTGTTGACAATATCTATAATCTATATTACAATATTTGCATGACTGTTTTGTTAATATAATGCAGGCTCCTTGTTGTTTCAATGTTTTGCTAATTAACTGAGATGCACTAATTTATTAATAAAAAATGAAAGAAGTTTGCATTACTTGCCAGAGGTTTGGAAAATATTCCTAATCAATCATCTGAACAATCTTGTGATTACTAAATTAGCTAAATTATTACACAAGAAAAGATGAAATTTTGAAATCTAACAAATTCCTCAAAACAAGGAAAACAAACATGCCACATGATTTTCACTGAGATCAAATATTGAAAGGACGAATTCCAATCAATAAAATGATCGAGACTGAAAATGTACTTGCTTATCACCATACAGATCCTGTATGGCCAGTATATATTGTTATTATTACAAAGTATCATGAGGAATCTTTTCTCACTCTACTTAATAGAGGCGATGAGATGTTATCGGAAATGATGTTAATATTGAAAAAAGTTGTCCAATCAGTAACGCAAGAATATGGGGGATGTAGATTAACAACAAATTTTGGCAGCTGCCAAGAAACAAAACATTTGCATTGGCATGTTCATGTAGGGGAAAGGATGGATTAAAACTTCCACCAAATTTATACTAAGGGGTACAAAATGATAGAGACAGGAATGATCCATGGCCGATTTCAACCATTTCATAATGGACATTTCAAATATTTGAAAAAAGCTTTAGAATTTGCTAATAAATTGATCATAGGGATTACCAATCCAGATCCAGGCTTTACAACTGAGGTTACATCAGATTCCCATCGACATCTTCCAGATGCAAATCCGTTTTCTTATTATCTGCGCATGCAAATGATTCAAAACACAATACTTGCTGACAATATGCTCCGAGAGCGCTTTTTTGACGTAATGATCGTTCCGTTTCCAATCAATAAGCCTGAATTCTGGGAGTACTATATCCCAATGGATGATCTCGTACAATTAATGGTAATTTTAGATCCTTGGGACGAAGAAAAACGAAATATGTTTCAAAATCATGGATTCGAGGTTATAGCATTAGAAGGGGAAAGAAGTGTTAGTGGAACAGAGATCAGACATAATGTTTACTCTGGCAACAAGACCTGGCATGAGAAAGTGCCACTTGGCACCTTAGAGGTTTTGGAGTCCTGGCTCCAGAAGGGAAAAGGGGTTAAGTTGAATTGAGAATTCAAAAAACTGATAATAGTGTTGATTTAAAAATTTCAGTTAGAAGTAATACATTATTCTTTTTTTAAAAAACCGAGTGAATCTAATTCTCCTTTTGGAAAGAACGTTAAAAGAAATTACTGGAGGCAGACATTTGAGTAAAATTTTTGATCTTTTTAACTCTAGCCTCTTATAAAGACAGAGGAAACAACTTCAAATGAAATCAAAGGCTAAAATTTTCTTGAGCTATGCAAGAACTGATCAAGATAAAGTAAAAATACTTTACCAAAAATTATCCAAAGAAGGATTTAATCCTTGGATGGACATAGATATTCTACCGGGAGAGAATTGGCGAAACGCCATCAAGAAAGCCATCAAGAGATCTGATTTCTTTCTCGCATGTCTGTCGGCAAATTCGGTCAATAGAAGGGGCTACATTCAAAAGGAAATTAGAGATGCCTTGGAAATTTGGAAAGAAAAGTTGGACAACGATATTTATCTGATCCCGGTACGATTGGAAGATTGCGAGGTTCCAGAAAGCCTGAGTGATTTTCAATGGGTCAACCTATTCGAAGATGGGAGTTGGGAGAAACTAAAAAAAGCAACTCAAGTAGGTATGGAACGACGTAAGAATAAACAAATACCTGTGCCGGAACCTAAGCGGTCGCCATTCACACCAGAGCATGCTCTGAGAGTTCGTAGTAACTTAGAAAGAGAGCCCTCTTATTTCTTCGGACGTGAAGAAATTCTGAAATCACTACTTGAAGAATTAAAAGAGGCAAATCAAACCGTTATTCTTAAAGGTTTCGGAGGCGTAGGTAAGAGTACCCTTGCCATCAAGCTTGCCTACGAATGCATGCGCAGGGATTTATTTGAGATGATCGTGTGGATTGACGTGAGAAAATATCAAGAAAACCAGTCGGTTGGTTTAAATGAGGTCATCGAAACTATTGTTCACACCTATGATCCAGAGTCTGGATTAATGAAAGAAATAGATTTACAGAATAAGATCCATGCAGTGATTCAGCTAGTGTCTCAATGTAGTACTTTAATCGTTCTCGACAATTTCGAAAGTATAATACAAGACAGTGAAGCATCTCACGAAACCGAAGAATCAGCAATTTGCAAGTTTATCAACCGCTTGCCACTGAAAGCATCGGCTGAGGATGATACCTCCTCCGCAAATAATTTGGTTCGTGTAGTCATCACTACCAGAGAGATTTCAAAGGCCATGGACATATTACAACCACGTATTCACGTAATCGATAAACTTAATTTTAAAGCTGCTAAAGAGTTGATGGATAGTAAAGCGAAAGACCTGTCTTTTTCTCGAGACTTAAAGAAAAGCTTAAGGAATAAATATGTAACAATTTATAAACTAACCTATGGTATTCCGAAACTGATCGAGGTGGTGATAGGACAGGTTCCGTATCTTCCATTTGAAGAAATTCAAAGGAGCTTTGGTGAACCACTGATACCACTGGAAAGAAGCGACGACATCTACGGCTATCTTTTTGAAGAAAGCTGGAGTGAAATTCTTAATGAAGCGCAAAAACAGATTCTAATGTCAATGATTTTCTTTATAGAACATGCTCCGCTTGAAGCAATTAGAATGACAACAGATGTGAACGATGAAGAGTTGAAAATCTCGATCAAAGGACTTTATGATATGTCTCTGCTTGAAATTCAACGCCACGATTACGCCCGTATTGTCTATAAGCTACATCCCTTAACGCAGAAAATGAGTGAAGCCCAAATTAAGAAAGTGCCAGACTTTGCTTCTTCCGCTGGTAAAAGATTCATCAATTTTTATTTGAAATTCTCAAAGCAGTATTATAAATCTAACCCTGAGACCATGGGGCGCGAAATTAAAAACATCATCGCAGCTATGAAGCTATCGGAGAAATTGAGTGAATGGCAATTACTTGTGGATTTCCGTGATTCTGTAAATCACTTTATGTGGATATCTGGGTACTGGCGTGAGCGCGTTGAAGCAAACAAAAGCATTCTACGTGCCTGCCGTGAAAGCAACAATGATCCATTGGCCGCCGAGGTTTTTGTTAAAGACTTAGGGTTTACTTTTTTGCGATTTGAAAACCTCGATAAGGCGGAGGAATATGTAAAGGATGGATTGCAAATATACCAGAAATTAAAAGATAAAAGGGGAATTGCTCTGGCCATTCGTCATCTTGGAAAATCGGCACTGTTAAAGGGCGAGTACGAGTGGTTGGAATCAGGACTTAATTGGCATCATTATTTCGAAGAATCTGAAAGACTGTATTCAGAAAGTCTAAATCTAAGAGAAGAACTTAGTCTCATAGATATAGAAGAACAGGTCGCCATTGCCGACCTCAAAATGGATTTCGGAAGACTCTACTGGCTCTGGGGACGAAAAAGTGAAGGAGATGGTCGCACGGAATACAATCGTAAGCTTATTCAAAAGGCTCTTTACCTATATAATAAATCAATTGATGCAAGCTGGCAAGGACAAAAGTTATTTGAGAAAAACAAAAATCTTCTTCCGAAGAAGGCTTATCTTCGAGGCATCGCCAAAGCATTGGGAAATCTCGCTAATGCTGAAAAGGAAATCGGTCTTTATCATAAGAGAGAAAAACGGATCGATAGTGCTCACAATAGCTTTAGTAAAGCAGAAGAATTATATAAAGAAAGCTTACATTTAGCGAAGGAAATTAACAAAGTCGACGAAATAGCACATGCAGAATGGGGGCTGGCTGAGATTAACGAATTGTATTCAGAAATGCATAAGTCTAAAAAGAAGAAAACAAAACATCTCCTGTCGGCTCTTGACCTCGCAGAAGATTCGAATCGATTATATCGCCGAATGGCTACTCCAGGAGATATTAAGGTGACACGGGCCTTGGTGAGCCGCCTAAAAGAGAAGGTCCATGCTATGCATTGATATACGTTTAATTCTATTTCAAATAACTACCAAAACAGTATTGAGAGTCTCATTGTTTAAAGTACAGATGATAGATTAACTTAAGTTTATGAGGTTGATTATAGAGAGCATATTCTAAACAATCAAAACTATATCTACTCGTGTGATAGAACCCATGGTTTTTTTATGTTTCTAACACGTGCATGAGGTCGAAAACAAAAGTTAATCCATCCACCGCTGTTCATTTTGTGGGGTGATGATTATGGCGGATTTACCTGCCACCGGGCATTTGGTCTCGCAGATTCCGCAGCCAATGCAGAGGTCTTCTATCATATAGGGGCGCTTTACCAATCTTTCGGTGCCGTCAAAATGGAGGACCTTTTCTT
>CBDUQU010000074.1:0-14438 GCA_965369445.1 uncultured bacterium | reverse complement strand
CCTCGGGTTTGGTGAAAGCTCACCGGGCTTTGTATCCCCGGGTGCCTCACCAGCTGTGCACCTGGCACAAGGCCATGGACTTGGCTCACCATCTGACTGACAAACGACACCGCAGCCGGATCATCGCAGATGCCCTGCGGGTGTTCGAAGGGGAAACAGCCACCCAAGTGAGAAAAAACTTGAAAAGCTTCTGTGACAAATGGTCCAGCAGGGAACCTCAGGCAGTGAGAAACTTTATCCGAGGGTTCGAATACTGCCTGACATATCTGGAGTACTCCGGTCCTATACCAACCATGCTCAAAACCAACAACCCC
Organism: uncultured bacterium; assembly: GCA_965369445.1. Lineage (GTDB taxonomy): Bacteria > Zixibacteria > MSB-5A5 > MSB-5A5 > SM1-73 > SM23-73-3. The sequence continues at coordinate 14,124 of CBDUQU010000074.1, read as the reverse complement.
GCAGAGCGATACCTGGAGGAGTTCAGAAGAAGAATCATACCCATGAGATCCTTCAACAACTGTAAAAGCGCAGAGAGAATCATATATGGTCTAATCGCTTATGTCATAAACCAACCCCAGGATGTGCCCAACTACAAATTTACACAATTAGCTTGACACAATGGAATTGCGTACCCTGGTACTTTTCACTTGACAAATTGTGTCAGTTTTGTTACGTATAATTGTGAAATTGTTCACAAGCTGAACTCAGCGCCGGAGAACGGTCCTTCGGAGCAGAAGCCGGAAGGATAAGGACTGATGAACAAGGTATCCGATTCGACGGTGGGACGCCTTTCCATGTATTATCGCTCTCTTCTGGAGTTCGAGAAGAAGGGATACAAGATCGTCTCGTCCAAGGACCTGGCGAAAACGGAAAAGCTGACCCCGGCACAGGTGAGAAAAGATCTCTCCTCTTTCGGGAGCTTCGGAACCAGGGGCTTAGGTTACCCGGCCAGGGAGCTTAAGGAAAAGATTGCGAAGATTTTAGGGCTTGACCGGAGTTGGAACGTGGCTTTAGTGGGAGTGGGAAACGTCGGTTCCGCTTTAGTTTCGTACAAGGAATTCCAAAAACAGGGATTCAACATAAAGGTGCTCTTTGACAACGACTTGAGGAAGATCAGCAAAAGTCACAAGGGCATTCCGGTCTCCGATGTGAAAAATCTGGCAGAAGGACTGAAGAAAAACAAAATCGATATGGTTATCCTGGCGGTGCCGGCCCAGTCGGTTCAGGAAGTTGCCGATCGGGTGGTTGCTGCCGGGGTAAAAAGCATCCTGAATTTCGCCCCGGTCCAGATAAAGGTCCCGGACGACGTAGTTCTGCGTTCGGTCAACATGGCCATGGAGTTGGAACATCTCTCCTTCTATCTTACCAACAAAGCTCTGATGATAAGGTCATAACAGGCTGTGAGGAAGTTTTGAAGCGGAGAACCGGTTTTTTGGCAGCATGCTTCATTTTTTCCTTGACAAATGGCGGAGGGAGCGTATATAATAGCGAGTTGGATGTAATTCAACACGCGCAAAAGGAAGTTACGGAGAATATTGCTGGTGCGAAATTTTAAGGGACTATCAGCCTCGTTTTTCTTTGTCCTTCTTTTGGTTGTATCTGCTGTGGCCTGGCAGTTTGCCGATGATTGCGTGCTGACCGGGACCGTCGAATACTTCGGCGACTCCGAGCGAAGTGGGCTTTGGGTGAAAGCATTCATATACGACCATGAGGTTGCCTCCTGCCAAACCAAAGATGGTCAATATGAACTGACAATTCCCCCAGACGATCCAGCTACGCCTCACAAGAAGGAAGGATGGGTGGAGGGAGATCTTATCGTCATCAAGGTCAACGGCATTCGCGCTGGCGCATTCAAGGCCTCTGACGGTGTGCATCTAGAGAATCTCGTCGTCTCCGCTTCGGATGTCCCCAACTTGACCACCTGGGGAAAGATCAAAGCGCTGTTTAGGTAATAATTCTCCGGCAAAGGACCCCACCCAACTCCGTGCGTGTCGATTTTTCGTTGAAACCAACACCTTAGGTTATTCGTAACTTCTAATAGCTTGCACAAGTAAGGAGAGACCATGAAACTGAGCAGTAGAGAGGTAGGAGACGTGATGGTGCTGGAACCCAAGGGTAAGATAATGGGAGGGCCGGACGCAACCGTCCTGCACGACAAACTCCACGAGTTTATCGATCAGAACAAAAAGAAGGTGGTAATTGACTTAGCCAAAGTGGATTGGATGAACAGCACCGGGCTGGGAATCCTGATTTCAGGTTTGACCACCTTGAGAAATAACGGGGGTGAGCTTAAGCTGGCAAATGTGACCGATAAGATCCAGAGCCTTCTGACCATAACCAAGCTCATTACCGTCTTCGAAGCTCACGACTCCGTGGATGAAGCCGTGGCAAGCTTCAGCAGCTAAAAGACGCAGCAGCGCTACCCGGGTCACAGAGAGCGCCCTTGGAGACTGCGGAGAAATTTGCAAGAGAAAAGGTAGGTTGGCAAACCTGCCTTTTTTTCTTCTGTCGTATTCTTTTGTTCACATCAGGGAGTTAGGATTTTTCGCAACGGAGATCTCTTATATGAACCGATCAGGCAAAGGCCCTGCCGGACCTCGTCACAACGTCAAAACGGTCAGGAAGAATAACCAAATGGAAATTCCCAGCAGCTTGGACTATCTGCCCAAGGTGGATCAGTTCGTGGAGAGGAGACTAAAAAAACTTAAAATAAAAAAGGACTTGATCGTCGACATCGCCATCTCCGTCAGCGAGGTAGTGACCAACGCAGTGGTGCATGGAAACAAAAAGGACTTGACCAAGAAGGTCAAGATAAACGTAGACGCAAGCCCATCTCAGGTGGAGGTGACCGTGGAGGACGAGGGGGCCGGCTTTGATCCTAATTCTGTCGAATGCTCATTTGACCAGGAGAGCCTCTTAAAGGAGGTAGGAAGAGGAATGTTGATAGTGAACTCCCTCATGGACCAGGTGGAGGTCTTGTGCGGACCCGGAAAGGGAACTAAGGTTAGGATCGTTAAATTGCTCACTTGAAGGAGCACTGGTCGCCTGAAGAAAGCGTTTATCATGCCTTTTGAATCAAACCCACGAATTCATCCGGCAGGCGCGGTCACAAAAAGAGGGCGGGGAGTGCCGAGCTGATGCGACTGAAAGTTTCTGGGTCTGATTTGAGGTCCTTTCCGCTGAACCGCTGGAGAGTCAGGGAGTATAATCAGAAGAAGTCACAGAGTTTTGAGGGCAAGCGCAATACGAGCAGGCGAACTCGTCTGCAACCTTTGACCGGTTTTCATCTCTAACTAAAGAACAAGTGTTCCTTGTCGGAACTGTGGGAGTGTTCAGTTGAGTTTTCAGGTTCTGGTAGCTTCAGTTTATCTGGCCTGCGGGGCCGTACTGCTTTTCTTAGGCGTGGTGATCCTCCGGGAGAACGCCAAAAGCCAGATCAATCGCGTCACCAGCTTCATGCTCTTCTTTGCCGGACTGGGGCCTCTTTTAGCTTCGCTGGGGACCTTCATACGCTCTGCGGGGGAAGCTGAGTCCCTTGTCAGTTCAGCCTTTACCCAGAATATATTCTACGTATGGGAGTTTTTCTTCCCCCTGCTCTTGCTCTTCTCCTTAGTCTTTCCGGAGGAAAATCGATACTTAAAAAGACGTCCCAAGCTCAAGTACCTTATCTTCGTTCCTCATGTATTTCACATAATCTTGGTCCTGGTCTTTTATCAGCCGGAGAAAATCATCAGGTCGCTGGACGTGGCCAAGCTGGGTTCGGTGGCTAAGTTCTTCCTGGATCCCATCTCCATGGTTATAAAGTATGCCGCCGTCTTCTTCGGGATACTGTATGAGATCCACGTGCAGTCGTTCTCTCTGATTAATCTTATCTTTCTGATATTAGCAGTCTGGTTCTTGTATCGAGGCTACAAAAAGGTCACGGTTCCCACGCTAAAAAAACAGGGGAGCCTTCTGATATGGGGCATAATATCCTCGGTCGGGCTCTACGCCGTGGCCTTCATCGCTCCGGTTCTCACTCCTCTGGAGTTCTCCGAAAACGTGAGGAATTTCCTAACCATCCTGGCATTGGTGATTGGCAGCGGTTCCATCGCCTGGGCCATCATACGACACCACTTCTTAGACGTCAGGCTCATCGTCAGGCAGAGCTTGGTCTACTTCCTCACCACTGCTCTTTTCGTGGGGTTGTATTTCTTGATCTTAAGGCAGTTCGGGAGACTGCTGCAAAACCTCATCGGAAGGGAGACCCCAGCCATCGATGTGGGCTTCGTGATCCTGGCCATACTCCTTTTTCAGCCCATCATGGGGCAGTTAGACGATCTGATAAAGAGATTCTTCATCCGGGAGAGATCGGATTACCGGGGTATGATGGAGACCTTCAGCCGAAAGCTGGTCACTATCTTCGACTTCGAGGCGGTCAAGGAGACGGTGGTGGATACGCTGAAGAAGGAGATGCTGGTGGAGAACGTGCACGTCTGCGTTCCCCGGCAGGCTGAGGATGGTAAGAACCACGAGTACGTCTTGTTTTCCGATGAGCCGACAACCGAAAAGCTGGATACATTCGACAAGGACGATCCCCTGCTTTTGGCATTGAGGGAGAAAACTCGCCCCACGCCTTTTGCCGACTTCAAGATGGTGGAGGATATCAGCCCTCTGTTCGGACGACTTGATCGTCTGGGAATCTTCCTGGTGGTTCCGTTGATCAGCGGAAGTAAGCTGGTTGGATGTATCGCTTTGTCCAAGAAGATCACCCGGTTTAGATACTCTTACGAGGACATCACCCTTCTGGACGTGCTGGCCAATCAGATGGTGGTGGCCATGGACAACGCCCGCCTTTATCAGGAATCCCTGGAGAAACAGAGGTTGGAGGAGGAGTTGGGCCTGGCCCGCCAGATTCAGATGGACCTGTTGCCGAAGAGTTGTCCCAGGAGTGAGTCCTTTGAGTTTTCCGCCTTCATTCAGCCGGCCCGGCAGGTGGGCGGCGACTATTATGATTTTTTTCAAACGAATTCAGGCTCGATCGGAGTGGCCATAGCCGACGCCTCCGGCAAGGGGATTCCCGCGGCCCTGCTAATCTCGCTGGTGCATGCCACCCTGAGGGCGGAGGTCAGAAATGCGTTGTCGCCCCAGGCGATTATATCGAACGTCAACGAGTTGATCTTATCCTCCACCACGTCGGAGAAGTTCGCCACCATGTTCTATGGAGAGCTCAACCCCTTACAGAGGAAGTTCCGCTACTGCAACGCGGGGCATAACTATCCGCTGGTGGTGCATGAAGACGGAAGTGTGGAGTTTCTGGTCACGGGAGGGCTGATACTGGGCGCCTTTCCTGAGGCTGAGTACCAGGTGGGCGAGGTAATTTTGCGGAAAAATGATACCCTCTTCTTCTATTCCGACGGTTTGACCGAGAATTTCAACGCAAACGACGAGGAGTTCGGGGAGGAAAGGCTGCTGAATTTACTGGTTGAGAATCGCTCTCTGGGCGTAGAGGAGCTGAAACAGAAAGTGATACAGGAGGTAATTGCTTTTAGCGAAGGCCGACCCCCTTATGATGATTTTACTATTGTGGTTTTGAAGATACATTAACCTCTCTCCCTTTGTCCCCCTCTCCGCGAGATGTCGGAGATCCCGCCGGAGGCGGGAGAGATGGGGAGATAGGGAGTCAGGTAAGAACAGCACAGGAAAGCCAATGAAAAAGAACGACCGCACTGGCAAGCCGAAAATCCCCAAGGTCAGAAGAACCTGGACGCGAAGTCCGGTCACCAAGATCAAAGAGAGTGGTAAGATCTATAAGAGGGGAAAGTCGGTGGATTGGCCAGCAGATCAAACGGATGAGTTAGATTTGACCAAGAGTATAGAAAAGACCTACAAGTATTGCCCCCACTGCGGCGCAGAGATGGCGAAAAAGACCGTCGATCACAAGAAAAGAAAAGTATGTCCGGTCTGTAAATATGTTTTCTATCAAAATCCGGCCCCAGCCGCCGGGGTGGTGATAGAGGAGGATGGGAAGATACTTCTGGTGAAGAGGAAGTACGAGCCTTACAAGGGGGATTGGTGCCTGCCAGCCGGCTTCATGGAATACGACGAATCACCGGAGCAGTGCGCCATAAGGGAGATCAAAGAAGAACTGAATGTGGATGTGGAACTGGATGGCCTGTTCGGCGTCTATTCAGGGAAAGACGACCCCCGTACTCATGCAGTACTTGTTATGTACTGGGCAAAGATAATTGGTGGAGAATTGAAACCGGGAGACGACGCCGAGGAGATAGAATACTTCGCCAAATCCGAAGTTCCCTCCAATATCGCCTTCTTAGCCCACCGGCAAATCATTGAGGAATTCTTCGAAGCAAGAAGATCGGAACCGGGGAGATGAGCTGGTAGTCTTAGGAAACCCCCGAAGGACCAATGTTATACTTCCGGAGCGCTTTTCGGGCGTATTTCTTATCAATTTCCTTTACCCCTTCGGCGAGTGCTTCCTCCAACACGAGGTCGCAGTGCTGAAAAATGTATCTGGGATTGCCCTCTGAGGACGCATACACAACATCAAAGAAGCCGGGATGAATGAACGGAAAGGTCGGGTAAGGAAACTTCTTGTATCCGACTCTCTTCTCCTTTATCCTATCCTTTATCACTTGCTCCGTAGCACCCTTGTCCAGGGGCTTGAGAGTAACCATAAACTGCTCATGTCGAATTCTCTCCATCCAGGGAGTTATACCCCCTCCCCCCGTCTTTCGACTGAGCTTCGTCTCGGTCTCGGTCAAGTAATCCCAACCTCTCGGAGTCATGGCAATTACAAAGACGAAATTCGCAATGCTCCCAGGCTTGCGAGTGTTAACACGTATGAACTCATCATAGATCTCTTTGAATGTGTGAAGGATTGTGGTGACCTGCTTTTCCGAGTAAACGTTCACTACATATTCGAACTCGTCTATTAGCACAACAAGATTGTCAAAGGCTGCCGACTTTAGCATCTTCTGAAATTCATAAAGGACCCCTACCGCCTGACGGCTTGACCGAAGAATTCGCTTGATGCCAAGTGCCTTCTTGTCCGAAGCTTCCAACGACTGAGCGGTCAGCCAATCAAAAGCCTCAGTACTCTTTTTCTTCAGTGCCCCAATAATGCTCTTCATATCTTTGCTTATATCGGGAAGTCTCCTGACGTTGGTTTTTGTGGCAATATCATGGAGCCTCTCAAGCCCAATCTCATAGAATATCTTTGAAACGAAAGAAAGCCCAATCCTGGCCTCCGGTTCACTCTCAGCCAATCTTATGGAAGCTACAATGGTTTTGCGAGAGTTCTCGAATCGATTTGCGTGGAATTCCTGGACCATCTTTTCAAGAGTGAATGACTTTCCGTAGCCGTAATCCCCGAGTATTAGAATGGTCCTTGACCCAGACTCTGTGAGAGCCTTATTCACCAACCTAGTTATCTTGTCCCATTCCTGCTTTCTTCCCCTCATCTCGCAATCGAAGGAATCTTCGTGGAAGGGCCCCCCCACGAATCCGTAATCTCTTGTTTTCATTTAGATCGCCCTATTCATATATGGAGATATAGTAATAGTAGTTACCCTCTATCGTTATGCCAGCTTCTTCGCGAGCTCCTGGTTTGGAAAAGATGATTTTCTTTCCGGGTATTCTCATCGACTTCACTCTTATTATCTTCTCCCGAAAGTCGAAAGTTGTGAAATCGTATCCGGCTAACTCCCCGCAAACCTGTTCCTCAAGTTCAGGTATCTTAACATACACGCTCCCCCTGTTTTCAGACTTTATCTCCGCGTATGACCGAAAAAGGCTTTTTAAGAATAACCGGAAAGAGACCTTTTCGCCTTCTTGTAGGATCGACTTGATCTGGAATCCATTTACCTTTATCTTACCATTCCGCGTGTTTATAAAATCCACGTAGCGTAGATACCGAAGCCACCTTTTGAGTCTGTCGTCTTTAGTATCAGTACGAACACCATTTCGTACGAGAGCATCTACCAGGACTCCGTGGCGTACCAACGGGCGTTTTAGCTTCTGCAGGGTTCTGATTACGCCAGCCTCATCAAAGTCAACTCGCATCAGGATTTTCGCGAAGAGCTTTTTGAATCTCAGAACTCCGTGCTTATCCCACACCCTCACAAGGGCTTCTCCATCACTACTAAGCTGTATGCGTGAACCCCGATTCTTGACAAGACGAAATCTTCTGAGCGTTGGGAAACATATCGCATATACGGAATTATAAGGATCACGCCTCCCGGTCCGAGACCTCTCGGAGAGGTAAGCATGAATCTCTTTCTTCATAGTCTCGATGTCTCCAACGTTGGCCTTAACAATCTTCAGCATGTGAATTATATCTTCAGGAGCCGCCTTTGTAGAAGGCACTTGACTAGGTTTCATCTGGTTTCCCCCAGCAATATTCCAAATATCTGCAACCGTTGAAGCAATCGTCTCTTGAACCGGGCTTCCCAGGGTCTTGTTTGGATTTCATCAGATTCAGTTTCTTGTCCCTCAGGGTAAGGACAGCTTTCCTATGCCTATCACCTACTATTGACACACCAAAGTTGTCAAATAAGGGAACACTCCTATTCTTGTCAAATGTTGGGTTTATGATTATGCCCAGGTTGAGATTCCTGTGGTTTTCATTCTCATAGGCCAGTGCGTAAGCGGCAAGCGTAAGATTGAAAAACTCCTGCCACTCACCGGTTTTGATATCTCCGATCACCCTACCGTTGTAAATAAAGTCCGGCTCTGCGCCACCTGAAAAACCAAGGTCTAACGCGAGTATCTTCACCTTTAGGTTGAAAGGGAAAAGAAGTGCCACTTCTGCTTTTACATGTATATCCTTCTTGATCGACATCCTGAAATCTAGTATTGACGTGCACAGTCTTATCTCGAAACAGAGTAGGCTTTTGATATGCTCCAAAAATGCGCTCTCTTGGGCATCCGATGGCGCCTTCATTAACTTCGGCTTGCACTTGCTCACGGTCTCCTCTACCTCATGCAACTTCGTCTCCTTGAACTTCTCCATTTGCGGAAACAACAGCAAGTCCTTTAGCTTCCCCTTGATTGTGCAAGCCTGGAACTCCTTGAATAGACTCCCGTAAAGCTCGTCTACTATGCTACCCTTTAACATATCCCAGGTTCGCTCCCACTTGATCTTCCTATACTTCTTCAGATACGAATATCTGTCCGTAGGGCAGTACGAACTCGCTATCTCGTTGACTGGAAGAAACCATTTTGGGCTTTTCAGGTCAGCGCCGACGCCAACTTTGCCCACGTCGTACCCTCTTACTGCGATTTCCTCCTCTGCTTGGACATCCAGCCCAACGATCTTCCTAGGGTCTGCGAAATCCGAAAACGCGAGAGCAAACATAGACATCACTTCCTGAAAATAAGAATGCGTTCCGATTCGACGATTCCAGCCGTCCTATTCCTTTTTTTCATCAGTCCCCGGTATCTGATAGGATCGACCAGTTCCCTTTCTTTGGTAAACCCGATCTCTTGCGCCATCTCGGCAAGAATCCTGCTTGACGGTATCTTATTTCCTCTCACTGTGTTGTTCCCAATGACGATGACCAACCGCTTCCCCCCCCTCAAAAACCTCCATATCTCTGACAACACCTGTTTCATGTCAATCAAGTACTTCTGGACCATGTCAGCGCGCTCACGATCCACTTCCTGGATCATTTCAATCAAACCATCAGCTAGCCCCACCCCTATAGGCTCCGCGTGTATCTCTTTGACGCGAACCAGTTCTGACCCAAGAGTATCGTGATCTACCTCTCTGAGAGCCACTGGACCTGCAAGCCCGAGCCACAGCATTTCAAGTCGTGTCGATCTCACGTATTTCTGAGCACCAACGTAAGGCGGCGATGTAATCACTAGGTCTATACTCTCGTCCTCGAGCGAAAGTCGCCGAGAATCGCCGACACGCACACGCAGGTTAGTTGATCTATCGCAATCCCCGCAGAATCTCTCTAGTCTCTTTTGGTTCTTTTTTACCGCCTCCTTGAATATGGAGAATACTTCCAGTGACCTTCCCTTCTCCATCAGCTGCCTCATCCTTTTTGACTTGACCGGGGGGCTTATCCGAGGATCGGCGTTTGATACTTTTCTGATTATGGATGAGAAGCAAACGGAGAGGAAATCCCTGTATCTTTTGTTCTTGACGTTTCTTACGCAACACAAGATATTGGCCAAATCTTCTTGCACGTGTTTCTCAAACCAGAAATCGATGTTGGGGAACTCGGGAAGTGCGGTGTCTCCGTCGAAGTTCTCAATAGCCTCGAATACCGCATCGGTCTGCCGAGATAGTTTTCTGGCGTTCAGACTTGTCGCCTTCACTTTGGCAATAAGTACCGCCAAAGGATTTATATCCACTCCCACGGCGTTCATCCCGTAAAGCCTTGCCTGCATCAACACAGTCCCAGTGCCACAAAAAGGGTCTAGTACCGTGTCCCCCTTGTGTGGATAACTGGTTAGCAGGGAGCGTCCAATCTCTCTATACATTTTTGCCGGATAAGCGTGTAGCAAATTCGTATAGTAATCTCTGGAATCACCCAAATCGCCCTTTGGCCACGGGGTCACAGAATTTGGTGTCGGTGCCCCGATTCTCGCCTCACTCATCGTCGGTTCTCTCCCTATCTTTGTTCCTCTTCTTTCACCAGCGAAGACCAAGCTCCAGCACCGAACTGGTGACTTGCCACGCTCCTGGGATTGCGTTCAGCTTTGCTGACACCTCTCCTAATATCCTATTCCCTTGCTGCAATGTCAAGGCATTTTCGACGGAGCTACTGGTGTAAGGCTGCGCGAACTCATCCTGCCAGCCGGGAGGCAGAGAAGCAGGGTCCGAAGTGCCGTATGACGGACTCCACTCTGCGCGTGATCTGACGCTCGATTGGCCGGCGATTAGGCCACGCCCGCCAGGCTGCACCCGCAGGGGCGGGCATGACCCGACAGCACGCGAGAAGCGAGGGAGGAAAAATCCCTCCCTCGCCTCGAGCTCCAACCAAGAATACGCAGAATGAGGTTTCCTCCTACTTCAAAAGCAGCATCTTCTTGGTCACCACGTTGTCGCCGGCAACCACCCGGTAGAAGTAAACTCCGCCGGATATAGCCTCTCCCCTGTCATTGGTGCTGTCCCAGGTGATGGTATGCGATCCTGCAGGTAACAGGCCATCCACTAGGGTCCTCACCTTCTGCCCGGCGACGTTATAGATCACTAAGTTGACGTGTGTCTCCGAAATCAAGCCAACGGAGAACTGGGTCACCGGGTTGAAAGGATTGGGATAGTTCTGGGAGATGGCAAACTCAGATGGTGTGCTTCTGGCTAAACTGGCAGTTGCGCTGATGCAATCATAGATAACGCCCTTGCTGTCGTCCCAATAGTAGTTGGTCTTCTTGAGACTATCCACCTGGAAGCAAAAAGCCTGGGTGGGGTTCTTGATCTTATCGGATGCCACTTCGCATGTGCCGTCAGCACCGGTCACACATTGATCCACATCCGAGGTTGCCCCATACCAGTGCCCGTAAATGGTTACACCTTCCAGTGCCGGAGTGCCAACAGCATCTTCCACCACCTTGGGCTTGGCATAGGCTGTGACATTGGGACCTGCCGTTTTAAGCCTCATCCCGATAGATTCCACAAACATCGGGGTCTCAACCGACTCAAGAATGGTGAAGTAGTTGTCCGACACATCCGAGCCGGAATTAGAAGCACCATCCACACAGGTCACCCTAACCAGACACTGGCTGGAGGGAGTGTTGGGAACGGTCCAGTCATATTCTCCTGGATTGCCTGAAAGATCAGCAACATCATACCAGTTGGTGCCACCGTCGTAGGTGTAATCTATGCCGGTTGAGGAGATCCCTACATCGTCTGAGGCGTCCCAGGTGATCTTATGGACACTCCCAGCATACCAGGACTCCCCTCCATTAGGAGAAGTTACAGTGACCTCCGGCGGAATTGTATCCGGAACAGTTGAGGACTCGAAGAACATCTCGTCAATGTAGATTCTATCCAGACCGGAATTGCCTTTAGTGCGGTCCGTATCGAGCACCTTAACGTACACCGTACCCGTTGGAGGTGACGTCAGGGATGCTGTCTGCAGAGTGTTATCGTCAGAGGTCTTGGTTACCGTAAGAAGATAATTGTAACTGACGTCATCGGTGGAATAAGAGAATTCAAAGTGGTCATTCTCTGTATTGGCTGTGTGATAAGCCTCAACTTTGAAGGTGACCAATACACCTCCGGTAACATCAAATGTCCACTTGTGCTCCAAAATGCTTCTTTGTGGAGGTTGTATAACCTCTTGAATGGACTCATAGACGTTATCGCTTGCCCAGGTATCCTGATAGTCTCCATACACCGTGCCTTTGCCGGGTATATCCTGGTTGGCATAGTCCTTGGCAAACTGAACCTCTCCTGCCTCGGCCCACGGACTGTTGGAAAGATCGGACCAGTTGGGAACCTCGTCTGCCGTCTTCAGAGCGAAATAATAGGAGGCACCCGGCGTCAATCCCGAAACGGTGAAGCTCTCCGGCGAGCCTGCGGTGGCGGGTGTCGGCTCACCAGTGGCTTGGGCGGCGCCATTCCACTCAGCCTCGGTGTCTATCGGACCGTTGGCGTATGGTACGTATCTGACATCATAGGTGGCTGCCTGACCGCTGTTACCGTCGTCTCCCGGGGCTGTCCAAGTCAGATCGACCTCGCCGTTTCCAGAACCGGTGGCCGCCGCCAGATTGGTTACTGCTGCCGGCGGTATGGTGTCGGTCACCATCACAGCCAGCACGGCCTCGTACGCATCGATGCATCCCCAGCCGTAGTCGTTGTCTTCACCTGCGCTGCCCAGGTCACGTGCCGTGCTCATCAAGACGTTTTTGATGGTGGTGACGTCGGCATTGGGGTTGGCCTGTCTCATTAAGGCCACCACGCCAGCCACGTGCGGTCCGGCCATTGAGGTTCCGCTCATCCTGGTATAGCCACCAGTGTAGTAGGAAGAGTAGACACTGTACCCCGGTGCACAGACCTCCGGCTTTATGGTAACGCCGTCGCAATCAGAAGGCCCCCGGCTGCTGAAGTAGGCGATCGGGTAGGGCCAGCCGTAGTTCTCGGCATCGACCGCTCCCACGGAGAAGTTGACCGTGAGACTATTGCAGATATTGGCAGGTGATCTGTGGGTTTGAGGACTCGGGCCTTCGTTCCCCGCGCTGAAGGTGACCACAACGCCGGCGGCCTCGCAGGCGTCGATGGCCGACTGCCAGCGGTAATCACAGTCCTGGTAGGTGCCGCCGAAACGGGCGTCAATACCCCAGGAGTTCTGCACAACGTCCGGAACGTCGTCCGTGGTGCCGGGATCACCATCCGGATCGGTAAACCACTGGAAAGCGCCCAGAACGTCGTTGTCAAACTCCGACCCAACGCCCTGGTTGATGGTGTTATCAGCAATCCACTGAGCCTCCCAGGCGACGCCCACGGTATCACCGGTGGCATGGCCTGCCCCACACATGGTGCCCATGGTATGGGTGCCGTGCCCGTTGTTATCTACAGGATAGGTGGTGCCACCTCCCAATGCATCTCTCCAGCACTCCTGCCACGGATTCCAGTTTCCTCTCCACCTGTCGGTCAGCGCGGCATGGTCGCCGTCAACGCCGGTATCCAGACCGCCGATGAGCCTGCCAAAACCGGTGATTCCCAGGTTGTACCAGACTAAATCCGCGTTGATCGCTCTCAGGCTGGCTGTTACTCCTATACCCAATACAGGAGGTGTTGAGGGGCCATCAACCGGCTCGATTAGGGTCGCATCGAAGTTCCCTTCAATCGCCTCCACCTCGGGGCGATCGGCAATCCGGTAAAGTTCAGCTTTGGTCGCAGAGATGACCACCGCATTCACAATCCAGTAAGGGGTGTATCCCTTTACCGAGTTGGCCGTCACCGCGCCGTCAAGATAATTCAGAAGGGCGGGCTGAGATCTTCCGGCCGCCTCCTTCAGGGTAGTCAACACTTTCTCGTGACGAACCGCCATGGTCACTTGCTCCACGTGCAGGGCCTGGTCCAGGGACTTTATGTCGGGACGATCCTGCAGGTAGACGATGGCGGAGGCAAAGTCGTTATCCGAGAGGGTTTGTAGATAGGCGGCAAAATTCAACTCAATCTCCCCGGCGAAGGCCGAGAAAGAGAAAACAAACGCCAGAACCAGTGCCGCCGCCGAGTAAAAAAACGATTTCTTCATCTTCGTCTCCCCCGAAAATTAAGGTTAAACATTAAAGACGATTTTCGTCCCCCTAAACGATTTCCTCCGATAAGAACCACCTCCTTACGGCTCTTAGGGTGAACGGCAACAGTGAAAGTATTAAGTATAGATGGTAAGTCTCCTCCTTCCATCACCTCCTTTTGAATCAAGACCATGTGAGGGTCGAGAAGAATGCATACACCTTATGGAAGCGTTGACTTTAGGTCTTCTTTTTCTGCTGTCGTGCTGACTCAATTATACTAATTTAGCCTCAAGCCCGCTGTCTGTCAAGCACAATTTGCCCGGCTCTCGTCTCCATTGTGTCAAGCTAATTGTGTAAATTCGTAATTGGGCATATCCTGGGGTTGG
>CBDUQU010000073.1:0-14569 GCA_965369445.1 uncultured bacterium | reverse complement strand
TGGTAGTTATCTTCAGCCGGGATCGGCTGGCCTAAGAATAGAAGAGAGATCGCGGTGAGCCACCCGACAATCATTAGCTTTAATCTTCTCATTTCCCTCCCCTTGTTTAAAGACATTATCGGTTGACCCAAAGCGGTATCTTAAGAAAACCCCGGCATCCACTGGCCCGCACTCTCTTGCGGAGAGCTTCCCTGTCGGGAGAACTAGCTGACACCAGCGTGATGCCCTGGGATTTCAATAAACGGCACTGCAAGCGACTTCCTTCTTTCAAGTCAAGCACAAAATGGAGCGATTCTATCCTCTTGGATCTAATTTACCAGAATTTCTCGTTTTGTCAACGATTTTCTGGCCGCCGCTTGTAGGAGGCCAGCACCTATCTTAAGTTGGGTGCTGGTATCTCAAAGACTTAGCCCGTTGTCGAATCGGTCAGAATGCAGCCCCTCCCACACAAGAAAAAAGGTTGGATCATAACATCCACCTTTTGCCGGCGAGCTTCGCTCCTGGTAAGTTCTTGCGGGCCTGAGTCTCTCCGTTTGTCAAGAAGTCTGATGAGTCCAGCATAGACAGAAGATATTTGACTTGCTTATTCACCTCCAGCACTTATCTTAGCTGTAAGCTTGCGTGTACGACATCCGGGCTCACATAACAGCGCGGCTGTAATTTCAATCCCATTTCCTGGAGGTCTGATGAATGGCAGGCAGGTAATGTACAGATTCTCTATCGGGGGCCTTTTAGTGCTGTTTGCGGGTTTGGCTCTTTTGCTCACTCTTGCCTGTGACACCTGTTCCAATCTGAAGGAGGGGGCCGTTCTTGGGGCACCACCGGAGACGCGGACCGACAACGTGACAAAAGAGATTTTCGGGCATAAAGTGGAGGACCCATACCGCTGGTTGGAGGATACGGAGAGTGAAGAGGTGGGGAAATGGGTCGATGCACAAAACCAGTATACCCGGTCTGCACTGGATAATCTTTCAAATCACAAGAAAATCGGAGAACGCTTAGAGACGCTCTTCTCCATAGGTTATATCGACTCGCCCAAGCCGCGAAAGGGCCGGTACTTCTATACCAAGCGGGAGGGAAAGCAAGACCAGCCGATTCTCTACGTGCGGCAGGGATTAGACGGCAGAGAGAAGGTGTTGATAGATCCGAACGCCCTGGACGAAGAGGGTCTGGTTGCCTTAGACTGGTGGTTTCCTTCAGACGATGGAAAACTCTTAGCTTACGGCCTTTCCCGTGAAGGCACCGAGCAAAGCACCCTCTATGTCCTGGACGTCAAGACGGGTGCACAACTGCCCGACGTCATCACCAGGACGCGATACACCGCCTTATCCTGGAAGAGCGACAATACCGGGTTTTATTATTCCCGCCTGCCGGCAGCAGGCACGGTTCCGGAGGGGGAGGAGAGCTATCATCGACACCTGTTCTATCATAAAGTGGGAACCGACCCGGAGGATGATCCCAAGGTATTTGGCGAGGGACGGGACATGACCGAATGGTTGAGCATATCCTTCTCGCCGGATGACCGGTATCTTTTGCTCTCGATATTCATGGGCTGGGATAAGACCGACGTCTATTTTCGCGAGTTGAAATCTTCCCCGGAATCCGTCGGACCAGAAGGGTTCATCCCGGTCGCGGTGGGAACCGGTGCCATCTTCAACGGAGAGATGGTGGGAGACAACCTCTATCTTCACACCAACTATAAGGCCAGCAACTATCGCTTTGTCAGGGTAGATCTGAAGGCGCCGGCCGAGGAAAACTGGGAGGAACTCATTAGTGAGGATGAGTCGGTCCTAAAAAACGTGATCGTGGTAGGAGACTGGCTGGTGGTCCAATACATGCATAACGCCTCATCCCGGTTGAAGATATTCACTCTCTCCGGCGAATACATCAAAGACATCGAGCTGCCCACATTGGGCTCTGTGTATAGTATCCATGGCGAATGGGACGGGACTGAGGTTTGCTTTGGCTTCCACTCCTATTTCATGCCGCCTACCATTTACCATTATGATCTTAAAACGGAGAAACTCACGCTTTGGGACCAGGCAGAATCAGACCTCGATACCTCGCCCTATCAGGTGGAGCAGGTGTGGTACGAGTCCAAAGATGGAACCAGAGTCTCCATGTTTCTGGTGCATCGAAAAGGAATCAAGCTGGATGGGAGTAATCCCACCCTGTTGACCGGTTACGGCGGGTTCAACTCCGCCGCAACCCCCACCTTTCATCGAAACAGGTTTCTCTGGTTGGAACACGGAGGGGTCCTGGCAGTTCCCAATCTGAGGGGAGGATCGGAATATGGCGAGAGGTGGCACAAGGAGGGGATGTTAGAGAACAAGCAGAACGTCTTTGACGATTTCATTGCCGCTGCCGAGTGGTTGATCTCCAACGGGTACACCAGCCCTTCGCAACTGGTAATCTGGGGAGGGAGCAACGGGGGGCTTCTGGTTGGGGCGGTAATGACCCAGAGGCCGGATTTGTTCAGGGCGGTCATCTGCTGGAATCCTCTTCTGGATATGACCAGGTATCACCATTTCTTGATCGCCAAGCTGTGGATTTACGAATACGGGTCGCCGGAGGATTCGGTACAGTTTCAGTGGCTCTATGCTTATTCTCCTTACCACCGGGTCGTCGACGGAACGCCGTATCCGGCCACGCTGCTTTTGACCGCAGATTCAGACACCCGGGTGGATCCCATGCATGCAAAGAAGATGGCTGCCCGCCTGCAGGCGGCGACCTCCTCGGAGGCGCCCATACTCCTGCGCATCGCCACCAAAGCCGGCCACGGGGCGGGAACGCCGCTCTCCAAGTCGGTAGAAGAATACACCGACATCTGGACCTTCGTCTTCTGGCAGTTAGGAATAGAGTATTGATACAAATGGAATGGAAGTTCATGAGAGTCATTGCGAATCCCCTATACAGGGGACTTTGCTGCACTTCTGAAGACCTCTCCCCCTATCCCCCTTTCCCCCGTCCGTGGCGGGATCTTCGACATGAAATGGGGGGAACAAGGGGGTAAGGTACGAAGAGTCCTGTGGGCATCCGACGATCAGGATCAAATCATGGCGAAAAAACCGATCTACTTAGATCATAATGCTACTACACCTGTAGACCCCGAGGTTGCCGAGGCCATGCTCCCTTTTTTGCAGGAGCATTTCGGCAACCCTTCAAGCGCCCACTGGTACGGAACCCAGACGAAGCTGGCGGTGGAGAAAGCCCGCCGACAGGTGGCCGAACTTTTAGGGTGCAATCCCGACGAGGTGATCTTCACCAGTGGAGGAAGCGAGTCCAACAACCTGGCAATCAAGGGGGTGGCCTACGCTTTGCAGGATAGGGGCAAACACATTATCACGTCTGAGGTCGAGCACCCGGCGGTGATCAATCCCTGCAAATGGCTGGAGAAACAAGGCTTCACGGTCACTTATGTGCCGGTGGACGAGTATGGGTTAGTTGACCAGGAGAGGGTGAGGAATGCGATTACACCTCAGACAATCCTGATCACCATAATGCAGGCTAACAACGAGGTGGGCACCATCCAGCCGATTTCCGAGATCAGTAAAATCGCTCGTGAACACAACATAGTCTTTCACACTGATTCGGCTCAGTGTGTGGGCAAGATACCCACCAATGTTGAGGAGCTTGGCGTTGATCTTCTCTCCATTGCCGGACACAAGTTCTATGCACAAAAAGGCGTCGGCGCCCTGTACATCCGTCGCGGGATTAAGATCGAAACGCTGGTACATGGCGCCGATCATGAGCAAGGCAGAAGGGCGGGCACCGAGAACGTGTTGGAGATCGTGGGATTGGGAAAGGCGGCGGAAATTGCACAGAGAGACTTAGAAAAGAAAGCAGCCCATATGCGAACTCTGCGCGACCGCCTGTGGGAGGGTTTGAAGAAGGGCATTCCTGGGATTAGATTGAATGGCCATCCGGAGAAACGATTGCCCAACACGCTGAGTGTAAGCTTCCCTGGGGTCGACGCCAATACCCTGCTCTCTGAACTGGAAGAAGTCGCTGCCTCTCCGGGAGCTGCCTGTCATGCAGATTCGAAGGAGCCTTCGTCGGTTCTGCTGGCCATGAAGGTTCCCCCCGAAATGGCATTCGAGACCATTCGATTCTCAACCGGGCGTCACACCACCGCAAAGGAGATTGACCAAGCGGCTGATGCCATCACCCAGGCAGTAGCTCGTCTATCTCCCAGCCCAGAAGTCCCGACCGCCGAAAAGGTCGATCTGAAAGAGATCAAATTGACTCACTACACTCACGGCTTGGGCTGTGCCTGCAAACTGCGGCCGCAGGCTTTGGAAGAGGTGCTTAAGAGCCTGCCACCTGTGGCTGATTCCAACGTAATTGTCGGCACCACCACCTCAGATGATGCGGCTGTGTACCGCTTGAAAGATAGCACAGCAATTGTCCAGACAGTGGACTTCTTTACTCCAGTCGTTGACGACCCTTACGATTTTGGCGCCATTGCGGCGGCGAATTCCTTAAGCGACATCTATGCCATGGGCGGACGACCCATTTTTGCCTTGAGCGTGGTGGGTTTTCCGGAGAAACGACTGCCTTTAGAGGTTCTCCAGCAGATATTGAAAGGGGCACACGACAAGGCTAAAGAGGCAGGCATTGGCATCCTGGGAGGGCATACGGTGGAGGACAACGAGCCGAAATTTGGCCTGGTGGTGACCGGGATCATCGATCCTGATCAAGTTCTGACGAATGATAAGGCTAAGCCGGGTGATGCAATCATATTGACCAAGCCGATAGGGCTGGGAATCATCTCCACCGCCGTAAAACGCGGCATGGCCTCAGACGAACTCGCCCAGAAGGCCGTGAAGGTGATGAGCACCCTCAACAGAGATGCAGCCGAAGCAATGCTGAAAGTTGGCGCGCATGCCTGCACAGACGTGACCGGATTCGGGCTGTTAGGCCACCTGAGGGAGATGACACGGGCAAGCAAAGTGGATGCTGTGATATATGCCAGCAAGGTACCCGTAATAAAGGAAGCCTGGGACCTGGCAGCAGCCGGAGCAGTTCCCGGTGGCAGCCTTTCCAACTTAGATTTCGTATCGGACGCCGTCGAGTGGGATGAGGGTATTCCCCAAACGGGCCAACTTGTTCTGTGCGATGCGCAGACCTCAGGGGGGTTGCTCATAGTGCTGCCAGCAGACAGGAAGGACGAGATGCTGAAAGCACTAAAGGAAAGAGGCATTGCCGAGGCGGCGCACGTCGGAGATTTCACGGGGCCGGGGAGGGGTAAGATCGTAGCCAAATCCTGAAAAAGCTTCAGACATACCCCGAAAATCGCTTGCTAGAATGTATTTCTCGATATATCATTAGATTGCCTTGGGTTTATGCTTTATTGGAGTGGTGAATCGCCGAGACTGCAATGAACATAGAGTTTTCACAAAGGCTCTACTTGGCTTTGCTTGCGGTTGTCGTTGTATCATTTGCCGCGGCTGTGTTCCTGCCGGTATCCCAGGTGTTCAGGGGCGTGGCATCCCTCCCGGGAGCTACGGCGTTGGCTGCTGTAGTCTTCCAAGTACTCCGGGACAAAATCAGGTACGAGAGGGAAAAGGAGCTACAGAGAAAGCAGCAGTTCTTCAACCTGGGAGTCACATCACATATGGCGGGTGTTGCCTTTGACAAGCACGTTGAGTTTTGTGAGAAGTACATTGACCAGATGGAGACGGGATGGAGGCGCCTCGTAGTCGAAGGCCCCACGAGCAATGCCAATTCGCTAGCAGACAAACTGGCTGGCATCAGGCTGAAGTCTCGTACTTGGCTAACTGAAGATATTCTCGACAAAATACGCCCGTACGAGCAGGCGCTAAGAAGAATCGGCGCGGACGACCGTCTCCTGGAGTACATCCAAGTAGGCGCAAAGAGGGACAAAATCGTCGATCGTATGTACCACATCTTTTCGCAAGTGACGGGTCTCGAAACCGAAGAAAAGGGCGTGGATGAAGACCTTGCCCATGAAAGAATCATCAGCCATTTGCAGCAGGTCCTAGGGATTCAAGAATTGACCGAACTAAGGCAAAAGGTCATGAAGGAGGCGATTGCTTCGATTTCATGATGGGTCGCCTGAGCAGCCACGGGACCCGAATGTTGCGCGTTGGTTCTGGAGGCAACTGCGTAATCAAGACTGTTGTGCCGGCAATACATAGACAGCAATACAAGACCCCAAGACCTGCATAGGACAAAAAAGAGAGAGGTTCGCTATGGCAGAGCAAAAAAGCTGTTTCATCATCATGCCGATTACCACCCCAGAACCCTGGGTGGACAAATATCGCGACGGGAAGGAGCATTTTAAGCACGTTCTCGAGTGCCTCTTCATCCCCAGTGTTGAAAAAGCCGGGTACAAACCAATACCACCGATGGCCAAGGGTTCGGACCTGATTCAAGCAAATATAATAAGCAATCTTGAGACCGCCGAGATTGTCCTTTGTGACATGTCATGTTTGAATCCAAACGTCTTCTTCGAATTCGGCATCCGCACGGCTTTAAACAAGCCGGTATGTGTAGTGAAGGATGAACTTACCCCGAAGGTGCCTTTCGACACAGCGATACTGAATTACCAAGAGTATGAGAGTTCCCTTGAACCCTGGCTAATTGACGCAGAAATAAAGAAAACATCCGAACATCTGCGGACATCTGCGGAGAGAAGCAAAGATGTAAACACGTTGTGGAAGTACTTCGGCTTGAAAACCGAAGCCAAGGCGTACGAAGTGGAAGCCGGGGCTGAGTCAAAGCTCGATTACCTGGCGCTGCAGATCGAGTCCATGGGGGAGAGGATTGACACACTAGTCTCGGAGGCCGCCGGGCGGCGTGGGTCCTTCTCAGCGCGCGACGAGGGTCTTCTCCTCGTTGCGGATTTCGTGAAAGGCCTGTTTCCAAAGGGACGAGCCTATTCGGGCGTCGGTGTTACGGGGCCGGGGGTAATCACCGTGTTTTACAGGGGCGAGCTTGCGGAGGAGGCTCGGGAAGTGATCAAACGCGCGGCTGCAGAAAAATTCAAGGTGAAACTGCTCTTTGAGCGGGTACCTCGTTCTTGATCTTGGCGAATCAGGATGTTCCAGGGCACTCCGCCAAGCCAATTGCTGCCCGGATGCCTCGTAGAATACAGTGATGAGAGGCAAGGATGTTCTATCTTCAAGTGTATCTTTGAGGTTAAGCGAGCATGGCTTCGCAGTCCGGTTCGTCTCGCTCGAGCGTCTTCAGGAACTGAAGGACGCGATAGAAAAGGCCCATTCCGAGCAGCTCTTCGATGAGGGGTTTTATCGCTACCTTCTTCCCTGGTTTGATTTCCGATGCTTCGGGAATAGTCTCAATATCCCGCCAAAGGCGGGCGAATTCCCGAAGTCGACCGACACCGTCGACTCCAGGTCAAGGTAAACCTTGACACTCCACAAACCCTTCTCAGGATGTCCGATTCTTCGGGAATAGTCCGAAGATCCCGCCAAAGGCGGGGGAATTCCCGAAGCCGACTGGCATCGGTAACCCCAGGTCAAGGTAAACCTTCACACTCCACAAACGGTTCTTCGGATTTTTTTGTATGAAAAACCCCGTTTTGCATGTATGTTTATGGATGGAGAGGTTTCTGCTTTGTGTTCTGAACATCTAACCTGCTTCTTCAAAAGGAGGCTGTGCCATGAAGTATGGAGCAAGAAATCAGTTGACCGGCAAGGTGACCGAGATTAAAAAGGGGACCATGATGTGCCAGGTTAAGCTGGAGATTCCAGCCGGTTCGAAAATGAGCTCGGTAATGACCATAGACTCGCTGGATGATTTAGGTATTAAGGAAGGCGACACGGTCAAGGTCGTGGTAAAGGCGATCAACGTACTACTGGTGAAGGAGTGAAGAGCGCCAACGGATGAAAAATTTTTTGCTTGAAAGATATTAGGGGTATTGACAAACGGGAAATAAAATCGTATACTTAAAGTTTACAGAGTCTGAGGATTGTGGTTAGACTCGGGCCCGATGACTCAATGGGCGATTAGCTCAGTTGGTTAGAGCGTTCGGTTCACATCCGAAAGGTCACTGGTTCGAATCCAGTATTGCCCACCATGAAGGGATTTCAAAGTGGCTGGTGAAATTGAGATGAGACATTTTAGCCCTGAGGAGACTTGATGGAGAAGGAAGTGTCCTACGGGGGCAACGACTATTTGAAAAAACGATTCCCAAGCTGTTTGAAGATAGAGGAAAGAAGAAGCGGATCGTAAAGTGCACAACTAAGTTGTGCACTTTTTCGTTTTTATACCAAGGAGAGTTGTAATGGCTATCGAAAAAGAAATGGAAATGCTTCTCAGGCTCCAAAGCGTTGACTACGATTTGGGGGAGCTGGATCGTTCAAAGGATTATCTCCCCGAGATGATAAACAATCTGGAGCACGAGATCGCGGATACAAGAACAGCGCTGGAGGCTTCCGAAAAAGAGCTCACCGAGCAGAACCTGCTTAATAACAGGCTGGACCTGGAGCTAACCACCCTCAATCAGGAGCTGGCCAAACTCCAGAAGCAGATGATGATCATCAAGACCAACAAGGAATACGACGCCATAACCAACGAGATAGCCAACCGAAAGGTGAGGATCTCCGAAATCGAGGAGGAGATTCTAAAAGCCCTCACACAAATCGATGATCTGAAAGAAAAGATAAAGGAATACAAGGGGAAATTGGAGGAGATAGAAAAGGGGAACGAGGATGAACTGGTACACCTGCGAGAGGAGCTCGGTTCCATCGATGACAAGATCAAGATCAAGGAGGGGAACAGGAAAAACATCACGGTGAGGATCGACAAGAGGCTTCTGGCCACCTATGAGAGGGTCAGGAAGGGAAGAGGTAATCAGGTGGTGGTTGCTATAAGGAAGAGAGCTTGCGGAGCCTGCTACAAGGGCGTGCCCCCCCAGATCATCCAGGAGATAAGAAAAGGGGAGAGGGTCTATACCTGCGACAACTGTGGAAGGATATTGCTCTGGAACGAGCACTCTGGATGATTCAGTCCAAAAAGAAGCGAGGCAGAATGAAAGCCAAGATAAGAGAGAAACCAGGCTTAACCTTTGACGATGTTCTTCTTATCCCTCAAAAATCCGACGTGCTTCCCAAAGATACGGACGTTACCACCCACCTCACCAAAGGGATTAAGCTGAACATTCCCATCCTGAGTGCGGCCATGGACACGGTCACCGAATCCAACCTGGCCATTGCCTTAGCGCGCGAGGGAGGCATCGGCGTGATTCACAAAAATATGAGCATCGCCAAGCAAGCCTCCGAGGTGGACAAGGTCAAAAGATCGGAAAGCGGCATGATCGTCGACCCGGTCACCCTGCCTCCGGACAGAACCATCGGGGAAGCCCTGGAGGTAATGAGAAAATTCTCCATCTCCGGCATCCCGGTCACCAAAAAAGGGAAACTCCTGGGCATTTTGACCAATCGTGATCTGAGATTCCAGAAGGACTTCAGCAAAAAGATCGGCGACGTGATGACCAAGAGAAACTTGATCACCGTTCCGGAAGGAACCGACTTGGAGCAGGCCAAGGAGATTCTGCACAAAAACAGAATCGAAAAGCTCCTTATCGTGGACAAAAAGAGAAACCTCAAGGGGATGATCACGGTCAAGGACATCATGAAGGATATCCAGTATCCCAACTCCTGTAAGGACTCACGGGGCAGGCTCAGAGTGGGCGCGGCTGTGGGCGTGGCCAAGGATACGATGGCCCGGGCTTCTGCTTTGGTGGATGCGGGAGTGGACCTTCTGGTAATCGACTCCTCTCACGGGCATTCCAGAGGGGTGATGGACTCTGTCAAGAAGATCAAGAACAAATTCCCGGAAGTTCCTCTGGCAGCGGGCAACGTGGCCACCAGGGAAGGAACCGAGGATTTAATCCGGGTGGGAGCCGATTGCGTCAAGGTGGGGGTTGGTCCTGGCTCAATTTGCACCACCAGGGTGGTGATTGGAGCAGGTGTGCCCCAGATTACCGCCATACTGGACTGCGCCGAGGCTGCCTCAAAGCATGACGTGCCGGTCATTGCGGATGGGGGAATAAGATATTCCGGTGACGTGGCCAAGGCCCTGGCGGCCGGTGCAGCCGTGGCCATGATCGGGAGCATCTTCGCCGGTACCGAGGAGAGCCCCGGAGAGACCATACTGTTTGAAGGAAGAACCTTCAAGCTCTATCGGGGCATGGGTTCTATCGAGGCGATGAAAAAGGGAGGCAGGGAAAGATACTTCCAGGAGCATCAACTGCAGGCAAAAAAGCTGGTGCCGGAAGGGATAGAAGGCCGCGTTCCCTACAAGGGCAATCTTTCTGAATCAGTCTACCAACTGGTGGGGGGATTGAGGGCGGGCATGGGAATTTGCGGTGCAAGGACCATAAAAGAGCTTTCCGAGAAAGCGCAGTTTATGGTCATCACTTACGCTGGCTTGAGAGAGAGCCATCCTCACGACGTGATCATCACCAAAGAGGCTCCCAATTATCAGATAAGCCAGGGTTTTCAGTAGGTCTCCCGCCGACAAACGTTTGCCCGTGACGGAACCCTGTTGGATCATCCTAATCCATCACGGACGAGGGTTCATCCTGAAGGGCGTCCGTGACGAACGAGACAACAGGACCAAAAGTTCGCAAACCCTATTATACGCCATTGTGCAATTCACATGATTATTTCAAACAGGACGCCATGAACAAAAATATTTATTCCATTATTATTGGAACCGGCAGTTATGTACCCACAAGAAGGGTTCGTAACGAGAATTTTCTTTCAAATGAGTTCTATGATTCGGATGGGAAGAAATTAGACAAGGCCAATGATGAGATCATAGAGAAATTTGGAAAAATAACAGGTATTGCAGAAAGGAGGTATGTCACAGATGACCTGGTTACCTCCGATATCTCTTTTCTCGCAGCAAAGGATGCCCTGGAATCATCCAAGATTGACAAGGAGAGCCTTGACTACATAATCGTCGCTCACAACTTCGGTGACGTGTCACCACATAACAAGAGGTCTGATTTTGTACCAAGCCTTGCGGCCAGGGTAAAGCAAAAACTGGCGGTACAAAATCCAAAAACCATAGCTTATGATCTTGTCTTTGGCTGTCCCGCCTGGCTGCAGGGAATGATACAGTCTGATTGTTATCTCAAATCAGGTGATGCCAAGAGAACTCTTGTTATAGGAGCAGAGGTTCTCTCCAGGGTTTCAGACCCTCATGACCGGGACAGTATGATCTATGCCGACGGGGCCGGAGCTACAATAGTCGAGGCGATGAGAAGTCCCGACAACAGCGGGATCGGAATACTCTCTCATGCTGCGAGGTCAGATGCCCTTGAGCAGACATATATGCTGCGGATGGGCAAATCATACGACCCCGATTACCGAGGCAATGAATTGTTCCTTAAGATGGATGGTCATAAGCTGTATGAGTATGCTTTGAGGACAGTTCCGCTTGTTGTCAGGGAGAGTCTTGTCAAAGCAGGATTATCCCTGGGTGACGTAAACAAGGTCCTTCTACACCAGGCGAACGCAAAGATGGATGAGGCAATATTAAAGCGTTTGTTCAGGTTATACGGGGTGAAGGAAGTGCCGCCCTATGTCATGCCCATGATTATATCCTGGCTGGGAAACAGCTCGGTGGCAACTCTGCCCACCTTACTTGACCTGTTGCTCAAAGGAAAGCTTGATAACCACGGGTTGAAAAAGGGCGATGTTGTGGTGTTTGCTTCTGTAGGGGCAGGTATGAACATAAACTCTATGGTATACAGAATGCCATGACTTTTTTGATTTTATTTAGTTTTAATGTTCCATAAGCTTCTTTTGAGACAATGATTTGATTACTGCCCAACTGGGTATGACAGCGGATAAAAGGAGAATCCCTGTTTGCCGACAGGCAGGAAAGATTTCCCCACAAATTACTTAGTGGGCAACTTCTTTTAGCCGCGGAATGTTAGAGGACAGATCACCAGGGTGGGCAATGAGTTGGAAAGCCTTATTAGACATCAAGGGAGGGCTCTGATTATGCCAGGAATTCATACTCATTTTTCGCAAATCGCACACAAATACAAAAACTTAAGAACCACAGATTTGGAACCAGTTTTATCTATCAAAAGGAAACTGCGAAATTTGACCAAAATTGAAGCTGCAGATGTCGGTTCTGGAGTGGGGAGATATGATATAGAGTTATTCCATCATTTAAGAGAGAGACTTTGTCTCACTTGCACTGATGATAATGAGAACATGTTGAAGGAGCTTACTAAGAATCTAAAGGAACACAAGATTAGAAACTTCAGGGCAATAAGAGCACGAGCGGGGGCGTTGCCATTGGCAGCCAATGCCTTGGATGCTGTAGTCACTTTCAACTCCATCCATCTTTTCACATTTTTAGATTTTCTAAAAGAAGCTTCCCGAGTCTTGAAAGATAATGGATACTTGTTTATCTACACTCGTTTGCGAAGCCAAAACAAGAGGAATATTTGGGGAAGATTTTTTCCTGAATTCCATAAAAAAGAAAACCGGCTCTATGAACTAAGCGAATTGGAAGAGATGTTGGAGAAGATACCAATTCTGAAATTAGAATCCACTGAATATTTCAGATATAAACGAATGGCTAAATTAGAGTGGCTCATAACACAAGTCACACATCATCATTATTCTACGTTTTACCTATATGGTGAAAAAGAGTTTGAAGAAGCTTTAAATAAATTTCAAGAAAATATTATTCACCATTTCAAAAATCCGGATAATATCATTTGGCATGATGAGAACATAATGCTTGTCATTAGAAAAAATGTCCGATGAATTCGTTGTTTTGCTAACCTTACGTCACACCTTGTCTAACACAGCATATCTGGTTGCGCTTCGCTTCACCCTAAATTGCTCTTTTGATCGTAACTTCAAATATGCTGGGAGCGTTAGCCGAAATGCCCATAAAAAATATACGGAGCAAGAAAGATGAAAATAGGAATGATGTGTCTTTGGAATGCCGCTAACGGGCCTTCCATTCATGCGGAGTTGGTGGGGGGGGCTTGGGTGAAATTGGGTCACCAACTCAGGATATTTTCCACCAAAAAACACCCCGATGCCAGGCCTACCCTTCAAAAGGACGAGGGTTTCGTGATCAGGCACTTTAGCGTTGACGAAGTCATACCAGTCACTCGGGCTACCTACTTTGATCCCTCCCCGCTTTTGAAAGAAGAATACGACGTCTTTGTTGCTCAAAATGTAGAAAGGTTGCCAGCGGAAAAATTGCTTGAGGTCTTTCCTGAAATCAAGAGAAAAGCTATTAGCGTTCAAGTTGTCCACGAAGGCAAAGCCCCGGAAGACCCTCTTTACTATAAGTTCGACTGGGATGCTATTGTCTGTTTTGACCAGAGATACAAAGACTACCTGGTCAAATCTTTTCCTGCTGAGAAAATTCACATGATCTCCTATCCCTACCATCCGCTCGAGCTTGGTGATAAGGGAAAAGCGAGAGAGAAGCTGAGCCTCCCGCTGGAGGAAAAGATCGTATTCTCCTTTGGCTTCAGACCAAAAGATATTGTATCTGTCCTGCCCGCTTTAAAAGACGTAGCCAAAGAATATCCTCTTAGATACGTGATCGTCGCCAATACCGAGAGTGAGGTTGGTGAATTGCACCAAGCGAAAAAGAGATACGACTTCATAAACCTTCAGGTAAAGTCACTTCCCTTAGATGAGTTGTATACCTACCTACATGCTTCGGATGCGTTGCTCATCCACAGGGAATCCTCGCAGAAGTATAAAGCAGTCGTCTCCAGCTCAGTATGCCAGGTTCTGGGTTCCGGTTGCCCTGTCCTGTTTCACGAGTCAAACTTCGTGGAACTGCATGGAGACGAAATCGTGAAATATCGAAACTTCGAGGACATGAAAGCCAAACTCATTGACATCTTCGGGGGTAAGTTCGATCTCCATAAAGTGAAAACTTTCCTAAAAGAACATAGCGCCGAAAATATCGCTAAAAGATTCGTTTTATTGTTTGAAGAGCTGATAAAGACTCGTGACAACAAAAGGAGAAAAGAGAATGGATAGAGAACTTACTAAAGTAGCAATGTTTTCTAAATGGAACGCTGCAGATGGAACTTCTATCCTTGCAGAGCTTGTGGGGAGGGAACTTGCCAGAAAATATGAATTAACGGTCTTTGCACCGTTCAATGATGTGAAACCATTGCAAGGCATAAAAGATGAGGATTATGTTATCAGGTGTTGTAATGTTCAAGGCACATCATCAGGCCAGTGGACTTTTGATCCAAAGCCTTTTTTAGAAAAAGACTATGATATTTTTATCCCCCAGAGAATAGAATGGATGCCTATCGAAGAACTTATAAAAATATATCCGAAGATTAAAGAGAAGGCAAAAGTTATTTATGTGATCCATGAGATTAAATTACCTGAAAATCCCATTTTTTGGAAATTCGAATGGGATGCTGTCGTCTGTTTTGATGAAAGGTATAAGCGGATGTGGGAAAAGGTGTATCCTAAAGAAAAGATACATATAATCCCTTATCCATGTAACTCGCTGAGGAGAGGTGATAGGAATAAAAGTAGAATAGAGCTAAATCTGCCCCTGG
>CBDUQU010000072.1:0-14731 GCA_965369445.1 uncultured bacterium | reverse complement strand
GGGTTCTCGGCATGTGCATCTGCCTTTTCTTCATCATGCGCTGGAGCAAAAGGATGATCATGGGAGACAAGTCTCCGCCGGCTTATCTGTATCTCCTCACCCTGCTTTTCACCTCCAAGTTCTGGGTACGGGAGATGTGGTTGGGCCAGACAGATCTCTTGATGCTGCTTTTCATCTTCCTGTTCATTTCTTACACAAGGCGGGGACGAGAGGCCTCAGCGGGGATCTTCCTGGCCTTAGCGGTCATAATCAAGCCCACTCCTCTAATCTTTGTACCATATCTCCTTTATAAAAAGAAGTTCAACGTAATCGGCTATCTGGCGGCTGCGAGCGTGGCTCTGATTTTCATCCCTTCGTTCGTTTATGGAGTCTCAGGCAATCTCCATCTGCTTTCCGGCTGGAGGACCGTCATGTCGGTCTCATCGCCTCCGCTTTTGGCCTCGGACCTGAATCAATCCCTCTTTGGTTTCTTCTATCGTTTCCTGACATCCACTCCCTTTCACGTCAATGTGTTGAATCTGGGTTATACCGTGGTCAACGCGCTGATATATGCCACCACGTTGGGCTTGTTTCTCCTTCTGCTTTTCCTGAATCGAAAGTCCAGATTGGTGGAAAACGGTCTGGTGAGTCACCGGGAATGCATAGAATACGCGCTGCTTCTGATTTTCATGACCCTCTTTTCACCCCTGGGGTGGTTTCAGAACTACTGCTCGTCCATTCTGGCTTACATGCTCCTCATCTACTATGTCTTGAAGACCCGATTCCAAGACCGGTTTATATCCGTGCTGCTGGTGTTATCCTTTGTTCTGGTGGGCCTCATCAACTTCGAGACGATGGGGCGCCGGATAAACGATCTCTCGTTGTATCTCTCCTTTATCGTCTTTGGAATCTTCCTGGTGATCGTCTGCCTTTCCAGATTGAGACTATCCCGAGTTGCCTGAAGGTCGTCTGGATTTCGCCGAATAGGACTTTAGCCTTGCCATGAACCGTATGGTTCATGGCACTGGCTCAAAAGCTGAGCTAAATCGTGCTTTGGCCTATGGTTGGCTTGATTCATGCCGATAGAATACACGTCGATATGTTACACCTATAACCCTCATTGAAGGAAACGCAAAGAGTATGGAGAAGGCCAAGATTCTGGTGGTCGACGACGAGGAGTCGATGTGCAAATTTATGGAGATCATGCTGAAGAAAGAGGGGTACTCAGTCTCCTCAAGCCAGGATGCCGCTGCCGCATTGGAGCAGATCAAGGGCGAAAACTATGATCTGGTTATTGCCGATCTGATGATGCCGGAGATGAGCGGGATAGAGCTTCTTTCGCGTGCCAAATCGGTTAACCCGGAACTTGACTTCATCATGATGACCGCATTTGCCTCGGTGGACTCTGCCATCGAGGCCTTGAAGAAGGGTGCTTTCGACTACATAACCAAGCCTTTTAAGGTGGATGAGATAAAGATTGCGGTCAGCAAGTCCTTAGAGCAGAGAAAGATCGCCAGGGAAAACGTCCAACTGAAAAAGGAGCTGAAGGTCAGATCCGACTTTGATTCTCTCGTCGGCAACAGCCCAGAAATGGCCAAGCTGAAGAAGATGGCAGAAAGGATCGCCAGATCCGATTCCACGGTTTTGATCGAAGGTGAATCCGGAACGGGTAAGGAGTTGATCGCCAGGGCCTTGCATTTTCACAGCCCCAGGTCAGACAAACCCTTCGTCACTATAAATTGCGCCGCCCTCCCGGAGAATCTCCTAGAAAGTGAGTTATTCGGGCACGTGAAAGGATCGTTCACCGGAGCCATCAAGGACAAGGAGGGTCTGTTGAAGACGGCGGACGGCGGGACGTTCTTCTTGGACGAGGTGGGAATGACCTCGCCTGCCATTCAGGCGAAACTCTTAAGGGTGCTGGAGGAAAAGGAGATTACGCCTGTGGGCGGCACCACTCCCGTAAAGATCGATGTGCGGTTGATAGCAGCCACCAATGCTGACTTAGAGCAGGAGGTCAAATTGGGAAACTTCAGGGCAGACCTCTATTACCGCCTGCATGTTATTCCCATAGCCATCCCTCCCCTGCGTGAACGAAAGGACGACGTCAGGCTTCTCTCCTCCTACTTTGTCAGGAAATACTGCCGCAGAATGCAGGTCAAGGAGAAGACCATCGCGGACGAAGCCATGAAACGTCTGCTCTCCTGCAAGTGGCCCGGCAACGTGAGAGAACTGGAGAACGCCATCGAGCACGCAGTCTTGCTGTCCAGAGGCGAGCAGATAACGGCACAAGACCTTCCTCAGAAGATAAAAGAGGAGAAGGAGCCCGACTTAATCACCGAAGCGCAGCCAACCGCTCCCGCGCTGGAGATGATAGAGAAGGCCTATATCTTCTGGGTGTTGAATCAAACCGGCTGGCAGAAAAGCAAGGCGGCCTCAATCCTGGGGATAGACTCCTCTACCCTATATAGAAAGATAGAGAAGTATAAGCTAAGCTCTCCGACATCTATGGTTGGGGATCTGTGATAAGAAGTTACTCCAATAAGTAAGGGTTCCGTAGTTGCCCAATTCATTGGGCCTTGTCAAGCCCCATAGATCGAGCGGCTCCGGATTCTTACGGACTTTCGACATCACCCCGATGAAACGGCTTTTAAATTACACGGAACAGATCAACGATAAACAGACAGACCAGAAGCTTCTGAGCTCGGAAAACCTGCTTTGCGCTTTTGTGTTCCTATTCTCTCTGGCCGTTTATGCAAAGACACTGTGCCCAGCCGTCTTCTGGTGGGATTCGGGGGAGCTGATCGCCAACATTGCAGTGTTGGGAATACCCCATCGCCCCGGTTTTCCGATTTACGTCCTTTTGGGCAAGTCTTTCTCCCTTCTTCCTTTCCGGAATTTCGCCTTCGGGGTCAATCTTTTTTCCGCTTTCTCTGCCTCTCTTTCGCTGGCAATCCTCTGCAAGGTTTTCCAAATGAGCGCGCATCTGTTCTTCCCCCAGGTGGCCAGAAGAAGGGGATTGGTCTTCGTATCCTCCTTATCCTTTGTTCTTGTTTTAGGCTTTACCTACTCCTTCTGGATACAGGCTGTGAGGGCGGAAGTCTATTCTCTAAACGTGCTTTTTTTCTCCTCGCTCTTGCTTTTGAGCATACTGTATCTTAAAGATCAGCAGTCAAGATACGCTTATCTTTTTTTCTTCATTTTGGGATTAGGTCTGACAAATCATCATCTGAGCCTTCTTTCCGCCGCACCGGCATTTCTGATACTCTTTTTGACGTTTGCATCTCGATCGTTTTTCAGCATCAGAAAAGTTCCTTTTTACCTTTTGTTTTGGCTGCTGGGGCTGAGCGTTTACGCATACCTTCCTATTCGTTCCCTGTCCGATCCGCCCCTGGCCTGGGGACAGGTCGAATCCGTCTCCTCGTCCGCCAGCTCTGTCTTTGCCTTCGACGCCATTGCCAATCTGAATCTGAATTTCCTGTCGGATGCTGCCACCGAGATATCGCAGATAGCGTCGCTTCTTTATCATCAACTCACCCTCTTACCTTTTGCCATCAGCCTGATGGGGCTTTTCCTGCTTTTCAGGAACAACCGGAAGATCCTGGCTTTTCTGCTCATACTTATGGCGATCAATTGCGCCGTGGTGATTTTTGTCACCACCGAGTTCATACCTACGAATCCCGATTTACATGGATACCTAATTTTTTCTATCCTGGCCCTGGCATTCTCTTACGGTATGGGCATTCTCTTCGTGCTGGAGCGCGTTCGTCATTGGTCATCCGTTATGCGCTATCTTCTCCCCATTGCCTTTGGAATTATCTCGTTTTTTCCCGTGTTCCGGCATTACGCCGAGGCTGATCTGTCCGACAATCGCATTGCACATGATTACGGCTTAAGTGTTATTACTGGTCTGGATTCAAATGCCGTTCTTTTCGTGGACAACGTCAATCTGAATTTCATCCTAAGAGAGCTCCGCTATGGGGAGGGAGTAAGGAAGGACGTATCGGTCTTTGATCGCGGCCTCTTGACCTTCGACTGGTATGTCAGACAAAAGAGAAGGCAGGAGGCCAGCCTCTTCTCAGGTATTCCGGAAAACCTGAAAGGCGACCCGCTGTTTGGCACACTTCTGAAAAGATATCTGGATCTGGGTAAACCCACCTATGTTGAATTCACCGAAAGGGACGCCGGTCTGGTTAACAATCTCATCCCCGCGGGATATGTTTTCAAAGTCACCAAGACTCCGGTTGACCGACTCGGGGAAGCAGACTTGCTTCGTCTGAAAAGATGGGAGGATGCCAACCCTTTCGGTGTTGATCTCAAGAGCGATTTCTCCGCTCCCGGGAACGAGGCCTTTCAGAGGGACCCAGACGCCCAGCGCGTGTTTGCCCTCTCCTTCTATCGTTTAGGGCTATTCTACGAAATGAAGGGCATCATACCCTCCGCCCTGGATAAATTCGCACAGGTCAGAAGGGTCGATCCGGAAAATCAGGAACTCATCCTGAAGATCGAGCATCTGGAGACGATACAGAGACTATCGGAGAGTTCCGGCCCGGATAGTTCTCCCTCTTTGGGAAAGCCTTCGGGATGAACTTCTTAGTCTGTTCGTACAATAAGGAGAGAAAGGGGGCGGCAATCGTATTTTGCAAGTATCAGGGCAAAAGCCCTGACCCTCAAAGTGTTGCTCAACAACTGACCAGCCTCTTTCCTCTTGCCCAGAAACGTCTTAGCGGATACGAGTAAAGACTGCATGCGTTTTGCATGTGAGTATTCTGTTGAGCACAGGAGGATAATATGAGATCAGAGACACATCCGAAGCAAGGCGGGTTCACACTAATTGAATTGATGGTTGTGGTGGTCATAATCGGCATCCTGGCGGCGATGGCCATCCCCCGTTTCATGCGTACCACGACAAAAACGAAGCAAAAAGAAGCTCAGTTGATACTGAAGCAAATCTATACCATGGAGATGGCTTACCGGCAGGAACATGATACCTATTATCCTGGTGATGGCAGCACGGTGGTTGCACAGCCAGGGGGGATCATAACTAGGCTGGGCGTCGAGATAATGCCTGCAGCCTACTACAGTTACTCAGTCACCAGCGCCCGAATCACCTTTGTAGCTACCGCCGGGTCCAAAAGCGCCACGGGTTTGGATGACGACGCTACTCTGGACGTCTGGACCATCGACCAAACCGGCAACCTGACCGTAACCACAGACGACGCCTTGGACTAAAACGGGGAAAATCCGATCGCCGCGTTCTGCAAGAAGACGAGCAGAATACGCTCAAAGCAGTGGTTAACAAAAGGACACCAAATATTGAACAGAAGCGTTATCCCGCTCTAAAGCAGAAGCTTAGGATGTCGAAAAACACAAAGGGAGAGAATGGCACGCCTTTTGCGATGATATCAGTGGGAAGACGAGAACTGTTAGGGAAGTGAACAAAGAGAACTTGAAACTATGAAGGGGGTGAGAGAAGATGCTGAGCAAATTTCACCGGAGCCAGAAGGGTTTCACGCTGATCGAGTTGATGATCGTGGTGGTCATCATCGGAATTCTGGCCGCTCTGGCCATTCCACGGTTCATGCGTGCGACCACCAAATCCAAACAGTCAGAGGCCAAGAACATCTTGAAGCAAATTTACGCCATGGAGCGGGCCTATCGTCAGGAGTACGACACTTACTGGGGCAACGGAACCACGGCCTCAGCCGCCGCACCGACCGGCTTTGCCCGCATCGGGGTGGATGTCATGTCGACTGCTCGCTACACCTACAGCCTAGTTGCGGCCGCTAACACCTTTACCGCAACCGCCACTTCGGGCATCCTGGACGACGACGCTACCGTGGACACCTGGACCATGACTCACAACGGCGTCTTGACCTGCACCAGCGATGACGCGACGCTTAACTAAGGGTTTGACTTTTTGTATGAGAAAAGGGGACTCAAACTTTTGAGTCCCCTTTTTTTCTCTACCGTGTGGGTCCCCGTCGTATCGCCCGACGTGGCAAGCCGTTAAGTCCTTTCGCCTTCCTTCCGAACATAGTAATATGAAAAGATATCTAATTGGCAGCGCAGTAGTCTTCGTCATCTCATTTGTGGTTTATGTTCTAACTCTCTGCCCAACTTTCTACTGGGAGGATTCGGCCGCCTTTTGTGCCGTCCATTCCCTGCTGGGGATTCCGCACTCTCCCGGATTCCCTCTGTACGTCCTCCTGGGACGGCTTGCGACCGTGATACCGCTTTGGGGTCCTGCCCTCGGCTCAAATCTGCTGTCCGCCTTCTGGGGCAGCCTAGCCCTGGCGTTGCTGTATATCCTACTTGTCCAGATCTTTGAGTTAACGGGATCCAGCCGGCTGCTTTCGAGCTTCGCCAGCGCTATGAGCACGTTGTTCTTTGCATTCTCCACCTCATTCTGGCTTCAGACCATAAGGGCAGAGGTTTATACTCTGAACATCTTCTTTACATTGCTTCTGGTGTTTCTTGCCATGAGATGGTGGCGATCCGGGGAAGATGGACTTCGGTTCAGGATTTTGCTTTTATTCTCCTTCATTCTGGGGCTCTCCTTATGCAACCATCCTCTGCTTGTGATCGCCTTGACGCCTGCTTTCTTATTCTTTTTCTTCATGACGGATTTCAAGTCTCTATTCAGCGCCAAGAAACTGATTCTGTTGACCATTTTTGTTATGCTGGGATTATCGGTCTATCTTTATCTGCCCATCAGATCGAGCCTTGCCCCTGCAATCAACTGGGGGAAGCCTGACAGCTGGTCTGGCCTGATTTCCTATTTGTTGAGAACCTCCCAGCCAAGTGCACTATTGTCAGAGTCCGGCATACCCTACCTGAACCGATTCTGGTTTAATCTCACTTTCCCGGTGGACCAATTCCGCCTGCCCTTCTTCTGGCTGGGCGTGGTGGGCGCCATCTCTCTATTCAAATCCTGCCGCAGGATGTTCTTGTTCACCTTTTCGATCTTCATCCTGAACGTATTAACCGCCACCTGGGCCACCGATTTCTCCACCCGCAACTATGATCTGTTGGGCTACCTCCTGCCCTCGCTCAGCATCTTCGCCATCTGGTTCGCCGTGGGGCTGAAGGCGGTCTTGAGTTGGGCCTTTAAGGAAGTCAGAAGCCTTCAGGCTCGTCCCGTGGGCGAAACACGTAAGATCGTGGGCTATGCGGCCGGATATGCCCTTTTCGTGTTATTCCTCGTCCTTCCGGCCCTTCAGGCTCAGAAGAACTTTGACCGCTGCAATAAGAGTTCACAGGTCTGGGCATGTAATTACGCGCATCAGATTCTGATCTCCGTGAAGAAAGATGCTTTAATCCTGGTGGATGACGACAATACCCTGACCTCGCTGTGGTGTTTGAATTTGGCCCAGGGCATGAGACCCGACGTCAAACCGGTGAGCGTATCGGCCCTTAGGCTGAGAAGTTATCGAGAACAGATAAACCGTCAGTACGGAGACATCAGACTTCCGAGGCTTAGCTTAAGCGATTTTGGGGAGATCGCATTCGAGGTTTCCCGGCTGAATGCCAAAGACTTCCCGGTCTACTCCGCCCACTACTTTAATCACCCGGAATTCGCCGAGCATCTTCGTCCGGTCGGATACCTCTTCGAATTCAGTCCCGAAAGGGCGATTCTAACCGATAAAGATATGGAGGAACAGAAGAGCTTTCTGAGAACCAGTTTGGAAAGCGAGGACTTTGACATTCTTACCAGGGAGCATTTCGGGAATCTGCTCTTCAACCTGGGAGCGTTTTATGATCGATTGGGTGGATTATCTTCGTCTGTGGAATATTTCCTGTGGGCGTTGGACATAGATCCGGCCAATCCAGGGGTCTATTTTCAACTGGGGAAAGCGTTTCTGAGGAACGGGGACAAGGCCAAGGCTCAGGATTTCTTTCGGGCAGGCCTGGAGCTCGATCCATTCAATCAGGAAGCGAAGAAGCTTTTGGAGCAAACCTAAAACTCTTCAGGAAAAAGATGAGACGAAAAAAAGCACCAGACATCTCCGTAGTCGTGCCCATGTTCAACGAGCAGGAGAATGTGAAGAACACCATAGATCGCCTCACCCGGGCACTGGATTCCATCCCGAGGAGATGGGAGATGATCGTTGTGGACGACGGCTCCACCGATCAGACCAGAGAACGGGTCGAGAAGTACTGTCGTCTGAATCGTTGGGTCAAACTGATCTCATATCCGGTCAACCAGGGACGGGGAAAGGCGCTGAGGCTTGGAATTGCCCAAGCTCAGGGCAGGATTATCTGCACCACGGATGCTGACTTAAGCTATGATGAGAAATACGTCCTGCAGATGATTGAGGTTCTGGACCTGAATCCGGACGTCGATCTGGTGGTGGGCTCGCCTTATACACACGGTGGAAAAGCAGAGGGAGTTCCCCTTCACAGATTGCTTTTGAGCAAGTGGGGGAACAAGATTCTGGGGTTTGCCATGAAAGGTGGACTTTCCACAGTGACCGGAGTCTTGAGGGCATATCGCAAGGAGTGCATAAGCTCGCTGGAGCTGGAATCGGATGGTAAGGAGATACATCTGGAGATTCTGTCCAAAGCTCTGTCCATGGGCTACAAGGTCAAAGAACTGCCGGCCACGTTGAAGGCCAGAACCGGGGGAAAGTCAAAGTTCAAGTTCAAAGCTACAGCCGTATCCCATCTGATCTTTTCGTTCTTCGAAAGGCCCATAATCCTTTTTGGCGCCATCGGCCTTTTCATGCTCCTTCTCGGATTTCTGGGTGGAACTTATGTAATCTACCTGTGGCAGAAGGGCATTCTCAATCCCAACCGACCCCTGATGACCCTGATGGTGCTTCTGGTTGTCGCCGGGATTCAGGTGCTCCTTTTCGGATTCCTGGGAACCCAGCTGGTTCATCTCCGAAAAGAGATCTACAAGGTGCAAAGAGAAAACAAGAATCTGGAGAAGAAGATCGATACTCTGCATCTGGCGAGCAGTAAGCAAGCCCGGGAGCCGGTAAGAGTACCCTCCTCCAAAGCGAGGAATGGCGCTTCGACCATAAGCACGGGCAGACCGAATCTCGTGAGGCGCAGATGAACCTGATTCGTTACCCCACTGGAGAAAATCACAGAAGAAAATGTCCAGACCAAAGAGAATCTGTTTAATCACCAATCGTTATCCTGCGCATCCCGACGACGTGGCCTCGCCGTTCGTCCGTGACTTTCACCAGGGATTGAAAAAGAGAGGTGCGGATGTCTCTGTCTTCACTCCTTCCTATCATACAGAGAGGACGGACTACACAGATAACGTGATTCGATTCCACTGGCGCGGGGGGGCGAAGGTGGTGGGTTCGCTGAACTTCTTCAACCCCAAAGAGCTTTTTCAACTCTTCTCGTTTTTGAGCGATGGCAAACGCCAGCTTTTCGAACATCTGGAGAGAACCCGGCCGGATTGCTGTCTGGCTCTGTGGGCGCTTCCTTCAGGATGGTTCGCATACCAGGCGAAGAGAGAACTCGGTATTCCATATTCTGTCTGGTGTCTGGGTTCGGACATATATGTCTGGGCCAAAAAATCGTTTCTGCGCAGCAAAACAAAAAAGGTTCTCCGGAAAGCAGAGCATCTTTTTGCCGACGGCTTCAATCTGAAGGAAAGAGTGGAGAAACTCTCAGGCAAGAACTGCTCTTTTCTTCCCAGCATGCGAAGGCTTCCCCACACATCCAGCGAGAATGTACAACTTGATCCGGCAAAGTTCAATTTCCTATACCTGGGCAGATGGGAAAAAAAGAAGGGTATAGACGACCTGCTCAAAGCATTGAGCTCTGTCAAAAGCAAATTGCCTTCAGTAAATCTTCACGTCTTGGGATGGGGCAGCCTCGAGACGAGGATGAAGGAGTTGATAGGGGAACTCGGATTGGGCGATGAGGTCAAGATTGTGGGAAAAGTCTCCACCGAACTTGTGGCCAGCTATCTTAAGGCAGCCGGCTGCGTGATAATTCCCTCCAGAGGCGATAGCATTCCCTTGGTCTTCTCCGAGGCGCTTCAGATGGGAACGCCTCTGATCGTCACCAACGTGGGAGACATGGGCCATTTGACAAAGAAATTCGGGCTGGGCAAAGTGGTGCCCTCAGGAAGCGCGCACAAGTTGGCTCAAGCTATGATCGAATTCGCCTGTGAGAAAAAGGATTACACCGGTAATATGTCCGCGGCATTGAAACTGCTCGATATCGACGAAGCAGTCGACGATTATCTTAGAATCACCGGCCGAAGAGAAAGCAGGCACACTTCAGCCATCCCCGCGTTAAGCCGCCAGGAATCACCAGTGCATTATGACCCTTAAAGAACTTAAGAGCTCTCAGCGTCAATTTAGCTTGCATTCCCGAGAGGATTTCATTATTTATTAGGTCAAATTCAAAGTCAGGAGAAATGGGATTTGAGGATAAAAGGTAAAAAGGTTTTGGTCACCGGAGCGGGCGGATTCGTGGGGAGCCACTTAGTCGAGGCTTTGGTGAGGAGAGGCGCCAAGGTAAGGGCTTTTGTGCACTACAATTCCCGGAACGACTGGGGTATGTTGGAGGACGTGCCAAGAAACGTGCTAAAGTCAATCGAGGTCGTGGCTGGGGATTTGAAAGACGCCGACTGCGTAAGAGAAGCCACCCGTGGTCAACAGGTGATATTCCATCTGGGAGCCTTGATTGGAATTCCCTATTCATACATCAATCCCAGGGACGTGGTCGACACCAACGTGAACGGAACTCTGAACGTTCTGAACGCAGCGCTTGACTCCGGCACGGAGAAGATCGTCCACACCTCCACCAGCGAGATATACGGCTCTGCCCAGTACGTTCCCATGGACGAGAAACACCCGGTGAATCCTCAATCTCCCTATGCTGCAAGCAAGCTGGGCGCCGATCTTCTGGCACTTTCCTTTCACCGATCCTTTGATCTGCCCGTAGGTGTGATCCGACCATTCAACGTCTTCGGCCCCAGACAATCCGCCCGGGCGGTGATCCCCTCTATAATCACACAGGCACTGGTAAAGAGGAAAATCAATTTAGGCTCCGTTTATCCCACCAGGGATCTGACCTTTGTGAGAGACTCGGCGAATGGATTCATCGACTTCGCCGAATGCGAAAAGACGGTGGGCGAGGTGGTGAACTTAGGATCCGGCCTGGAGGTGTCGATTGACCAGATCGTAACCCTCATCTCGGATTGCCTGGGAAAGAAAGTCCAGATCCAGAGGGAAAGGAAAAGGATTCGCCCCGAAAAAAGCGAGGTGGACAGGCTGTTTTCAGATTCGGTCAAGGCCAAGGGACTCTTTGGATGGAATCCAAAGACGGACCTCAGGCAGGGAATCGAAAAAACCATCAGATGGCTTGAGAAAAATCTAAAGAGATACAAAGAGGATATTTACAATATTTAACCTAAGCTTAGAGCGAGATACGCCGGCGACCATTAAAGCGGTTTTGGGAGTACGAAAGCTCGTCGGAGCGAAGCGAAGATCCCGCCTGGCGGGGCTTTCGCGGTTTTAGACTTTTGCAAAACCGCGCCAGCAAGCTGGCGCACTCCGTTCTGGGTTTCCCGGCAGGTATCTCTCCGGCCCGGTTTTTTTAAAAGGCCCTTAGCCATTTGAAGTATAGCTTACAAGGATGGAGTGGATTATGAAGGTGATAATCTTAGCCGGCGGAAAGGGAAGGCGGCTCTACCCTTATACCGTGGTTTTGCCCAAGCCACTGATGCCGGTGGGCGACTTTCCCATCCTGGAGGTGGTCTTAAGGCAGCTCAAGAATTGCGGGCTTACTGACGTCACCCTGGCCGTGGGGCACCTGGGCAATTTGATTGAAGCCTTTTTCGGTGACGGATCCAAGTGGGGCGTTAGGATACAATACAGCTTCGAGGAAGAACCGCTGGGCACGGTCGGCCCCCTGACCTTTCTGACTGACCTGGACGAAACCTTTCTGGTAATGAACGGTGATCTGCTCACTACCTTGAATTATCTAGATTTGATCGAGTATCACAAAAGTAAGAAGGTCATCGCTACGGTGGCGGCGCAGGAAAGGTGGGTGGATATCGACTTTGGAGTGATCCAAAAGAACAAAGATGAGACCATGGCCAAGTATGTGGAAAAACCCAGGCTCTCCTATCTGGTGAGCATGGGGATATACGTGTTCGAGCCGGAGATACTCAAAGCTATCCCCAGAGGCGAGAAATTCGACTTCCCGGATTTAATGCATCTTCTTCTGCAAGAGAAAAAGAAAGTGACCATCTACAAGTCCGATGAGTTCTGGCTGGACATTGGAAGGCCTGATGACTACCAAAAGGCGGTGGAGGAATTCGAGAAGAACAAAAAGAGGTTTTTAAGCGAAGAGTAGAAGCGCAACCGGTGCTCGACTTGATGATTCTCTAAACAGTAAACGAGAAACTTTCACCAAGCCGAAAAAGCTTACGCCCTGCTACAGAATGTAGTTGCTCGATTTATTGAAAATCCCCCGCCAGCGGCGGGGTGATCGAGCCCAATGAGTTGGGCAACTACGATTTCGTAGAAGAGGCAAAAAAAGACATGAAATGGAAAATATCCCTATCTGAGTTGAATTTCGACCAGCGCGAGCAAAAGGTGGTCGATCAGGTTATAAAAAGACAGTGGCTCACCATGGGTGAGACCGTGGAGAGGCTGGAGGCAGACTTCGCCGCCTTCACCGGGGTAAAGTATGCCATCGCCCTCTCCAGCGGCACCGCAGCTCTGCATCTGGCCGTGATAGCCTTAGGGATGAAGCCGGGGGATGAGGTTATCGTTCCGTCACTGAGCTTCGTTGCCTCCTCCAACGCCATACTATATGCAGGGGCGAAGCCGGTCTTTGTGGATATCAGCGCACTGGATGATTTCAATCTCTCATGCGAGGAGGCGGAAAGAAAGATCACCGCCAGAACGAAAGCCATCATGGTGGTTCACTACGGCGGCTATCTGGCGGATATGCATTGGATCAAAAGGATCGCCAGGAAGCACGGGCTTTTCATCATTGAGGATTCAGCTCATGCCATAGGTGCGGATTTGAATTCGAAGATGGCCGGCACGCTGGGAGACGTCGGTTGTTTTTCCTTTTTCTCCAACAAGAACATGGCCACCGGCGAGGGAGGTATGATC
Organism: uncultured bacterium; assembly: GCA_965369445.1. Taxonomy (GTDB): domain Bacteria; phylum Zixibacteria; class MSB-5A5; order MSB-5A5; family SM1-73; genus SM23-73-3. The sequence continues at coordinate 1,649 of CBDUQU010000072.1, read as the reverse complement.
GTAACAGACAACGGCCGGCTTGCCAAGAAACTTAAGCTTCTCAGGTCTCACGGCATGACCAGCATGACCTTAAACAGATTCAAAGGGCACGCCCACTCATACGACGTGGTGGAGTTAGGCTACAACTATCGGATGACCGAGATATCTGCCGCACTGGGCATACTCCAGTTGAAGAAACTGCCCCCGGCCAATCGAAAAAGGAAAGCTCTAACCGATCTTTACATGTCGAATTTAGAAGGGACCGGCGGTCTTTCCATTCCCTTCCAAGGCTACCCTCGTAACTCCTCCCACCATCTCTTTCCAATCCTTCTGGACCGAAGGGTAAACAGAAGACAATTCATGGAACTTTTGAAAAAAGAGGGGATTCAGTCCAGCATACATTATCCCCCCATTCACAAGTTTTCCTACTATCGAAGGAATCTCAAAAGAAGGCAGGCAGAACTTCCTCTTACCGAGCATGTGGGGGCGCACGAGGTGACCCTCCCCTTGTATCCGCTCCTGAAGAGGAAAGAAGTTGCCTTCATTTGTGAGAGAATAAAGAGGATTCTCCCCAAAGCCAAAAGATGAATCTGAACGTTTTAGAAGAGCCGGATGAGAAATGGGATGAGTTCGTCTCCGCTCATTCAAGTCTGATTTTTCACACCTCCATGTGGTGGAAGGTCCTGAGGGAGGGCTTTCGCTGCCGGACGCACTACCTGGTATTCGAAGAGGATAGTGACTGGCTCTGTGGCCTGCCCGGAATGATGGTAGGTAATCGATTCTTCAGGGTCTTCTATTCGCTGATCCCATATGGGGGATTTATAGGAGATAGGGAACGCATACCTGAGTGCTTAAATCTCTTAGCCAATTGGGCTGGGAAACAGAGAATTCAGCGCATTCAAATTGTGGACGTGGGCATCAAGAACAAGCATGATCTGCCCGATTTTAAGTGTGTGGAGTCGTATCGGCACGTTTTGCAGCTTGAAGGCAAGACCACGGATCAGATCTGGAAAGACTACAAAGACGGTCTTAAGAGGAACATAAAAGCAGCCATGAAATCGGAGCTTTGTTTCGAGAAGATAAGGTCACGCGACGAGATTTACCAATTCTATAAGCTCTATCTGGATTCGATGAGCAGGAATAAAGCCCTGGCCAAATATCCGCTCCAGCTTTTCCTCAAGATCTATGATCTTTTGGTCCCCACCTTCTGTGACATCTTTTTTGTGAAATACCGGGGCCAGCCGATAGCCAGCGCGGTAATAATCTACTCTGAGGATACCGCTCACTATTTCCACGGCGGGTCAGCCACGGAATACCTGTATCTAAGACCGAACGATCTGTTGTTCCACCACGCCATCGAAATCGCTAAGGAGAGGGATAACTCATATTTCGACTTCTTCGGCTCGGACAAGAAGCTGGTCTCGCTAATTCAGTTCAAAGAAAAATGGGGAGCCACCAGGGAGGAACTCCTGAATTTTCATAAGGATTTCGGCTCAATTCGACCTTTACTATTCAAAGCCGCTTTGGGCTTGGCACAGACTCCACTTGGTTCTGCTATCCACAGGAGATTCAAATCAACACACAAGGGGACCTCGGTATGAAAGTTAGCCTGCCGGAACAGACCTTTCCTCCCGGAGTCCACAGGGACGAGTCTCCGCACTCCGGAAAGG
>CBDUQU010000071.1:0-14829 GCA_965369445.1 uncultured bacterium | reverse complement strand
AAAGTGTAACCTATGTCTCCGAACATGTGTTACCTATGTCCCCAGTCTGTACACAAAGAGAGGGGGACAGGGCGTGACTTTTCGCCATGCCATGCCACCTAAATTAAGGAGACACCTTCTGTTATCAAGGACTATGACAACTAAATTGGAGAAGAGCAAAAAAAGTTCTATGGAGACATCGGTGCGAAAGTTATACTATAACGGGAAACATCAATTCTCACATGCAGGAGGGGAAGATGGATAAATACGTCTGTGTAGTCTGCAGCTACGTGTACGATCCGGAAAAGGGAAATCCCGATTCGGGAGTGGAGCCCGGGACGCCTTTCGATAAGCTGCCGGAGGACTGGCTCTGTCCGGTGTGCGGTGCCGGCAAGGATCAGTTTGAGAAGGTGAAGGAGTGATGAAGACGACCACCGAAGATTCAATGCTCATTCGGTTAGCGAGGAGCAACGATGACCCTGGCGACATGAGACTTGGGAGAGGAGAAAAGATATGGAGTCCAGAGAACTGAGACCAAACGTTTATTCCGTCGGCACAATAGACTGGGATAGAAGACTGTTCGACGAACTTATACCGCTTCCCGACGGCACAAGCTACAACGCTTATCTGATAAAGGGGACTGAAAAGACTGCGCTTCTGGATACGGTTGATCCGGCCAAGGAAGAGGAGCTTGTGGCCAATCTGCAGAAACTCGGAATCAAGACGATTGACTATGTGGTTTCCCATCATGCGGAGCAGGATCACTCCGGAGCAATTCCCCGGATACTGGAGGAACATCCTGAGGCGAAGGTGGTGACCAATCCCAAATGTGCATCCATGCTGATGGATCTGCTGCACATTCCTGAAGACAGTTTCATAACGGTAGATGATGGGGAAACGCTGTCGCTGGGAGACAAGACCCTGAAGTTTGTCTACTCCCCCTGGGTACATTGGCCGGAGACGATGGTTACCTATCTGCGGGAAGACAAGATTCTCTTCTCCGGCGATTTCTTTGGCTCTCATCTGGCGACGAGCGATCTGTTTGTTGCAGACAAGGCACTGGTGTATGAATCCGCCAAAAGGTATTACGCCGAGATCATGATGCCCTTCCGATCACCCATCAGAAATAACCTGGAGAAGATAAAAGATCTAAGTATAGAGATGATCGCTCCCAGTCACGGGCCGGTTTATGATGAGCCGGGGCTCATCCTGGATGCATACAAAGATTGGGTGTCGGACAAGGTAAAAAATGAAGTGATCCTGCCCTATGTCTCCATGCACGGCAGCACCAGAAGAATGGTCGACTACTTCGTCGACGCCTTGATGGAGAGGGGGATCACTGTAAAACCGTTCAATTTGACCGCAACCGACATAGGAGAACTGGCCATAGCTCTGGTGGATGCCGCCACCATAGTGATTGCCTCGCCCACGGTTCTGGTAGGACCTCACCCGGCTGCCGTATATGCCACCTATCTGGCCAACGCACTGAGGCCTAAGGCCAAGTTTGCGTCGGTGATCGGCTCGTACGGATGGGGTGGAAAGATGGTGGATCAGATCACCGGCATGCTGGGCAATCTGAAAGTTGAGTTGCTTCAGCCGGTCTTGGTCAAGGGTCATCCAAAGGACGAGGACTTCGAGTCACTGGATAGGTTGGCAGACGATATCCTGAGGAAACATGAGGAGCACAAGCTTTGTTAGTAGATAATTCCTTAAAACCACGGAGGGGTGCGATGTCGAGTAACCGGAGCAAGCTTGTTCCATGCGGGATCAGCGATAAGGCAATCCGGGGGGCATCCAAGGGTTGCATGTCAATGTTGGTGATGTTTTTGGTCGTTTCTGTTTGGTTCAGCATAGGCTTAGCGCAGGAGCCAAATTCCGATGCGACGGAAGGCTGCCTCGGTTGCCACATGAGCATCCACCCGGGCATCGTGGCGGACTGGCAGAACAGCCGTCACGCCAGGGTGACTCCGGCGCGGGCCTTGGAAAAGGAAGAACTGGCACGACGCGTCTCAGCTGACAGCATTCCGGAGCACCTGATGACTACTACAGTGGGTTGTGCCGAGTGTCACACCATGAATCCTGAAAAGCATCTCGACACGTTCGAACACGCGGATTATCAGGTTCACGCTGTGGTTACACCCGAAGACTGCGCCAGTTGTCATCCGGTGGAGAAAGGGCAGTATGAAAAAAACATCATGTCTTATGCTCACATCAATCTGACCAATAATCCGGTTTATCACAGCCTGCTCACTTCCATCAATGGCATTCAGAATTTTGACGGGGCCAAGATCTCGCTTAAGGATCCGGATGAGCTGACCAATTTCGAATCGTGTCTTTATTGTCACGGGACCGAGGTGATGGTGGAGGGAATGAGCACGCGGGAGACAGTGTTGGGCGAGATGGAGTTTCCCGTTCTCTCCGGCTGGCCCAACCAGGGAGTGGGCCGGATCAACCCGGACGGGAGCATGGGCTCCTGTGCCGCCTGCCACACCCGCCACCAGTTCTCCATAGAGATGGCCAGAAAGCCTTACACCTGCTCGGAATGCCACAAGGGACCGGACGTTCCGGCCTACAAGGTGTATCAGGTGAGCAAACATGGCAATATGTTTGCATCCATAAGCAAGGATTGGGATTTTGAAGGCGTGCCCTGGGTGGTGGGGGAGGATTTCACCGCGCCCACCTGTGCCGCCTGTCACGTCAGCCTGATTGCCGACCCGGAAGGTGACGTGATAGCCGAGCGCACTCATCAGATGAATGATCGCATCTGGTGGCGGATCGTAGGAGTTATCTATTCGCACCCTCATCCCAAGTCTCCCAATACCGCCATCATAAGGAACAAAGCGGGACTGTCCATGCCCACCGAGCTTACCGGCGAGCCGGCATCAGAATACTTAATCGACGAAGAAGAGATGGCCGTCAGACAGGAGAGGATGCGGAACGTGTGTCTCTCCTGCCACAGCACACAATGGGTGGACAACCAGTTCGCCCGCTTTGAAAACACCATCAGGACCACCGACGAGATGACCCTGACCGCAACCAAGATATTAATGACAGCCTGGGAGAAGGGCGCGGCACAGGGGCTGCCCCAGGGAGCTAACATCTTCGACGAGGCCATCGAGAAGAAATGGGTGGAGCAGTGGCTCTTCTACGCCAACGCCACCCGCTATGCCTCGGCCATGGCCGGAGCGGATTACGGTACATATGCCAACGGGCGCTGGTACATGTCCAAGAACATTCAGGAGATGCACGACTGGCTCCAATTCAAGCTGAAAGCCGGAGAGTGAGAAGAGCTGTAAGGCAGATGAGCAACCTAAAGGAACAGAATCGAATTGATATCGAGAAGAGAATACGAAGAGACGTTGCAGTGCTGGCGAGATTCATCCGGATCTTCTGTGCCAACAACCACTCGGAGAATAGCAAATCGCCGGTGAGAGCAAAGGGAAGAACAGGAGAATTGCTGAACGATGTATCCGTTGAATTGTGTGATGATTGCACCAAACTGCTGCTTCACGGAGCGGGCAAGAGGATCACTTGTCCCTATGATCCCAAGCCGAGGTGCAAGAGATGCCCCACTTACTGCTACCGGGATGGGTACCGGCAGAGAATCAGAGAGGTGATGCGATTCTCAGGAGCTTATTTGATGAAGAGAGGAAGACTCGATTTAGCATTTAAATACTTCTTTTAGAAGGAGAGTTGAGACGATGACGGTTAGACGCAAGATGATCAACATCGACGAGGAAAAGTGCGACGGGTGCGGACTCTGCATGCCTGCATGTCCCGAGGGCGCCTTAAAGATTGTGGAGACCCCGAAGGGGCCAAAGGCCCGGGTGGTCAAGGAGAGTTTCTGCGATGGGTTGGGCGCCTGCCTGGGTGATTGCCCCAGGGGTGCGCTATCAGTCGAGGAGAGAGAGGTAGAAGAGTATGACGAGGAGGGGGTCATCGCCCATGTCAAGCAGGAATCACCGGAGCTTTTGGAGAAGCACCTGGCTCACCTGAAGGCACATGCCGACGAGCTTCCTCAACACCATCATGGCCATTCGGGGATGAGTTCTTGCCCTGGAGCAAAGATGCTCCATTGGAAGGACGACAAAAAAGCGTCCGCTGAGAAGGTGAAGCTAAACTCGGAGTTGCGGCAGTGGCCGGTACAACTGCATCTGGTACCACCAGTGGCGCCTTATTTCCAAAATGCTGATCTGGTGATAGTAGCTGATTGTGTTCCGTTTGCCTATGCCAACTTTCATGAAGATTTCTTGAAGGATAAAGCCATCGCCATTGGTTGTCCCAAGCTTGACCAGGCAGATGCTTACATAGAAAAGATCGCGCAGATAATCAAAACAGGAAAGCCCAAAAGCTTGAAAATCGTCCATATGGAGGTCCCCTGCTGTTTTGGCCTTATTCACATTGTTCAGCAGGCAGCAGCGAATGCAGGGGAAGACGTTCTCATTGAGGCAATAAAGATAGGTATCAATGGAGAAAGACTATCATAAAAAGGTCGGAACCGCCGGAGGAGATAAGGAGATTCTGTAATGTTCACGCTCTGTTGTTTGGGTCAGCACTAAAAGAGTCTGCTCTCTCCATAGGCAATCTTTAACGATGAAGGAGATCAACATGTTGGAAGAAGCAAGAAAAGTGGAAGTTGGTGATCAGGCTAAAGATTTTACCTTGAAAGACCAGAACGGCAAAGATGTGAAGCTATCACAGTTTAAGGGCAAAAAAGTGCTTCTTTCTTTTCATCCTCTGGCCTGGACCGGAGTTTGCGCCGATCAGATGAAGTCTCTGGAAGCAAACCAGGAGACCTTTGATTCACTAAACACCGTGGCCGTGGGGCTGAGCGTCGATTCGGCGCCTTCAAAGAAGGCTTGGGCAGATACCCTCGGGATAAAGAACACCTCTCTTCTGGCGGATTTCTGGCCGCACGGAGAGGTGGCGAAACTTTTTGGGATTTTCCGCGAGAAGAACGGAATCTCAGAGCGGGCGAACATACTGGTGGATGAGGGCGGGAAGATAGTCTTCGTAAAGGTCTACCCGATTCCCGAACTGCCGGATATAAATGAGATAATCGATTTCCTGAAGAATCTAAAAAGGTAGTTGATGGAAAATGGTTGATGCCGATGATTTAGTCCCGGCTTGAAGGTATTGAGTTTGTCGAAAAACTCTAATTATTCCCATTGCGAGTGGAGCCCCGCATGTTGCGGGACTTCGTCGTCCCCACCAGAGGCGGGGAATTTCTCGCAATGACATTTAAGGAGGAGGTCGTGGCCATGGATTCAGATATTGTGCCAGATGCGGAACTGGATTGCATTGGCCTCTACTGCCCCATGCCGATCGCCATGACCAAGGAGGAGATCGACAAACTCCAGGTCGGGCAGGTTTTGAAGGTGGAGGCGGACGATCCGGCGGCAGAGGAGGACATCAAGCGATGGGCTAAGAGAACCGGGCACGAGATTCTTAAGTTTGAAAAAGAGGGGACAGTTTTAACGTTCTTTATCCAACGGATGAAATGAGTCGAATCAGTTGAGTCGGATGTTTCGGCAAATTTCAAATCACGCAGGAGATAGACGGTGAAAGACGAAAAAATGATACTGTACGTGCAGACCAGCGATCAGCCGGAGAGGCAGTATACACCTCTGGTTCTGGCGCAGACAGCCAAGGCGATGGATCTCAAGCCCGCGGTCTATTACCTGGGCCAGGGATTGAAGATCCTCAATCCTGGGGAGGCGGAGAAGATAAAGCTGGGAACCTTCCCCAGCGTTATGGAGATGCTCAAGCAGACACTGGACATGGGGATTGAAATCTACGTCTGCGAGGCTTCCAAGCAGATGCTGGGGTGGGAAAAGGTTGATTTGATTCCGGGAGTGAAGATCGTGGGTGCAGCCACGCTGAACGATCTGGCATTGGATGCAGGAGCTACCATGTGGTTTTGACCTTCGGACTCCGCAGGGAGCGGAGATAGGAGGTCAAAACCAGCCTGTGGACGGACAGCGCCGCCCCCCGGTAAGGAGGTTTGCCTATGAGAAAAATATACTTAGATCACGCTTCGGCCGTGCCCGTCGACCCCAGGGTGCTGGCCTTTGCCGAACCGTATCTCAAAGAGGATTTCGGAAATCCCTCCTCCCAGTATACGGCAGGCGCAACCGCCAATAAGGCGGTGGAGGATGCTAGAAGCAAGGTGGCCGAGCTGATCAACGCGGAGAAGGAGACCTGCATCGTCTTCACCGGTGGTGCGACCGAGGCAAACAACCTGGCTATCAAGGGAACCGCTCTGAGAAACCAGGGCAAAGGGAAGAAGCTGGTGGCCAGCGCCATCGAACACATCTCGGTCATCAATCCCATGAAGGAGCTTCAGAAAAGCGGTTTCGAGCTGACGCTGGTTCCGGTCGACTCAACCGGAATCGTTGATCTGGGCACGCTCGAAGGGGCGCTGAACAAAGAGACGACGGTAACGTCGATCATGTACGCCAACAACGAGATTGGAACCATCCAGCCGGTCAAGGAGATAAGCGAGATAGTACACCGGAAGGGTTTGTATTTGCACGTGGATGCCACCGCCGCCGCCGGCTGCATACCCATAGACGTGCAGGATGACGGAATCGACCTCCTGACCCTGTCGTCCAACGATATGTATGGACCACAGGGTGCAGGCGCGCTTTACAAGAAGCCGGGTCTCAAGCTTCAATCGATCCTGCCGGGTGGTGGTCAGGAACAGGGCTTAAGAGCGGGCACAGAGAACATATTTGCCATCACCGGAATGGGAGAGGCGGCCAGGATAGCCAAAGAAGAGATGGCGGAGGAAAGCGAAAGGCTCAAAGCGATAAGAGATAAGCTCATCCAAGAGATTCTGAAGATCGAGGAGACGTATCTCACCGGTCATCCCGCTGCAAGACTTCCTCACCACGCCAGTTTCCGGTTCAGCGGCATAGAAGGCGAAAGCATACTGTTGAATATGGATTTGAAACACAACATACAGATAGCCACGGGATCTGCCTGCTCTTCCAAGACGCTGGAACCCTCGCACGTTCTTCTGGCAATCGGGTTGAAACACGAAGAAGCGCATGGCTCAATGGTGATAACTTTGGGTCGGTCGAACAAGCTTGAAGAGGTACCTCAAATTGTAAACGCGGTGAAGGAAACGATCGAACGATTGAGACAACTTTCTCCTTTGTAATAGAAAGGTGTGAACTGTTATGGCAGATATAGCATACAGCAAGAAGGTGCTGGATCATTTCATGAATCCGAGGAATGTGGGTGTCATCGACGATGCCGACGGACACGGCAAGGTGGGCAATCCGGTCTGCGGGGACTTGATGGAGATGTATATCAAGGTGAAGGACGATATCATCACCGATATCAAATTCAAGACGTTCGGGTGTGGTTCCGCCATTGCCACCAGCAGCATGGTGACCGAGATGGCCAGAGGAAAACACATCGATGAAGCCATGAAGTTAACCCGCAATGACGTGGCGACCGAGCTGGACGGGCTTCCTCCAGTCAAGATGCACTGCTCCAACCTGGCTGCGGATGCACTTCACGCGGCGATTAAAGATTACAAGAGCAAAAAGGGTGAGGAGAAGGATACTGAAAAGAAGTAGACGTACCTTCTGATTCATTGCGTTGTTCCACATGTTAGCCAAACCCGGAGGAGGATGCCATGACGGACGAGGAGAAATACTCGATAGAGGAGTGTCATAAGAAGTCGGCGGTGGACTGCTTCAACCTTGTCTGGAGTCTCCTGGAGAAGAAGGATAGAAGCAAAGAAGAAGACGACAAGATGGTACATGCCGCGCACGCCTCCCGGTTTCATTGGGGCGAGATCGGAGAGCCACTTCATTTTGAGCGGGGTGAATGGCAGATCTCGCGGGTCTACTCGGTGTTGAACCGACCCTTGACCGCGCTGTATCATGCGGAAAGGTGCCTGGAGATCTGCACGGAGAACAAGATTGAAGACTTTGACATTGCCTTTGCCCATGAAGCCATGGCCAGGGCAAACGCCGCCTCGGGCAACAAGGCTGAGTTCGAAAAACACTATCAGTTGGCTAAGGAGGCCGGAGAGAAAATCGCGGGAAAAGAGGACAAAGATTACTTCTTCGGCGATCTTGAGTCGAGTCACTGGTATGGCATGAAGTAAGCCTTTCGAAATCGCTTGGGGAAACAGAGGAGAGAGCATGGAGAGTCATAATGAGCAAACGGGTGCAGAGAAATCGGAGCCGCGGGTGATGAGCCTGGCGGAGCGGGTGGATTACCAGAAGGATTCAATAGTGAGTGGGGAGATCATCAAGAAGAAGACGGGGACGGTCACGTTATTTGCCTTCGATGAGGGGCAGGGATTGAGCGAGCATACGGCGCCGTTCGACGCTCTGGTTTACGTCGTCGACGGCGAAGCGGAGGTCACCATCTCCGGAAAGCCCTTTCGTTTAACGGCGGGAGAGATGATCATAATGCCGGCCAATGAGCCGCACGCGGTCAGCGCCGTTAAGAAATTCAAGATGCTTCTGACTATGATCCGATCTTGACACGCAACGAGAACGTAGTTCCCTTGCGGGAGATGAATCAACGGAAGAACCTGATAATGGCTGAGAAAAGGAAGCTGTCGGTTTTCGAGAGATACTTAACTCTCTGGGTTTTGGTTTGCATCGGCGCGGGCATACTGATAGGCAAGATTGCGCCCGGAGTTGCGATCAAGTTAGATTCTCTCTCGATTTATCAGGTATCCATTCCCATCGCCATCTGTCTGTTTTTCATGATGTATCCCATCATGGTGAAGATAGACTTTGCGGAGGTGGTAAAGGCGGCCAAGACCCCCAAGCCTGTGGCCATGACGCTAATCATCAACTGGGCCATAAAGCCGTTCACCATGTATCTGATCGCCTCGCTGTTTTTGGGATACCTGTTCAAAGACTTCCTGCCCGGCATGGAGATTATCAAAACCGGACAGGAAGTGGAGCTGTGGCGGAGTTACATTGCAGGCGCAATCCTGTTGGGAATCGCCCCCTGCACCGCGATGGTTCTGATGTGGAGCTACCTGGCAGAGGGCAACGATGGGCTGACCCTGGTCATGGTTGCGGTAAACTCTCTTTTAATGCTGGTGTTTTATGCGCCCTTAGGCGGTTTTCTCCTGGGCGTGAACGCCATGCCCATACCGTGGCAGACCATACTGTTGTCCGTGGTCATCTATGTGGCCCTGCCGCTGGCAACTGGATATTTTTCACGCAAGTGGATCATAAAATCCAGGGGCCTGGATTGGTTCAAAGCGAAGTTCGTGCATAAACTGACCCCGGTAAGCATAACCGCGCTGCTTGCCACTCTGGTGCTTTTGTTCTCCTTCAAGGGAGACATCATAATTAAAAATCCGCTCACCATACTGTGGATAGCGATTCCTCTCTTCGTGCAGACGGTGCTCATCTTTGTGTTGGGGTACTTCGTACTCTCAAGAGTTTTGCGGCTTTCTTACCATGACGCAGCCCCAGCCTCTATGATCGGCGCCTCCAATCATTTTGAGGTGGCAATTGCGACCGCCACCATGCTCTTCGGACTGTCTTCGGGCGCAGCCTTAGCCACGGTGGTCGGCGTCTTAATCGAGGTTCCGGTGATGCTTATGTTAGTCTGGATCTGCAGGAGGAGCTGTCATCTGTTTGAGGAATGTCACCTGGATTCGCCTCAGTGCAAACGAAACCTTGTAACAAAACTTTCGGCAAGCAAGGAGGGATTCTGATATGATCAGTTACGGATTCAGAAAGGAGATCGACCTGCCATTCGATAAGGCAGTGGAGGCGGTCACGGAAGAGCTGAAAAAGCAGGGCTTTGGAATCTTAACCAGGATAGACGTGAAAGAGAAGTTCAAGGAGAAGCTGGGAATAGATTTCAAGAACTACGTCATCCTGGGCGCCTGCAGTCCTCCCCAAGCTCACAAAGCTATTCTGGCGGAGGAAGACATCGGTTTGATGTTGCCGTGCAACGTTCTGGTCTATGAAAAGGAAGGCAAAACGATTCTATCCATTATCAAACCTTCAGCCGGCATGGGGATGATCGATAACGAAGCACTGAGGCAAATCGCCAAAGAGGTTGAAGCAAGGTTAAAACAGGTGTTCGATTCTGTGAAATAGTGCAGTGAAGTTCAAGTTTGGTTGAGAGATATCTACCATGTTGCTGAAAAGAGCCTTTGAAAACCAACTAAAACCAAGGAGGTGCATTGTGAAGCCCAGAGTGATTCTCATTTTTCTGGTGAGCTTGTTTGTTGCCTCGGTTGCTTCAGCCCAGACGTGCGTTGAGTGTCACAAAAAGGTCACGCCCAATATCGTTTCCGATTGGCAACTGAGCAGGCACAGCCAGAACGAAGTGGATTGTTCGGTATGCCACGGCGATCTGCATGGGTCTGCTCAGGATGTGGCGAATGTCCAGATTCCAACGCCGGAGACTTGCGCCATGTGTCACTCTGCCCGGGTTGAGCAATTCAAAGGCGGAAAGCATGCTCTGGCCTGGGCGGCGATGAAGGCCATGCCCACGGCTCACTGGCAGCCCATGGCGCTGATGGAGGGAATGAAGGGTTGCGGTGGATGTCACAAGATCGGACTGAAGACAGAGGCAGAGATAGAAGAATTGAAAAGGGACGGCGCTGGTTTTGGCGTGGCGTCCTGCGACGCGTGTCATACCCGGCACGTCTTCTCCGTTCAGGAAGCTAAGCAACCGCAGGCCTGCCAGACTTGCCACATGGGATTCGACCATCCACAGTGGGAAATGTATTCATCTTCCAAGCACGGCGTCAGATATCTGTTGAAACAAAACGGAATTCTTCCTGAAGCTGTTGCCGCACCCACCTGCCAGACCTGCCACATGCAGGAGGGCAATCATGCCGTCCGGACCGCCTGGGGATTCTTGGCGGTGCGGCTGCCCCTGCCAGAGGATGAAGAGTGGGCGGCTGATCGGGCAACGGTTTTGCAGGGACTGGGAGTGCTGGACCCGGATGGAAACCCGACTGCCAGACTTGACGTGGTAAAGGCGGCGGACGTTGTCCGGCTCACCCAGGAAGATTGGCAACAAGAGCGGGATGAGATGATAAATACGTGCAACCAGTGCCATTCGGTGAATTTCGCCAAAGCGGAGTTGGATAAGGGAGATCAGATGATCAGGGAGGCAGATCGCCTGATGGCCGAGGCAATTCGCATCGTGGCCGGCCTGTACCAGGATGGAATACTTCCCCAGCCGGAGAGCTACGCCTATCCGTTTCCGGATCTGCTCACGTTCCACGATGCGCCGACCGTGATCGAACAGACGTTGTTCGTCATGTATCTGAAACACCGGATGAGAACCTTCCAGGGCGCGTTTCACGCCAACCCCGACTTTGCCCTCTGGTACGGTTGGAGCGAGATGACGCGGGACCTAACCGAGATCAAAACAATGGCTGAAGAATTGCGCGCGAGAAGACAAGAATAGAAAGAGCGAAATGCAGAATTTCAGTTGTAGCAAGGAGAATTTGACCTGACCGCCGGGTGGGTTAAACCGAACCGAGACTCTGGTTTGGATTGCGATCATGTCAAGAATCCGTAATTTAACAAGGAGGAGATGTTAAGATGACCGAGAGATTGCAGGTGTACAAATGCGAAGTCTGCGGGAACATCGTGGAGGTTCTCCACGAGGGTGTAGGTGAGCTTGTCTGCTGTAACCAGCCCATGAAGCTGATGGCCCCCAAGATCGCTGACGAGGGTAAGGAGAAACACGTACCGGTGATCGAGAAGACCGACAAGAGCGTCAAGGTCAAGGTGGGCTCTGTGCCTCATCCCATGGAGCAGCGGCACTACATCGAATGGATTGCTGTTCACGCCGATAATGGGATTTACCGGAAGTTCTTAGGCCCCGACCAAAAGCCGGAGGCCGAGTTCGAGATTGAAGGAAAGGTCACCTTGGCCAGAGAATACTGCAACGTCCACGGACTGTGGATCGGAAAGAAATAAGAGAGCCAAAGAATAGTCGCTGTCTCAGGGAAGGCAGCGGGTGACTTCCTAGGATACAGCGGCTATCATAATTGAGATTTTCAATCTTGCCTGGATTGATTCGAGCGAAGAGGTAAGGAGAAGGGATATGACTGAACCAAAGGATTCATGTGTAAAGCCGGCACGAGGGCCAATCCATGTACCGGAGGCAAGGGCGTCCGAACCTAATCAAATTCAAGAACAAGAGGAGGAACCCAAAATGATGGCTCGAGTTGGCAAACCAACTCCGGATTTTGAGGCCAGCGCCTTTGTGAACGGGGGTTTCGAGAATATCAAACTGTCGGACTACAAGGGTAAGTGGGTGGTGGTATGCTTCTACCCGGGCGATTTCACCTTCGTTTGACCGACCGAATTGGCGGCAGTTGCCTCCAAATACGAGGAACTCAAAGCGCTGGGAGTGCAGGTATTGGCAATGAGCACCGACAGCCGCTTCATTCATAAGATCTGGCAAGAAGAGGAGCTCTCTAAGATGGTCCCGGGTGGAGTGCCGTTTCCGATGTTGTCCGATGCAGGTGGGCGCATCGGCAGAGTATACGGGGTTTATGATGAGGAAGCCGGTGTTAATATCAGGGGGCGTTTCCTGATTGACCCGGATGGTGTGATTCAAGCCATGGAGGTTCTGACTCCTTCGGTGGGTCGTAACGTGGCAGAATTGATCCGCCAGATCAAAGCGTTCCAACACGTACGTAAAACCGGGGAGGCCACACCCTCAGGTTGGCAACCAGGCAAGGTGACCCTAAAGCCCGGTCCAAACCTGGTGGGCAAGGTATGGGAGGTCTGGAAGCCGGAGGAGGCCTTCTAATAAAGGTGAATATGGGGAACATCATGGTTGAGTTATTGAGAATACACCTCCCGCGGCGCAGCGGTTATCATAACCAGAATTTTTGGTCTAACTCATAATAATGCGAAGTGGAAACGTAAGGAGAAAAGGAAGCGGAAAAGTCTAACCATAAACGGGAGGAACAGTGGACCTGAACAACTTCAAAGAGGTGATCACCTTTGCCATTCGCAAAGAGGCTGAAGCCTATAATCTTTACACCACTTACAGCGATCTGGCCAAGAATCCGGGAACCAAGGTGATGTTCAAGGAGCTGGCTGAAGAGGAGCAAAAGCATCGGGAGATCCTGGAGGGAGTGGAGAAGAAGGACATCACCGAGCACAAACTGGAGGCCATTCCCGATCTGAAGATCGGCGATTTTGTGGATGACCAGGAATTCTCACCGGACATGGATTATCCGGCCGCTCTACGTCTGGCCATAAAGCGGGAGGAGCACGCCTACAAACTGTACCACCACATAGTGGCGGGGACGGAGGACCCGGAGCTTAAGAAGCTCTTCTCGGTTCTGGCACAGGAGGAATCCAAACACAAGCTCCGCCTGGAAACCGAATACGATGAAAGCGTCCTGAAGGATGCTTGATCAATCTGGCACAAGGAGCAACACAATGAAGGAAGACGAGAAGAATGTCTACAAGGAGGCCGGGGGTAAAATCGGATCGGAGGCGACGGCCCTGGATGCGCTGGCTACCGCCATCTATAATGAACAGTCTGCCTTTGATTTCTATACCAGTCTGTCAGATGCCATCAAGAACAAAAGTGGCAAGGAGAAATTCAAATTCTTAGCCTCCGACGAGAAGAGACATCGGGAGCTGCTGGAGGCTCACTACAAGAAGCTCACCAGCGGAAAGGAGTTTCCCTTCGATCCCACCAAGCTGAAAGCCATCAAGGTGGAGATCAGAGACAATACCACCGCCGCGGAAGCCTTAGACATCGGGATCAAGGCGGAGAAAGAGGCCTACGAGTTTTACAGTAAGGCCGCAGAAGAAACTGAAGTTCCTGATGCCAAGAAGATGTTCTTGATGCTGGCTGAGCAGGAGGATCGGCACTACAACCTGCTGACCGCGGAGAAACAGGCTCTTACAGGCCAGTTTTATTGGTTCGACCTGGACACACCAGGGGTAATGGAATACTAATAGCTGAGATATTCTTAAGACAGCGGCTGGACAATCTGTTGCGCGGACATCAGACGCAGAGCAATCAAGACAAATGGAGGTGTAAGAATGAAGAGCATAAAAGGAACCCAAACAGAAAAGAATCTCCTGACCGCTTTTGCCGGAGAATCACAGGCGCGGAATCGCTACACCTACTTTGCCTCGAAGGCCAAGAAGCAAGGTTACGAGCAGATATCCGCCATCTTCCTGGAAACGGCAGCTAACGAAAAGGAGCACGCCGAAAGGCTGTTCAAATTCTTAGAAGGCGGCGACGCCGAGGTTACCGCATCCTTTCCCGCCGGGGTGATCGGAGAGACCAAGGACAATCTGAAAGCCGCCGCTGCCGGAGAGAACCACGAGCATACCAGCATGTATCCGGGATTTGCCAGGGTGGCGGACGACGAAGGCTTTGCTGAGATAGCGAACGCTTTCAGGTCAATAGCAGTTGCAGAGAAACAGCATGAGAAAAGATACCTCGCTTTGATGGCTAATATTGAGAACGGGACGGTCTTCAAACGGGAGAAGCCGGTGAAGTGGAGATGCGGCAACTGCGGGTACATCCATGAGGGGACCGAGCCACCGGACGAATGTCCTGCCTGCGCGCATGCAAAAGCGTACTTTGAGCTTTTGTGCGAGAACTGGTAAAAGCACCAGTGTCGTTCGAAGGTGTTCTGACGCAGTATCCGGGTTTCGCATATCTCTCCTTGAGGGGGGATATGCGAAGCGATTCGGATATGAGCGAGTCTACCAGGTCGAACAGAGGTTGCCCAGACGGGCACGTCCGTGTACCCCTTGTTCGCCCAGACGGGCAGACGCCCCCGTATGGGGGTCTCCGTGACCGTAGAAAGGGGGTGGGGATGCAATCCTTCATATCAAG
>CBDUQU010000070.1:0-15149 GCA_965369445.1 uncultured bacterium | reverse complement strand
AGGATGACCCGCAACACCTAAAGCCCCGAGGAGTTCTGGTATAACTCCTCGGGGTTTTAAGTTGTGGTGAAACTCACTTCTTTATCCAAAAATAAGCCTGGAGCGAGAGGGGAGACCTCACGCTGGCGCACTCTAAAAGAGTATCCCTTCCTTTTGCTCCGGGCGTTGCTGTATCTCCTTAAATAGCACCCTGGCGGTCGTGTCGGGAACCTCATCCGAGGGATGGAGATCGCAGATCCCCTCCGGCAGAGTCGCCTGGGTGAAGACGTCTGTGATGATTCTGGGACACTGGTCCGTGGCCAAAAGCCCGCTTTCCAAGCAGATGGTCTTGAAATATATCCCGGGGGGGGTCTTGAAATCCTCTACCGACAGCTTCTCGTGCGCTTTTATCATGAAGTCAGTCCATACCGGGAGGGCGGTGTGAGCGCCGGTGACGTTCTTGCCAATGACCGTCTTGTCGTCGTACCCAATCCACACTCCCGCGGTGATCTGACGGGTAAAGCCGGTAAACCAATTGTCCATACAGAAATCAGAGGTTCCGGTTTTTCCGCCGGCGGGTCGGGTGAACCCCCTGGCTCTGGCTCCGTACCCTGTGCCCCGGTTTACTACCGACCGAAGCATGGTGGTCATGATGTAGGCGGTCTGTGCGGAGAGCACCTCCTCTCTTTTGGAGAATTTCTTCTCTTCCAGAACCTTCCCGTAGCGGTCGGTTATCTTAAGAAGGTACTTCGGCTCCACTCTTATGCCTCCATTAGGAAAGACCGAAAACGCCGTGACCATGTCCCACAAGGTCACCTCGGACGAGCCCAAAGCCAGGGAGGGATAGGGCGCCAACCGGGAACTTATTCCCATATGGGAGGCAAAGAAGATGGTTTGCTGGGGAGTGACCTTCTGGATCAACTTGGCGGAGATCACGTTTATCGATTTGGCCAGAGCCTCCCTCAGGGTTACCGGGCCCCGGAAGACCTCATCGAAATTCTCGGGACTCCATTCCGTACCATCGTCGCCGATAAAGATTATGGGGATGTCGTACATGATGTCGGTGGGCCTGGCTCCATTGTCAATTGCCGCAGTGTAGACGAACGGTTTGAAGCCGGACCCCGGCTGGCGTAGAGCCTGGACAGCCCGGTTCCACTGACTCTGGCTAAAATCCTTTCCTCCCACCAGGGTGAGAATATTGCCGGTTTTGTTGTCCAGGGCCACCAGAGCACCCTGAATTTGCCTGTATTCTCGCTTCTTTTGGAGTTCGTCCCCGGTTGAGTCGATCACCTCTACGGTGTAATTTGTATCCGATAAAGTGTGGGTCCTCTCCATGGCCAGCTGCCTAGCCTCCAACTCCCGGATAAGGGTCTCCTCAGCTGTCTTTTGCAATTCCAGATTAAGCGTGGTGTAGACCGACAGCCCTCCCCGGTAGAGTCCGTCCTCCCCATACTTCCTCTCCAGATAGCGTCTCACCATCTCGGTGAAATAAGGCGCCTCCCCCACCGGTGTGGAGGTGGGAGTAATCTCTAAGGGCAGGCTCTTTAGTGAATCCGCTACGCTTTCGGACATCTTGTCGAAATCTTTCATCGACTCTAAAACGATGTTTCTTCTCTGTAGCGCCAGATCCGGATGAGTGATGGGCGAGTAACGGCTGGGGTTCTTGGGAATGCCGGTGAGAACGGCGCAGTCAGAGACGGCGAGTTCCTCGATGTCTTTGCCGAAATAAAGCTGAGCCGCCGCCTGCACCCCGTAAGCTCCCCTTCCAAAATAGCACTGGTTGAGATACATCTCCAGGATCTCTTCCTTGGTGTAATTTCTTTCGATCTTTATCGCGGTAAGGACCTCCTTGATCTTCCGGGGAATGGTCTTCTCAGGCGTGAGAAAGAGGGTTCGCGCCAACTGCTGGGTGATGGTGCTGGCTCCCTGAGCCCGCCTTCCAGCCCAGAAGTTATGCCAGAGGGCCCGCCCCATCGCCGGGATGTTTGCCCCCCAGTGAGTGAAAAATCTGCGATCCTCGGTGGCCAGGACGGCGTCTATCAGATAGGGAGGCATCCTCTTCAGCGGCGTCAGTATGCGGCGCTCAGTATAAAACTCCTTAATCACCGTACTGTCGGCCGCATAGATCTTGGTGACTAAGCTGGGTTCGATGTTGTGCAGCTGGGATAGAGATGGAAGGTCTTTCTTATATGTGTTGTAGGTCCTGGCAATCGCCGCGAAGAAGATAGTCAAAACCAGGAGAAATGCCCCGCAGGCGAGAACTACCTTCCTTCTTGTGCGCCAGAGCTGCTTTGCTCGCTGCCAGCTGTTTTTTAGGAATTCAGTATTCAGGTTCATGGCTTTATCGCGTGGTATGACAAGTTCACACTAAGCTACGAGAAGAAACTAAAATGTATTAGGGAGACAGTCAAGGAAATTGTGATGAATACCGCTGAGTGGCGGTTCTGGCCGGAGGGAGACTTTAGAGTGGTCACGGACGCGGAACTTGCATCACCTCTCCCCCTTGTGTTCCCCTTCAGGGTGTCCTTCGATCCCGAAGATCTCAGGATCGAGGGAAATCCCTTCAGGGTGTCCCCCTCTCCATTTTATGGAGAGGGGGACAGGGGGTGAGGTCGAGGACAGCACATGCTCACGCGAGCCTCTAGGGGCTACCATAGTTCATTTTTTCATTGATTTTCTGATGGTCTGCCTTAAATTGGAATAGAGATGAGCATAAACGTGGTCAAGGCCTTCCGGGGTAACACGATCGAGAGCGTCCACCAGGTGGCGGTTGCGGTGGTGGACTCGTCGGGAAAGCTTCGACATTCCGCGGGCGATCCGAACTTGGTCACCTTCTTGAGGTCGTCGGCCAAGCCCTTTCAAGCTTTGGCTGTGGTGGATTCCGGTGCGGGAGAGGCCTTCGGGCTCACTCAGGAGGAGATAGCCATCATTGCCGGGTCGCACAATGGAGAGAAGAAGCACGTCAAGCTCGTGCGAGGAATTTTGAAAAAGGTTGGCCTGAACAAAGGCCATCTTCAATGTGGCACGCACGTTCCCCATTATTATACCGCCCTGGGGATCACCCCGCCTAAGAAACGCTTTTCTTTTCTTCAGCACAACTGCTCAGGGAAACATGCCGGGATGCTGGTGACGTGCGTTTATGAAGGCTGGAATCTTAAAGATTACCTGAAACCCCGCCATCCGGTGCAGAAGCTGATCACAAAGAAGATCTCCGAGCTGTGTGAATATCCTGAGCGGAGGATAAAGATCGGCATAGAAGGATGCGGAGCGCCCACCCATGCACTTCCCCTCAAGAACATGGCGATCGGATTCTCCAAACTGAAAAGCTTTAGAGCCAAACGTGAGCGCACCTCCCAGTCACTTCAGGTGGTGGCGGACTCCACGTGGAGATATCCGGATATGATCTCCGGAAGGGGGAGGCTGGACTACGATCTCGCCTTGGCGAGCAAACGGAATATCCTGGCCAAAGCAGGAGCAGAAGC
This sequence comes from uncultured bacterium, assembly GCA_965369445.1. GTDB lineage: Bacteria > Zixibacteria > MSB-5A5 > MSB-5A5 > SM1-73 > SM23-73-3. The sequence continues at coordinate 11,688 of CBDUQU010000070.1, read as the reverse complement.
CTTACACTGTGCTGTGGTCTTAGATAAAAGTTATGGACTGGCGGTGAAGATCCTGGACGGCTCCAGAAGGGCGCTGGCGCCTGCGGCGATAGAGGCCTACAGGCAATTGGGCGTCCTGAATAAGAGCCAGTTGAGAAGCCTGCGCGAATGGGCGCTTCCTGCCGTTTTCAATCATCAAGGAAAAAAAGTCGGATATTTGAAGCCCGACCTCAAGCTCAAGCGGGCGAGATAGCTCCCTCCCCGATTCGTCCACCTTGCCCACCATCAAATTCGAATTCGTTCTCTGATTTCAGATAACGGCTATTGGTGGATTCGTTTGACGATCAAATGACAAGACACCCAAGCCTCGGCAACCTGGGTGCCTTCTTTCTATCCTCTCTTCTCTCGGTCTCTCAGCAAGCCGGTGGGTCTCCTCCTCTATAGAGATAGTTGACCAGAAAGACAACGTCCCCCACATTCACTATCCCATCGCAGGTGACGTCCCCGGCTTCGACCGGACAGGGCTCCGATCCGCCTCGATACAGGTAGTTTACCAAATAAACCACATCGCCTACATTGACTATCCCGTCCGCATTAAGATCTCCGCGGTTAACGTGAGATGCGTAGATATACCCTGCCCCCACCCCGTAGTTCGCACTCTCAGAAAGATCAATGGGCGAGGGCTGCCCTCCGGAGTTTACCGGAATCTTGAAATTATCTGATTCCGATTCTCCTCCAAACGCATCCAGAACGTGCGTCACCAGCTGGTATCCTTGACGAGAAGGTGCGAATGACGATCTCTGCGGAATGCTCACCGGCGCTATTTTGATCTCACGGGCAACAGGCCTGGTTTGATTCGGCTCAACTTTGTCTTTGGATCGAACAGAGACCACTCTTTGTTTGACTTTCTTGGGCTGGACTTGCTTATCCGATTCAGCATGCACTGCAAGCCCGGCAAAGAACGCCACAGCTACAAGGAATATCATTCCCAATTTGATCTTATTCATTTTTCCCACTCCTTTGTCAAATCATTCCTATTTTTTTGTCCGAAAGGCTTCGCCATTTTTGTTGGGATAGGGGTTGCACCCCTATCCCTCTGAACCGGAGAGGCGACGCTACCGAATCTGTGGCACAGATTAGAAAGCAAACCTACGCCATACATCCTTTGTCGAAATTAGAATTTCGACCTACAACTAATAGAGTCTCTTTGTCAGCGGCGCCACTTAAGCCGAGCACCAACACAATCCTGGCAATGACGAAAAAGATGACAGTTTGATATTTCATGGTTATCTTTCACTCCTTTCCTGCCATCTTTGCTCCACACGGTTTTGGTCTTCCTCAATAAGAAGAGCTAATTCAAACGTTTCAACCTCCCCTATTGCTTAGTGTCTCTGCTCGGAGTACCAATACTCACAGAAGTCATTCGCCGCTGAATCCTCGCAAATAAGTACATCATAGTTGCTTCTATCCCAATATGCATGGCCCGCACTGTTAGCAGCATTGGTACCTGAATACAGTATAATCCCTGAAGAACTTAATCTGAAGTGGCCGGTCGTCATTGTAGAACCATCATACTTAATGTAGTTTCCCATCAAGTACCCGTTCGAATACTGGAACCACATGTCCACCCACTGGTTGTTGAAAGTGTTTCCAAAATGGACCTCTCCATTGTCCACATTATTACCAGCCATATCCACGGCGAGGCGACATTGCTCGGAAAATACCCAATCAGTCCCAAAACGAGCCTTATTGATCCTGCCCGTTACCTCAGCATTCCCGTCAACATGTAGCTTTTCGCTTGGGCTCGCTGTCCCGATGCCGACGTAATCAGTGCTGGTCTCCAATCTGACAACTGTGCCATCATCCACCCAACCTCCAGCAGCACTTGTGCTCCGTGCCCGGTAAGCATAAGCCACACTCACCATCGGCTTCAGAGGCCTCATCTCCGGATCGGCTTCCACCTGAACACCCAGGTATTTGATGTCTCCATCAAAGACCGAACCGGATATAGGATTCACACTTCCCAAAAGAACATTGAAAATTCCCTCCTTTACTATCACACTGTTTTGTGTCTCAGTCCACTCTGCTGGTGAACCTGTAGTGTCCGGATAAATGGAAAAAGTCATCTGGACTGTATCATAAAGACAACCACCTGTGGCGGTGGTCAGCTTCCCCTGATAATTGATCATGCTGGGGATGTCCGCAGATGAAATAGAGCTAAGGAAGAATATTACCATCCCCACCACCAGAAGAACAAAGCTCTTGCGTGCCATCGTGCAACTCCTTTCGTTCAAGGGTTAGACTTATTTTCTGTCAACGGATTAATCGGATTCACCTGATTGAACCGTTGACCCTCTCAATCCCCCTTTTTAGAATTTTGGGATCAATTGTGCTGCGCTTTCCACCTCCTTGAAAAAAGGTTCAGCATTGATAAGTTAACCAGACTCATGAATTTTCGGCCGTGTGCGTTAGGCCCAAAAGACTCCAAATCGTCATCCTGCCTCGTCAGCGCGACAAAACAGGTGGACCCGAACGCAAGATTACATGTTGGCAGTTATATTTACAACGTCATCCCCAATTACGCGCCGGGTTAGACTTCCGGTAAGTAATAGCGAAGCCTTCCTCGCGTAAGTCGTCTCGCGAAGACAAGCACCCGTTCTTGGTTGCTAAATCCGGACAAATACTGATTATATCAAAAACATACATTATCGCGTGAAAAAGTCAAGCTTTTTCTTGACCAAAAGGACGCGCCGTTCTTCCATGCAAGATTTTTGTTGCAATTTACAGAAAAATCCATAATATATGCCTTTACACCGCCCCGCCAGAGGCGGGAGATCTTCGAAAAGAGGAGCAGTATGAAGCCGAAAATCAACCAGCTTTTCCCGGAGCTTGAACAGATAAAGGATGAAGAGCTCAGATCCAAAGTGGCTTCCACCTGGCTGGAGGCCATAGAGAAGGGTGACTGGGGAATCGATGAACTAGAGAGTGTTCCTTTCACACTGTTGATACCAGACTGCCAGGTCAATCTGGTCGCCCATACCAGAGCAGTTACCCAGACAGCCCTGAATGTCGCCAGAGTGCTACTAGACTTCTACAAGGAGAAGGTGGAAATCAACTTTGATCTTCTGATAGCCGGCGCAATTTTGCATGACGTGGGAAAGATCTTGGAATATGCCAAGGAGGGGGGCAAGGTGGTTAAGAGCAAAACCGGAAAGCTCCTTAGGCACCCTTTTTCCGGCTCAGCCTTAGCATACAAGCACGGATTGCCTGATGAGGTCGTTCATATGATAGCCACTCACGCCAAGGAAGGGGATAGGGGATCCCGCTCCACCGAGGCTATGATCATTCACTATGCGGACTTCATAAACTTCGAAAGCCTGGGCGGGAAAATGTGACGGTTCGACCGGCGTTGACTCAAGTTCGTAAACTCTTTTTACTCCGAATTCCTGGAAACAAAAAAACAAACCAGAAGGAGACTGACGAATGCCCATCAACAAAAGACAGGTTAACCTGAGTTTGGACGAGATGCCCACCCGGTGGTACAACATACAGCCGGATTTGCCGGAGCCGCTTCCTCCGCCGAAAGATCCGGAGAGCGGAGAATCAAGGATCAAAAAATTGCCGGAGATACTGATCGGTGAATGTTTGAAACAAGAATTCTCAACCGACAGATGGATCGATATACCAGAGGAACTGCAGGAAATCTACCATCAGGCCGGCAGGCCCAGACCCCTGTTCCGGGCAATCAATCTGGAAAAGCGACTGGATACGCCTGCGCGCCTCTACTACAAGTCCGAATTCTACAGCCCCACAGGTAGCCATAAGGTGAACACGGCCCTGGCCCAGGCATTCTATGCCAAGAAGGAGGGTTACGAGAGATTAACCACCGAGACTGGGGCTGGACAATGGGGGACCGCCCTCGCCTACGGAGCCGCCCTGGCGGGTCTGAAATGTACGGTGTACTGGGTGAGAGCAGTTTACGGCTGGAAAGAAGACCGAAGAAACTTGATGGATCTCTTTGGCGCGGAGGTGTACGCCTCTCCCAGCGATCAGACAGAGTTCGGGAAAACGCTCTACGGCAAGGACTCGAATCATCCCGGATCCTTAGGGATAGCCATCTCGGAAGGGATGGAGGACGCCGCCAAGGACCCCAGGGCTATCTACTGTCTCGGTTCGGTCCTCAATCACGTTCTGATGCATCAGACCATCATAGGTCTGGAGACCAAGAAGCAGTTTGAGAAGTTCGACGACTACCCGGATCTGGTCATCTCCTGCCTGGGAGGGGGAAGTAATTTCGGCGGCTTCGCTCTGCCCTTTGTGCACGACGTGCTGAAAGAAGGCAAGAAGATCAAGTTCATCGCAGCGCAGAGCAAGGCGTCTCCCAACCTTCAGGGAGAATACAGGTATGACCATGCTGATTACGCTGAGATGACGCCTCTGCTCAAGATGTATACGCTCGGACATAAGGTTGACATGGTTCCGATAAAGGGCGATGGCTTAAGATACCACGGCTGTTCGCCTATCTTAAGTCTTCTAAGAGATAAGGGATATATCGACACCATTGCCTATCCCCAGGACGAAAAATATGTCTTTGAAAAAGCCAGGTTGTTTATTCAGAGCGAAGGCTATCTGCCTGCTCCCGAATCTGCATACAGCATTGCCTGTGCCATAGATGAGGCCATTAAATGCAAAGAAGCTGGCGAGAAAAAGGTGATCGCCTTTAACGTAAGCGGGCATGGATTTCTGGATATGCCCGGATACCGGGAGGTATTGAATCTGAAGTGAGGTGTAAGGATGAAGTTAGACGACGTGGTGATTACCAGGGCCATCGTTGAGAGCTTCTTCAAGAAGTTTCTGGAATACTCCGACTTAGACGTCGCCATCGCCGGTGCCGGTCCGGCCGGACTCTGCGCGGCATACTACCTGGCCCGGGAAAAGGTCAAGGTGGCGGTGTTCGAGAGAAAGTTGAGCATAGGCGGCGGAATGTGGGGCGGTGGGATGATGTTCAACGAGCTGGTGGTGGGAGAGGAAGGGAAGGGTATTCTGGAGGAGATGGGGGTGAGTTGCAAGACCTTCCGGGAAGGATATTATACCGCAGACGCCGTGGAGTGCGTATCCACCTTGTGCTCCAGGGCAACCAGGGCAGGGGCCAAGGTGTTTAACTTAATCAGCGTGGAGGACGTGATGTTGGAGGGTGAAAAAGTCTGCGGGCTGGTGTTGAACTGGTCTGCAGTGCAGATGGCCAATTTGCACGTCGACCCGCTGACCATAAGGGCGAAGTACTTAGTGGAAGCAACCGGGCATCCGGCCGAGCTGATAAAGATAATCGTCAGGAAGATCGGCCCCAAACTTCTCACCTCGACCGGAGATATAGTGGGTGAAAAGTCCATGTGGGCTGACAGGGGTGAAAAAGAGGTGGTGGAAAACACCAAGGAAGCCTTCCCCAACGTTTACGTGACAGGCATGGCGGCAAATGCGGTCTTCGGGTCGCATCGCATGGGACCGATTTTCGGCGGAATGCTCCTCTCCGGGAAAAAGGTGGCGTACGAGATTCAGAGGAAATTAAAAACTCAAAAATGAGAGTTCAAAACTGCAACTGAAAACTCAGAAATATCTCCGTCCACATATTTCTGTAAGGAAGATAGACGTGCGGCGCATTCTATCTTTTATGCTATTGGTCTTCCTGGTTTTGTCCTTTCTGGCCGAGGCGATTCCGGCACAGAATGAGACCGAGCAGGAGTTACAGCTTTCCGCCCCGGCTGACAGTGCTCAAGAGTCTGTGGCCCAGACGGCTCGGGTAGAGCAGGACAAGGAAGAACGTTTGCGTCAGGCCGTCAAATACCAGAGATCAAAGAACACGCTCTTTTTCATCGATCAAGGTTATGGTATTCTGTTCTTAGTCTTGTTTCTGTTCCTGGGCATCTCCGTTTTCCTGCGAAGACAGATTGAGAAGATAACCAGAAAACGATTCTGGGTGGTGGCGCTCTATACTCTTCTTTTCCTCATCATCGCGTTCATAGTTGGATTGCCCACCAGCTACTACGGCTTTTCCCTGGAGCACAAGTTTGAGCTATCCAACCAGACGTTCCTGCAGTGGTTCGGGGAACAACTGCTGGCCTTGTTGGTTATGGCTGTCATCGTTCTGATAGCAGTCGAGGGGATATACCTCGCTCTGAAGAAGGCGCCCAGAACCTGGTGGATCTACGTGTCGGTGGTCTTCATAGGCTTCACCGTCGTCTTGGTAAACTTAGCCCCCGTTTTGATATTGCCACTTTTCAACGTGTACACTCCATTGCCTGAAGGAGAGTTGAGGGAAAGACTTGTGAGTCTGTCCCATAGGGCCAACGTGCAGGTGGAGGATATCTTCACCGTGGACATGAGCAAACAGACCAAGAAAGCGAACGCCATGTTCACCGGGCTGGGCAACACCAAAAGGATCGTATTGGGCGACAACTTGGTGGATGAATTCACCACGGATGAGATCGAGGTGGTGATTGCCCATGAGATGGGACATAATCTTATGCATCACATCTGGCAGGGCATATTCTTCTCGGCTATTATGGCGACCATAGGGTTTTTAATAATTCAACTGACCGGCCCCAGGATTATAACCAGATTCAGAAACAGGCTGAAGATCGACAACATGGCCGACGTGGCCAGTCTCCCTTTGATATTTCTAATATTCGTGATCTATGGCTTGATTACCATGCCGATCTTCCCGGCCGTTTCCCGGCATATGGAGCGGCAGGCGGACAGATTTGCGCTGGAGATAACTCAGAATAGGGAGGCCTTCATCTCGGCCATGGATGAGTTGGCCTACATGAATTTGTCTGATCCGAATCCCAGCCCGACAATTGAATTTCTGCTTTATAGCCATCCACCCATATCAAAAAGGATAAAGTTCGCACAGGAGTATGAATTTTAGATGTAGCGGGCGGATGCCCGCCCGTCTGGGCGGAAACCTTCCTTGCCCTGAGCCTGTGGTTCGACAGTTCGACAAGCTCACTGTCCTGAGTAAAGTCGAAGGACAGGCGCACCACCCCGAGTGGAACCGAGGGGCCGAAGGGAAGTTTCCATCATGGAAGGCTAAAGCCTTCCGCTACATCTCCGAGAACAAACGAGATCAGACTGGAGAGAGGAAGCATGGAAAGAAAGACCATAATCGAGAAGATTCTATCGAGGGCTTCAGACAAAGATGTTTCCGCTAACGATCGGGTCTGGGCCGAGGTGGACCTGACGGTGATCAGGGACTTTGGCGGACCTAATGCGGTTCTGGAGTTTGACAAGTTCACCAATAAGGGCAAAGTAAAAGATCCTGACAAAATCGCCCTTACCTTCGACTATCAGGCTCCGGCAAAAGACATGAAAGTAGCCCAAAATCAAGTTCTTTGCAGGGAGTTCGCAAAAAGGCAAAAGATCAAGAACCTGTTCGACGTGAACTGGGGAATAGGACAGCATGTGCTCTTGGAAAGGGGAATGATCAAGCCTGGCTCCGTGGTCGTCGGAACGGATAGCCATATGAATCTCCTGGGTTCGGTGGGATCGTTTGCCTCAGGCGTCGGAAACACCGATATCGTGGCTGCCTGGCATTCCGGAAAACTCTGGTTCAGAGTCCCTGAGACTATCAAAGTAATTTTCAAGGGCAAATACAAGGAACCGGTTTCAGCCAAGGATCTCACGCTTAAGTTTATCAAAGAGATCGGAACGGACAAGCCAAACTACAGGTCCCTGGAACTTGCGGGTGAACCAATTGACGATCTCTCTTTGGCTGGACGGTTGACCCTGGCAAGCATGCTGACCGAGATTAACGCCAAGATTGGCTTTATTGAACCGAACGGCGAGCCGTTGGAGTTTCTTAGGCAGAGATGCGGCGACGGGTTGGAGATCGTCACCTCGGACGAGAACGCCATCTTTACGGAAGAGGTGGAGATCAACGTGGATAAGTTGACTCCCCAGATTGCCTGTCCCCACACGCCGGACAATGTCAAGCCGGTGGAAGAGGTTGAAGGAACGCCCTTCAACGAGGGCTTTATCGGTTCCTGCACCAATGGCAGATTGGAAGACTTTAAGGCTGCGGCGAAGATTCTGAAAAAAGCGGGGAAGATTCATCCCGAAGTGAGGCTCATCATAGTCCCGGCAACCAGAGAGGTAGCCATGGCTATGCTCGAGGCGGGACTCTATCAGGTCTTCATGGGCGTGGGAGCCATGGTGGCCAACCCGGGATGCAGCCTCTGCACGGCGGGACATCACGGAGTCTTAGGCAAGGGGGACGTGCTATTGTCCACCTCCAACCGGAACTTCCTGGGCAAGCTTGGAAAAGGCGGCGAGGTTTACCTGTGCAGCCCGGCTACAGTGGCGGCTTCAGCGGTGGAAGGGAAAATAACTGATCCACGGAAATACTGGTAAGACAAGGTTCAAAAGTTCAAGAGTTCAATAATTCAAAAGTGCAAAAGTTCAAAGGTTCAATCATTCAGGGGTTCAATCAGGCATGAAGATCCAATGCTTCGAGGACTTGCTGGCTTGGAGCAAGGCGAGAGAATTGGTCAACAAGACTTACGCCGTCACCAAAGGGGATAAATTCTGCAGGGATAAGGCGTTGGTTTACCAGATAAGGCGAGCAGCGATATCGGTGATGTCAAACATATCTGAGGGTTTTGAAAGAGGTTCGAATAAAGAATTCGTTCAATTTTTGTACATTGCCAAAGCTTCGTGCGGGGAAGTCAGATGCCACATCACCGTTGCTTCTGATCAGGGCTATATTGACAAGGATGAATTCAAAGAAACGCGCGACCTGGCAAGGGAGGTATCAGGCATAATCGGGAATTTCATCAAGTATCTGCGCGGCTCCAAAATGAGAGGTTCAAAGTTCAAACCCAAACTCCGGGAATCGCCGCAGCAAGAGCAGAACGCAATTGAAATCAAGGATCGAATTATTGAACCTTTAAACCCTTGAACTTTCGAACAAGCTGATGCAAGGCACATTGGTCAATACAGCTACGGTAATAGTAGGTAGCTCGATCGGGCTTTTGATCGGCGCGAGATTCTCCGAGAAGATCAGAAACATCGTGATGCATGCCCTGGGCCTTTCTACTCTTTTGATAGGCTTCAGGATGGCTTTCAGGTCCGAAAGTATTCTCCTGGTGATCGGGAGCCTGGCTCTGGGTGGAATTATCGGGGAACTGCTTAAAATCGAGGAGGGCCTGGAGAAGGCGGGAGAGTTCCTGAAGAGAAAGGTGAAGTCCCGCTCAGGAAACTTTGTGCTGGGGTTTGTCACCTCCAGCTTAGTCTTCTGCATCGGTCCCATGACCATCGTGGGATCGATTCAGGATGGGGTAAGCGGCGACGCCAGCGTGCTTTATGCCAAGTCTCTCCTGGATGGCTTTGCCTCGGTGGTCTTCGCCTCAAGCCTGGGGATCGGCGTCATCTTCTCTTCTCTGATCGTGCTTATTTTTCAAGGGAGTCTAACTCTACTCGGAGGGAGGCTTTCGTTTTTGTTGAGGCCCGAGGTTCTGGATGAGTTGATCGCGACCGGAGGTCTGATCATCGTGGGAATTGGGATATACCTTCTGGGGATCAAAAGGATCAAGGTGGGGAATTTCCTGCCGGCATTGGCGGTGGCGGTAATCTTAGCCCTGCTGTTCAAGTAGACCAAAATAAGAACAATCTTCAGTTTTCGGTCTTCCGTATAATAGGGAACCTTCTTTTTAAGGAGAGCTTTCCATGTCAGCAATTACCGCAGATGCGAAAATCCTGGATTTGAGACCTGAGCATATCCGGGAGAAACTGGGAAGCAAAAGCAAGATATGTCTTCTTAACTCTCACGACATTTTTAGAGTACTGAAAGAGAAAGAGGTCATCGTGATGGCGTGCAACGCCCGGATAAAACACGTGGTGCCGGGGATAATGCGCGCGGCCGAGGATCTGGATGCGGTGGTGGGGCTCGAACTGGCCAAAACCGAGGGCGGTGTGGATGGTGGCTACACCGGCCAGACTCCGGAGACATTCTTTCAGACCGTAGTGGGATATGCGGAAACGACCAAGTTCTCCAAGCCGTTTTTTATCCACGGCGATCATACCACGGTAAAGGATACCAGTCCGGAAGCTCTTCAATCTGCAGAGGAGCAGATAAAAGCCGAGATCAAGGCCGGCTATACGTCAATAGCCATTGATGCCTCTTTCAACGAACTGGAAGACAATATCCGCATTACCAGCCGGCTTGCTGCTCTTATCTCTCCTTATGAACTGGGATTAGAAGTGGAGGTGGGGGAGGTGAAGTCCGCCGGACAGGAGGCAGAGCTTACCACCGTGGAGGAGGCCACCGGTTTCATCGACGGCTTGGCAAATAGCAATGTACATCCCGATCTTCTGGCCATTAACAACGGCTCGAAGCACGGGAACTACCTAGAGGGAGAAGAGGTATCTATCGATTTAGAAAGAACCAGGCAGATTTTCAACGCTATAAGGCCAAAAGGACTCTGCATAGCCCAACACGGAATCACCGGAACCCCTCTGAGCATTGTAGGCAAATTCGCCGATTATGGAATCCGTAAAGGGAATGTGGGCACGGAATGGCAAAACGTCGCCCACCGGTTTTTACCCAAGGATCTGTTTGATCTGATGAAGGGATGGGCCAGGGAGAATGAGAAAGACATCAAATTTGCCACCAGGAAGTTCAAGAAGGAAATAGATGCCATCCCGCAGAAGAACGCCGGGCAGATCGAACAGGAGGCCTACCAGGTGGCCTGCTCCTTCATAAGAGCTTTTAGGGCGGAGAACTCGGCAAGCCTGATAAAGAGGAAGCTTGCTGGATGAACTCCTGGAGAGGAGGGGCGTCCAAAACGGGCTGAGCAAGGCTGGCCGGAGGATCGAGGAAGAGTCACACAGTTTGGAGAGAATTTGCGGCCCTGTTCCAAAATCAGACAATGTGATGAGTTTACCGCACGCAGTGATTAAAAACGCTTGACAAATATGGTTCTTAGAATATATTGTTAGCCAACATAACAAGAGGTAAGCCTATAGGAAAAACAGTTAAAGGGTTTGTTTCGTGCGCGCTTGACACCGGTGGCACGCATCTTGTGTGCTAAGGCGAAAAAGTGCACCCGGACAATGCCGAGGCGTTGTCGCCGGGTTTCTGTCATTTTCATGAGAGAGTCAAACCGAAAGCCCTTTAACAGGAGAGGCTATAGGCGCCATGGTCGAGTTGTTCCCCCCACCGGCCTTCGGGCCGGAGGTCTTTGTAGCTTCGGAACCGCCTTGGCTTTTTTGTTTATGAAGAGTGTGCTTATTCCTTGGATATTCAGGCTCGGAATGATCCTGCCTGCCATGTTGTACTTGAGCCTGCATGCCGAACCTTCGTTTGCCTCCGAATATCACGACCTGGAGATATTGAAGTCGGATCAGGAAGGGATAGTCTTCAGGTATCTGGTTCCTGATTTCTCACAGAGCAAGATCGAGCTTCTTGGAAAGTCTTTTGACCTCATCAACATCCCCAAGTGTGGCCTGACTAACGTTCCGGGAAAACCTCAACTGCCTGTGAGAAGGGTGGTGGTCGCCGTTCCACCGGAAGCGGAATTAAGGGTGGAGGTGCTGGAAGATGAAGGAACTGAATTACCTGGTGTGGATTTGGCTTTCGCTCTGACGGCGGAACCGGATGACGGGAGTCCGCTGGGGTACCGTCCGGTTCCCATGAACCCGGAGCGCATATTAGAT